>BBEG01000448.1 GCA_001312645.1 Rhodococcus sp. JCM 9791
CCCGCCACCGGTGGCACCGAACTCCTCGTTGCGGCACTCGGGCGGGTCGCCGAGGCCGGGGTGCGGGTCACCGATGTCACGCTGCGCCGACCCACCCTCGACGACGTGTTCCTCACCCTGACCGGCCATGAGGCAGAGGAGAAGATCGAGGAGACGACGACGTGAACACCTTGCAGATGACCGCATCCGACGGCCTGACCATCGCCAAACGCAACATGATCAAGATCAAGCGCGTTCCGGACCTGATCGTCTTCACGACGCTGTCGCCGATCATGTTCGTGCTGTTGTTCGCGTATGTCTTCGGCAGCGCGATCCAGATCCCCGGTACGTCGTACCGGGAGTTCCTCATCGCCGGCGTGTTCACTCAGACCGTGATCTTCGGAGCCACGTGGACGGGCCTCGGTATGGTCGAAGATCTGCAGAAGGGCATCATCGACCGATTCCGGACGCTGCCGATGGCACCGTCTGCGGTGCTGATCGGCCGCACCTCCACCGACGTGCTCATCAACATCGTGAGCTTGGTGGTCATGTCGCTGACCGGCCTGGTGGTCGGCTGGCGCATCAACTCCTCGCCCCTCGAGGCGCTCGCCGGATACCTCCTGCTGTTGCTGTTCGCCTATGCCCTGTCGTGCTGATGGCTGTGGTGGGCATGTGGATCCGCACGCCCGAGGTGTTCAACAACGCCAGCTTCATGGTGATCTTTCCGCTGTCGTTCATCGCCAACACATTCGTCGACACGTCGCAGATGCCACCCGTGCTGCGCACGTTCGCCGAATGGAACCCGGTGTCGGCGGTGACGCAGGCCGTCCGCGAGTTGTTCGGCAACACCAATCCGATGATGCCGGTACGAGGTGTGGCCGTTGCAGAACCCCATCATTGCGTCACTGTTGTGGACTGCTCTGATGCTGGTCGTGTTCGTGCCGTTCGCGATCCGTCGCTACAAGAAGGCCGTCAGTCGCTGAGACATCATGCTCCGCGCTGCGCGGCCCATCCGTTTATTGCGGTCGCGAACTCGGTCGACGCGGGCAGCAGTGCCGGCCCGTCGGCGATGCCGGCGGGCAGCGGGCCGAGTTCTTCGAGGGTGTGGTTGGCCGTGGTGAAGTGTCCGAACTGCAGATCGGTGTGTTCGAGCGAGGCCCGCAGCGGCTCGATCTGATCGCAGCTGATGTTGAGGTCCTTGTCGGAACACGTCAGAAGGACCGGGGTGCCGTCCGGGAGCGATGCGGCAAGGTCCGGCGGGTTGAGCGCGTCGGCCTCGGCCAGGAACGTCGCGTTGTACGCGTTGAAGCCGAACTGCACCATGATCGGACTCAGATCTTCGGGGACGGTGCCGGTGGTGCGGAGGGACTCGACGGCACGGGGAATGTCGTTGCGCAGCGCCTCGGCGTCGGCGTCGGCGAGTTGCCCCGAGTGCGCGATGGACTCGAGCTGGCCACCCAGCAGGTCGAGGTAACGCATCGACAGCGGTGCGAGCAACCCGTAGCCGTCGCCGACGCCGCGCTCTGCGAGCGCCAGCGTGGTCAGGCCCCCTTCGCTGTGTCCCATGACGAGGATGTCGTCGACCCCGAACCCGGTGCGTTCGGAGAGCAGCTCGGCAGCGGCCTGTGCATGGTCGACTGATCGGTGAATCCGTAGACGTTGCCGGTCTCGGGTGCGTATGAACCGAGGCCGGTGGCGCCCGCGCCGATCTTGTCGAAGCGCAGGCTGGCGATGCCTTGGGCAGCGAGCGACTCGGAGACACGAAGCAGGGTATCGGCCACCATCATCGGTGCCTGGTTGCCGTTGCGATCGGTGACTCCACTGCCCGGCAACAGCAGCGCGGCGCCCTTGACCTCGCCGTCGGGGCTGCGAAGGCTGCCGTGGAAGGTGGTCCCGGAGGCGTCGAACGTGACTTCGGTGTCGGAGCCGGACGGTGCGATGACGGATCCGGTGTCGGGCAATGCCGACGCGGTACCCGTGAATGTCGCACCGCCCGCCACGACGAGCAGGGGAATCGTTGCTGCACCGATCACATGTCGAAGGCTTCGCATAATTGCGAACCCTAACAAACCTCGTGAACCTCGGTCGGGTCGAGTGGGAACGGTCGGCTCAGGGGAGCAGGCGGTCGATGAAGGTGTTGCTGTACACGCGGTGCGGATCGAGCCGGTTGTACACCGCCCGCGCGGTATCCCAATTCTCGTCCGCCGGCACACCTTCGCGGTAGGTGTCGGGCAGCCCCTGGGTGATGATCTGCTCGTCCGTGTAGGGCAGGTCGGGGCCGAACGCCCAGCCCTTCGACCACTCGGGGCGGAACGTCGAGTCACCGCCGTTGTAGCGCTGACGCATCCACTGCTCCATCTCGCGGTAGAACGCGAACATGCCGGGTGTCCCCGGAACTCCCAGCACGTTCAGCCAGATCGCGGTGTCCCACTCGGGCTGGTCCGGGCGTGGACGCGTCGCCGAGATGGTCGGTGCCCCCGCAGACGGCACGCGCACATCGGCCGCCTGATCAAGGCCGCAGCAACGAATCTCGACCGGCCCGTTGAGCGGATACTGACCGAGCCCACGGTAGTGCTCGATCCGTTCGTTGAACCACTGGGTGAAATCGTGGATGACATTGGCGATGTTGGCCCGGTTCGTCAGTACCGCGCCGCCGCCTTCGGTGAGACGCAACGTTGTCGCCTTGATGTAGAACTGCAGGTCCTTGGACCAACCCCAGATGTCCGACGATGCCGTGGCGGCGAGCCCAGCAACGGTCACTCCGTAATAGGTCTGACCGAAAAGAGGTGCGATCTGGGGATTTCCTGCCGTCAGCTGCCCGAGCAGATCGGTGATCTCCTCGGGAACGTTGTCGGAGAACGGGTAGTTGTAGGGACCCGTGACTTCGCGGGACTCGGCCGGTTTCTCCGGAGCGAGCGACCACACCTTCATCCACGGCTTTTCCGTAAAGGGGTACCAGATGGCCTCGGCGCGGCCCGTGCTGCTGATGAACGACTCGAATGTACGACCGGAAGTTCCTGCGGGAGAAAATAGTTCATGCCAATCGATGTCGGTGTAGCTCTGGCATCGCATGCGATAGTTGGGGCCGGCCTGGAGCGTCACCGAGGTCAGGAACGTCCGTCCCAGGTGGGTGAGCAGCGCCGTGATGTCGGGATCTGCGCGGGTGACGGTGCGCAGCGCATACTTGTTGCCGTCCCAGACGACTGCGGTGAGTTCGGTGACGAGATTGCTCAGCGACCCGAATGTGTGTCCGGGAACGTTGCTTTCGCCATCGGCTGGAAGGGCTGCTCCGTGGGCGTTGACCGCGAGTGATCCTGCGATCGTCAGGACACCGGGAGCGGGTAGATTCGCGAACCCGAGTCCGTGATCCTGCAATGCCGAGGTGATCGCGTCGAGCGTCGCACCGGGCCCGGCGGTCACGGTGGCAGGGTCGCCACCCGGATTCACGCTCACCGAATTCAGATGGAGCATGGTGTCGGCGAGGATCACCCGGTCGACCGGAGCGCCGTTGACGATCGTCAACGGCGTCCAGCCGTGCATCGCTCCCCGCGGCCGGACGGTGTATCCGTTCTCATGGGCCAATTCGTCAGCCGCACCACGTCATCGGCATTGTTCGGTGCGCATGTCCAGATCGAGTCCAGCATGATCTCTTTGGACCAGTTCTGGTACGCCTGCTGGTACAGATCGATGCCCTCAGGGAACGACGGCGGCGCTGGAAGCGTCGCGTCGGAAGATCCGAACGGAATTGCGTGCGCGGGTGTCCAGCCGCCGACGGCGGTCGCTGCCAGCGCCCCGGCG
>BBEG01000449.1 GCA_001312645.1 Rhodococcus sp. JCM 9791
TCTGAGAGCACTCTCTCTAGTGAGAATGACGCTCTCACTGATGAAACTTAGGTTTCCATAGAACCGGACCGGCGTCAATCGTCGAGTTGGACAAGGCATGAAAAAGGCGCCGACCCGGACCGAAGTCCCAGGTCGACGCCGAGAAGCTGCCCGAAGAGTGTGTTGCCTACCCGGCAGACGCGGGCCGCCCGAAGCCCTCCAGGATCACGGCAGTGCAGTCGGCAGCGGCCTGACGCAGCGGCAGCGCCTTCTGATAGTCCTCGGATGCGTACCAGGTCTGTGCCGCCTCGACGGACTCGAATTCCAGAACGACAGTCCGGTGGCCGTGCCACTCGCCTTCGAGAACCTGGGGTTCGGCGACGGCAAGGACCCTTGCGCCCGCCTGCACGATCGAGGGGCCGGAGAGCTTGCTGTATGCGGCCATGCCGTCTTGATCCCGGATGGCTTCGGTCAGGATGACATATCCCTTGGGCATCTGCGCTCCTCGGTGTGAGGTGAAGGTGGTTGCCGCACACTATGAGCGGGAAACGTAGCGCGCAAGCCCGGGTCTATCAGGCCCGGGTCAGCGCATCAATTATGTCGGTGGTCGTGTTTATGGTCGCGGTGTGCAACTGCGATACCAGTACCGCGTCTACCCGACACCGGGCCAGCAGGACACGCTGGCCCGGTCGTTCGGGTGTGCACGGGTGGTGTTCAACGACGCACTGCGCGTCCGGCAGGACGCGTACGCGGCCGGGGTGAAGCTCTCGGACACCGACGTGCAGAAACAGGTGGTCACTGAGGCGAAGAAAACCCCGGCGCGGGTGTGGCTTTCCGAGGTGGCGTCGGTGGTGTTGGTGCAGGCCTGTCAGGATGCGCGCCGCGCGTACAGGAACTGGTTCGACTCGATGTCGGGGAAGCGGAAGGGCCGCAGGGTCGGGGCGCCGCGGTTCCGGTCTCGTAAGGACAATAGGCAGGCGATCCGGCTCACCCGCCACGGCTTCAGTATCCGGGCCAACCGGAAGTTGTATGTGGCGAAGGTTGGCGACGTGAAGGTGGCGTGGTCGCGGGATCTGCCGTCGGAGCCGTCGAGTGTGACGATCATCAAGGATGCCGCGGGCCGGTATTTCGCGTCGTTCGTCGTGGAGACGTCCGACGATCCGCTGCCGGAGTGCGATGCGGAGGTGGGTATCGATCTGGGGCTCGCCACGTTCGCGGTGCTCTCGGACGGGAAGGTGATCGAGTCCCCGAAGTTCTTCCGCCGCGCCGAACGGAGGTTGAAGAAGGCGCAGCAGAGCCTGTCCCGCAAGGAGAAGGGATCGAAGAATCGGACCAAGGCACGTGTCCGTGTCGGAAGGCCCACGCCAGGGTGGCCGATGCCCGCAAGGATTGGGCGCATCAACGCTCCACGGTGATCATCCGCGAGAATCAAGCGGTGTTCGTCGAGGACTTGTGCGTCACCGGGTTGGCGCGGACGCGGCTGGCGAAGTCGGTGCACGATGCCGGGTGGGGCATGTTCACCCGGTTGCTGGAGGAGAAGGCCGCCCGGTATGGGCGCACCTTCGTGAAGGTCAACAGGTTCTTCCCGTCGTCGCAGCTCTGCTCGGTGTGTGGGAGGGTGGACGGGCCGAAACCGTTGTCCGTGCGCACCTGGTCGTGTCCATGCGGGGCGGTCCACGATCGCGATCTGAATGCTGCCATCAACATCCACGCCGCAGGACGTGCGGAGTGGTTAAACGCCTGCGGAGAGACGGTAAGTCTCCTCGCCTAGCGGGGAGCGCGACTCGATGAAACAGGAACCCGCCGATGCGGCACGTGTTGCCGCGGTAGGAATCCCGGTCGTTTACGGCCGGGAGGGCGTCAAAGACGCCCGCCCCCACGGTCGGAACCATGAGGGCGGGCGAGGTGTTCGGTGTGGAGCGGGGCTACGAGATCGAGATTGCGCGCTCGGGGCAACTCGCGACGGCTTCGCGAACGTTGTCTTCGTGTTCGGCCGGAACTTCGGACACGAGCGTCACGGCGTAGCCGCCGTCGCTCAGCTCGAAGACCTCCGGACAGATCGCGAGGCAGAAGCCGTGGCCACGGCACGCATCATCGTCGACATGAACCTTCACTTGCTGTCACCCTCTGCGACGGTGCCACTGTTGTCGCCTGCCGCGACGGTGTATTCCAGATTGAGGTTCAGCAGACCACGAAGGATGAAGGTGGGCAGGTAGTCGAACTTCCTGTCGCCCTCGGGCCCATGGACCTCTTCGGAAAGCTTGATGTCGATGGTCCGCTCCAGGAGGCGCTGGATACCCACGCGTCCCTCGGTACGGGCGAGGGGTGCACCAGGCACGCATGGACACCGCGGCCGAATGCGATGTGGGTACGCGCGTTGCGGCGCTCGAGGTCGAATTCCTCCGGGTCGGAGAACTGCCGCGAGTCGCGGTTGGCGGCGCCGTTCAGGAGCATCAGGATGGTGCCGGCCGGAACTTCGACACCGCCGACTTCGGTCGGAATCTTGGAGAGTCGGAAGTCGCCCTTGATCGGGCTCTCCATCCGCAGCGCCTCTTCGATGAAATTGGGGATCTTCTCCGGGTCGTCGCGGAGGGCCTGCTGGATCTCGGGATTCTCGGCGATGATTCGGAGGCCGGAGCTCAGCAACCGCACCGTGGTCTCCTGACCGGCGGAGAAGACGTTCGCCGCAATGCGTAGGACATCGTCGACCGGAGGAAGTGTGCCGTCGGGGAACGTCGCGGTCGCGAGCCCGGTCAGGACGTCGTCCGTGGGGTTCTCGCGACGATCCTCGATGTACTCCCCGAACTTCTTGTAGAGGAACTCGAGCGGGTTCAGCTTCATCGACTCTCCCTCGGTGCTGCCGAGAGTGAAGCCGCCTTCCGTCGCCAGGTTCAGGCCCGCGATGAACTCTGCATGGTCGCTTTCCGGTACGCCGAGAAGGTCGGCGATGACGAGCATCGCGAAGGGACCGGCGAATTCGCTGATGTAGTCGCCTTCGCCCTTGGCCAGGATGTTGTCGAGGAGCTTGTCGGCCAGGCGGTAGATGAACTCTTCGTTCTCCTTGAGGCGCTTGGGGGTGATCAGGCGCATCAACAGGCCGCGATGGTCCGCATGCTGGGGCGGGTCCATCGTGGGGAGCTGATCGCTCATCGGCAGCGAGGGGCGGTGCTCCTCGATGAGGTCGGAGATGTCGTCGCTCTCGGCCGGGAGCGGGAAGCCCGAGAAGGGGCCGGTAACCGAGATGCACGAGGAGTAGGACTTCTCATCGCTGAGGACCTGGATTGCTTCCTCGTATCCGGTCACCATCATGACGTTGTGGTGCGGCTCGCGCTTGACGGGGCAACTCGCGCGCATCCCGTCGTAGTACGGGTTGGGGTCCCCGACGAACTCGGGGTCGGTGAAGAAGTTCTTCGTCTCGATGTCGGTCATCATTTCCTCTCGAGAATCAAGCTTCGGGCTGTGGCCGAGCGCGGCCCCGAGTCGCGGTCAGTGCCGCGCCGACGCCGAGTCTCGTCGCACATCAAATCACGCTCCTCGATCCGTCTCACTCAGGGATGTTTCGTACATATCGGACTTGTGATGCTGCACAGGGAAATTGATCCCGCGGTGTAGTTGATCTTGGTGATGTCACTCTCGATCGCGGCAACCCTGTGGCTGGCATCACAAGCGAAGGCCCCGAAATGCAAGCGTGCCCGTGTCCGAACGACGACTGTCGCTCGGACACGGGCACGATTTGTAGCGGGTGCAACTGCTATCTCGCAGGTCCTGTTCTCAGCGGGGCTGCTTGTCTCAG
>BBEG01000450.1 GCA_001312645.1 Rhodococcus sp. JCM 9791
GGATCGGGCGGCGTCTCGGTGGCAGGCGCGTTGTCGACGTCGCGTCAGGGGATCTCTACACGGCGGCAGCAGGCCTCGGCGCGACGCGTACCGACGCCGACGGGGTCGTGACGAGGCTGCGCTGCACGCCGGTGACCGACCTCGGGCTTGCGCTCGTAGCCACGGGATTCTCCTACTCCGCGGAGCGGAGGGCGATCCAGGGCAGGTTGGTGGCGGACCTGTTGCCGCAGGTACGAGATATCCGGCGGATCGGAGCTGCGGCACTGGATCTGTGCATGGTGGCGTCGGGGCGGGTCGACGCCCATTACGAGCACGGCCTCAATCCCTGGGACTGGGCGGCCGGTGCGCTCATCGCATCCGAAGCGGGCGCCGCAGTCCGATTGCCTACGGGATTCGGCGACGACGGCGAGGTCATGACCGCCGCGGCGCCTGGCGTGGCGGACGCATTCGCGGCGGTGCTCGCAGAAATCGGTGCGGCGGCACCTGTTCCTGCATGACAGCGTCGTCGGGTTCTCGTCCGGAACCAGGGTGAATTCGGTTCGAAATCAGGGCGTATTCGGATGAAATAGGAAATTTGCCCGATTCTGCGAATTGTGTGTGCGGTCAGCAGGGTGCATTGAGCGCAGCGTCGAGGAGTTCCACATCGAGAGGTGCGGATTTCTCGCCCACAGGAGCCTCCCGCAACGTGCGCAACAGTTCTTCGGCGTCGGCGCTCGGCGTCATGTCGCGGAAATATGTACCCAGTGCGAGATCGATCGTGTCGTCCTGTCGATCGTCGAGAATCAGCTCTGCACACGGCGCAACGAGGCGGGCGGTGATCGCCGCGGCGCGACCGCTCTCACCGAACCGGACCTGACCGTGGCACTGCATGTTCTGATCGACGTACACCGGATCGTTACCCGCCTGAACATCCGGCGCACTTGCAAAGCCGTAGTCGCTGAGCTGCGCCGCGACAGTGGAGGCCTGCCCGCGCTCACCGTTCGCGTTGAACACCCGCACACGGGTCGCGGCGAGCGGGGCCGGATCGATGTCGAGCATGGTCGAACGGTCCACGACCTGCCCGAGCGGGGCAGGCGGGGGGCTCTCGGGATCGGCAGGTGCGGTGGGTGGAGCCGGGCATGCCACCGTGGTCGTCGTGGTGTCCGCCGTGGTGAACACCGAGGTCCAGACCACGATGGTGCTCGCGGCGAGTACGGCACCCGCGAGCGCGGCGGGAATCCACCGGCGACGATGGAACGGCCGACCGCGCTTATCGGTTGCGCTGCCTTCGGTGATCAGGGAAACCACGCGGGTCTGCCTTTCGTCTCGTCGCCATGCGTTCGGTGCGCCGTTCACTGTAGAGGGCGGGTTGGTCGGTGCGATGGAGGCGTACCGGGTCAGGAATGTCACGGTCACCGTGATGTTGGTGACGATTTCCGGTCGATTTCGATGAAATCGTGAATCGATTGCATATTCCGCTCTGCTGTCGGCTATTGTTCGGCGGCCGAGCGTCGTCCAACGACGAGGGCGACGGGTTCGGACTCGGGGTATTTCGGGGATACCGACGACAAACCGATACCTGTGGGAACTTCACCGCACGGTCGGGCGTTGCCTTGGCCGGGAGCATCACCGTGGTTCCCTGTCGAGCACCTGTAAGAGGACTAGAGGTAAGAGGGAAATGGCGACTGACTACGACGCACCGCGGCGGACCGACAGCGACGATGTGTCGGAAGACTCACTCGAAGAATTGAAGGCACGGCGTAACGAGGCGCAGTCCGCGGTAGTGGACGTCGACGAATCGGACACGGCCGAATCCTTCGAGCTCCCGGGCGCGGACCTGTCCGGCGAGGAACTGTCCGTTCGGGTGGTGCCGAAACAGGCCGATGAATTCACCTGCTCGAGCTGCTTCCTGGTGCATCACCGGAGCCGCCTCGCGAGCGAGGAGGGCGGACAGATGATCTGCCGTGACTGCGCCTGGTGACGAAGCCTCCGCGCTGAATCGACTTCGAAACGCCGCAGCATGGACCTGAAGGTTCCTGCTGCGGCGTAGAAGTCTGTGCTGTGGGGCGGGGCCGAGCGGTCAGCTCTTCGAGGGCTCTCCGTGTCCCAGAGCGGCCAGGAGCGCCGCCGGCCGTCTCGTGCTGATCAGCCAGTAGGGCGTCGGATCCTCCGGGTCGTCGAGGACGATCAGAGCCATCGTCGTGATCCACGGACGATGTCGCACGAACGCGGCGGGGTCGAGTTGCCGGCCGAGCGCGGCGCTTTTCGCGGAGCCCGGGACGACGACCCCGCGGGAGATCAGCTCCACCGGAAGGTGGGCCTGCTCGACGACGAGTTCGCCGTCGATGACCTCGACACGCCGTCGCGACAGCCACACCAGTACCCACAGGGCGAATGGGATCAGTACGGCGTACGGCACCCACGCGTACATCCCGGGTGCGCCCATGTGCAGTTCGGCTGCGAGCAACGCTGCGATTCCGATACCGATGGGCCACCACCAGATCGGAACCCACAACCGTTCGGAGTAGGTCGGCGTGTGGGTCAACGAGCCGGTGGCGCTGCCGGAGCTGGAGGTATCAGACACGCACCCAGGATAGTCGCCTGACGATCGGGCATGGACATCCGGAGAGTAGTCTCGGTGCACGTGACCGACCTTTCCCCCATCCCGCTGCGTCGTCTCGACCCGGGTGTCCCCATGCCGACACGGGCGCACGCAGGTGACGCGGGCGTGGATCTGTGTGCCACCAGCGATGTAACGATCGAACCCGGACATCGGGTGCTCGTCGGAACCGGGATATCCGTAGCGTTGCCAGTGGGGACCGTCGGATTGATCCATCCGCGCTCGGGCCTCGCCGCCAAGTTCGGACTTTCCGTGGTGAACACACCTGGAACTGTCGATGCCGGATATCGGGGAGAGATCAAGGTCTGCTTGATCAACCACGACACCGAGCACGCGATCGAGGTGAACCGGGGCGACCGCATTGCGCAGCTCCTCGTGCAGCGGGTCGAACTCGTCGACTTCGTGGAGGTCGATGAGCTCGACGACACCACCCGCGGTGCCGGTGGTTACGGCTCGAGTGGTGGCCACGCCGGCCTCGTGAAGGAAGGGTCCTGACATGTTCGGACGACGCAAGAACCGCTCCGACGACGCGACGACCGACGAATTCGAACGTATCGAGGGTTCCCTCGCGGGCGACTCCGACGGCGCTGCAGCGTCCGACGACGGCCCGTACGACATCGACGCGATCGGTGAGGACGAGGTCGGAACCTCGCGACTCGACCTCGGCTCGGTGCTCGTCCCGATTCCTCAGGGCGGTCAGATCCAGGTGGAGATGGCTCCCAACGGGAACCCGCAGTCCGTACATCTGGTGACACAGCACGGACGAATCACCGTCGCGGCCTACGCCGCACCCAAGTCGCCCGGCCAGTGGCGTGAAGTCGCTGCCGAACTGGCCGAGACGCTGCGCAACGACAACGCCACTGTGAGCATGGAGACCGGTCCGTGGGGCCGGGAGCTGCACGGAAGCACTCCGAACGCAGACATGCGGTTCATCGGCATCGACGGCTACCGCTGGATGATCCGCTGTGTCGCTGCTGGTCCGGCGGGAGCAGCCTCCGCGAACGGTCCCTTGGTCGCGGCAGCGCACGCGGTGCTCGCCGATACCGTTGTGCGCCGAGGCAAGGAACCTCACCCCGTGCGCACCCCCCTGCCGGTCGTCCTTCCCCAGTCGCTCGCGGATCAGCTCGCCGCCGCCGCAGAACAGCAACAGCAAG
>BBEG01000451.1 GCA_001312645.1 Rhodococcus sp. JCM 9791
AGGTTCCCTTCGTTCGACGAGGTGTCGGTGTCGCGGGTGACGAGGTCGCCGGAGTGCAACCCGCTGTCGTGGTCCTGTGCGCTACGCGAGGTACGGAAAGCGGCGGGGATGCGGACCGTGACGGTCTGACCCTGTTTGGGTGGGCGCGGTGCGGTCAGGTCGTTCCACGCGGCCTTGACCACCGACCGGACCGGGCGGTCGGCATTGACGTACTTCGTCACCTTCGAGGTCAGCACCGCGCTGACCCCGACGATCACCACGAGCGAGGTGTAGCTCAGCGGCACCTGCACGAGTGCGCGAGCAATGACGAAGACGGTCACCAAGATGACCGCGCCGAGTCCGACCGCGGCGTAGCGCAGCCGGAACGGCAGCGTGAAACCGGTCGGGCCGAGATAGTGCCGATCCACGCGGTGCAGCATGTCGTCGTTGTCGATCACGGTCGGTGCCCTTCGCTGGTCGGTCGGTGCTCGCGCATGGTGCTCACGCGACCTGGATGCCGATCAGACCGAGCACCCAGTTGCCGATTCCGGTCGCCGCGTCCGGATTGGTGGCGATGCCCATGTACGCCATGCCGATGAGCGAGAGACCGCCGACGGTGACCACCTTCGAGAAGTTGCCGCGCAGACCACCCATCAACACCACACATGCGATCAGCACGAGAATCGTGAAGACGATGTTGTCTTCGATCCACGCCCGGACACCGGTGGTGCTGACCTCAGTGGTCTGGGCGAGCGCGTCGCCGCGCGGGACGTTCGCGGTCACCAGTTCGGCAAAGCTCGATGCGAGAGACATGAACACTCCAGTGGTGGTTCGGTCGGTACACCCGAGATGGGATGGCCGAGACCGTAAAACGGCAACGCGAATTCCCCCAACCAGGTGAACACGCCCACCGTCCGCATCCGCCGAGGTCGACGGCAGATCGAACGCGAAAAACACGCATCGACACACGAAACCGGAAACCGGTGCAGATATGACGCGGCTGACGGTGCGCCGCAGCGGTGTTCACACGCGCGATCTCAGCGCACACGAAGTGTTGCGTTCGTCGGTGCATTTCGGATGCCTATGGGGTGGTAGAAGCTCTATGCCACATAGGGGTGCTCAGTACGCATATACCGGCGCCGTGCGCACACAGTGCGAGAGCGGGGTTCGACGAGCGGTGATCGGACCGGGGAGAAGGACAGCGCGGAGCGCGTCGAATGAGCTCAGGGAAGGGCGCTCGAATGAGCGCTCGAAAACAGCGATGGATTCGGGGGCGGATTTCAGCGGTGGATTCGACCGCTCGAAAAAGCGTTCGCGGGGGCCACCCTCCGGGGTCACTCCCCCGGCGTTCCTTGGGGGGAGTGTAACTCAGAATTCCGCCGGGAGCCAACGCTATTCGCAACCGCCCACGTCGGACGCTCTCCGGAGCGCTCGATTCACCGGTTGAGCACACGCTCGATGATCGTGTGCGTCAGCGCCGTGATGAGCGTTCGAGACACCGCTCGCGAGAGCGAGTGCACGCGCTCGGTCGAGCGCTCACCGCAGTGGTACGCGAACGCTGTGTGGACCGCTCGAATGACGCTCGACTCAGTGGTGTGCGACTGCTGTGTGCACCGCTCGAATGAGCGCTCATCGCAGCGTGATGTGAGTGCGTTCTCGACCGCTGCGCCGAGCGCTCACCGCAGCGATGCGTGAGCACTGTGCACACCGCTGCGGTCAGCGCTCGAGCGACGGTGAAATCGAGCGCCGAACACGCCTCGCTCCCGACACGCTTCGAACATGTTGGACGGCACAACAATCGGCCGGGCACGACCCGCACCCAGAATCGTCCCGCCCGAGCGCGCAGAAGGTGTTCACCTGCTTGGTGAAAACGGGGACCCTCTGCAACTCTTCTCGCGGGCACGAACAGAACCTCGCCCCGAACGAGACCGACACGAGCGAAAGGCGCAGGCAGTGAGCGGAACTCCAGACCCACTCAAAGACTGGGCAGTCGCGGCGTGGCGCGATATGTTCGGCGACACCACCGGCCCTCGCGGCGGTCAGGTCCGCGACGACCGGCCTACTGGTGTCCGACGCTTCGTACCCGCCTCACCGCTGACGGCCGTGCCTGCCGCAGTAGCGTTCTACAGCCCGAACCTCGTTGCCTCCGCTACCGGCAACGCCACGGCGCTCGACGCGCTGACTCAGTTGCACGACTACCGGTGGCCGCTGGCAGTGGTGACCGTCCCACTGATCGCCGCCGACATCTCCCGCTACCGCGCTCGCCGCTGGAGGCAGATGCTCGACTCGATGGTCCGGCAGAGCACCGGCCACCTGCCCACGAAAATCACCGCTACGCCGACGGCCGGCGGTCGCACGATGCGCCGCGCGAGGATCACGATGCCGCGCGGCGCGGTGATCCGGCCCAAGCAGCTCGAGGAGTTCTCCCGCTCGGTCGAATCCGCGTTCGGTGGCAGCGAGTCGTGGGCGATGACGGTGCGCCACGACGCGCGCCGCGACCGCCTGGTCATCACCCGCACCCCGATAGCCCCCGACACCCGCAGCGAACGACAGAAATCTCTGCAAGCGGCGCTCGACGGCGCGTCGATCTTCTCCGGCCCGAAGGTCACCGTCGACAGCATCGACGACAGCGGTATCGAGACCGGGTACCGGGTCGGGTTCGAGAAGTCGATGAACGCCGGATCCCCGGGTTTCCAGATGAAAGTCGACGAAGCGCTCGCGTCGTTGGCCGGCCCGCACGAGTCCGGCCGGAACTGGACCACCGACTGGTACCCGGAACGGGGCTACCTGGTGATGCGTCTGGTCACCGCCATGCCCACCCGGGTGGACCATCCGCTGGAACTGGTCGACGAGAACCTGCGGCACCTGCCCTATGCGACCGGCAGCGCCGACCGGATCATGTTCTGGGATGTGTCCACCAGTTCCAACAAGCCGCACTGCCTGATCGTCGGCCCCACCGGCGGCGGTAAGACCTCGGTGATCCGCACACTGCTCACCGAAGCCGCACGCCGCGGTATCCCGTTCGTGGGGGTCGATCCGAAGATGATCGAACTCGACGGACTCGAAGGGTATCCGGGGTGCGGGGCGATCATCTACGACGCGCTGCGCGCAGCGATGTTCGTGCGCGCCCTGCACACCGAGATGATGGCCCGCAACGCCTACATCCACCAGATGAAGATCGAAGGCTCGCAGCTGCCGCTGATGATCGCGGTGCTCGACGAATTCTTCATCCTCTCGGGCAAGTGGCAGCGCCTGGCCAAGACCGGCGACGACGAGACGAAGGCGTTGCTCAAAGAGCTCGATCCGCTCGGTGCGTGGGCGGATCTGGCGGTGCTCGCACGGTCGGCCGGTATCCGCTTGTTGCTCGGGGTGCAGCGTCCGGATGCGTCCCTGTTCGGCGGCGCTCGGGTAACGCGCGTGACAACTTCGGCACCCGTATTTCGCTCGGCAACCTCTCGCAGGACGGCGCGCTGATGATGTGGGGCGATTCCACTGTCGGGCGTGAGGTCGACACGTCGGTCAAGGGCCGCGGGATCGCGCTCGGTGACGACGGCAATCCGGTCGATGCGCAGATGTGGTGGACCCCGAACGTCGACAAGCATCCGAACAAGTGGAACCAGCTGTCCGGCAGCGAGAAGGCGATCATCGAGGGCCTGCTTCCGGTCGAGGCGCCGCAGTTCACGTGCTACTCGCCGGAGCTGGCCGAGTTCATCGAATCCGAACGCGCGCTGGCGAAGCGGGCTCGCAGCCACGGCAGCG
>BBEG01000452.1 GCA_001312645.1 Rhodococcus sp. JCM 9791
CCGTTGGGGGACGTTGGTTCAGCGGCGGCGCATTGTGCGCTGCACACTCCGCATCTTCGCGCCCGCCGGCATCGGGCCCTTCGGCATCGCAGGGCCGCTCTTCTTGGTGCTCAGCGCCGAAAGTCGGCCTTCGATCGCGTCCATCCGCTTGTTGTCGATGTTGCGCGGAAGCTTGTTCAACTGCTTCTGCAGCTGTGCCAGCGGAATCTGGCCTTCCTCGTTGCCGACAGTGAATTCGTAGATCGGAGTGTCGCCGATGAGGCGCGCAACGCGCTTCTTCTCCTGCGCCATCAGGGGCTTGATCCGACCGGGGTTGCCTTCACCGACGAGGATGACACCCGGCCGGCCGATCACTCGATGCAGCGCGTCGAGGTGGGTGGTGCCCGCGACGGCCTGCGAGACACGCCACGCACCCTGAAGGTTGTCGAGGGCCCACGCTGCCGCGCCTGCCTGACCGTCGGCCTTCTTGTAGACGGACTTCTGAACGCGACGGCCGAAGATGATGAACGCTGCGAGGACACCGACGAGGATGCCGATCGGCAGCAGGAACCAGTGGATGTCGAAGATCAGACCGATCACGAAGAACACGACGATCGAGCGACGAGCGCACCGATCATCCACGGCAGAAGCGCCTTGTCTTCCTTGCGTTGAATCTGGAAGGCCTGCCACAGCTGTGTGCGGCGCTCCTTCGATGCCTGCTTGCGAGCGGCTTTCGCCGCCGCCTTCGCTTCCTTATCGGTCTTGCTGCCCTTCGCCATGACTACCAGGATACTTTCCCCGCGGTGGACTGCCTGCCACCACGGTACCCATCCGATTTCTAGCTGCCGAAGCGGGCGAGAACCGAGCTGGCTTCCTGGCTCGCGGAGCCCACCTGTGCGAGATGCGCCTGACCGGCAGGCAGTTCGCGGCCGTGGTGAGCCATCGCCTGCGCGTACAAGCGACCGGCGCGATACGACGAACGCACGAGCGGTCCTGCCATCACACCGGCGAAGCCGATCTTCTCGGCCATCTCGGAGTGGGCGACGAACTCCTCGGGCTTGACCCACCGCTCGACTGGATGATGCCGCGGTGACGGACGCAGGTACTGCGTGATCGTGATGATGTCGCAGCCTGCGTCGTGCAGGTCGTGCAGAGCTTCGGTGACCTCTTCCGGAGACTCGCCCATACCGAGAATCAGGTTGGACTTGGTGACGAGCCCGAACTCGCGGGCAGCGGTGATCACGTCGAGGGACCGCTGGTAACGGAACGCAGGACGGATCCGCTTGAAGATTCGCGGGACGGTCTCGACGTTGTGCGCGAGTACCTCCGGCCGCGACTCGAAGACTTCCTGGAGCAACTCGGGCTTGCCGTTGAAATCCGGGATCAGGTTCTCGACGCCGGTTTCGGGGTTGAGTTCGTGAATCTTACGGACGGTCTCGGCGTACAACCAGGCGCCGCCGTCGGGGAGATCGTCGCGGGCGACACCGGTGATCGTCGAATAGCGCAGTCCCATCGACTGCACCGATTCGGCGACGCGGCGTGGCTCGTCGCGGTCGAGTGCGGTGGGCTTGCCCGTGTCGATCTGGCAGAAGTCGCAGCGACGGGTGCACTGCTCACCACCGATCAGGAAGGTGGCCTCTCGGTCTTCCCAGCATTCGTAGATGTTGGGGCACCCGGCCTCTTCGCAGACCGTGTGCAGGCCTTCGCGCCGCACCAGGCCTTTCAGGTCGGTGTACTCCGGACCCATCTTGGCGCGAGTCTTGATCCAATTGGGCTTACGTTCGATTGGCGTCTGCGCGTTCCGGGTCTCGATCCGCAGCAGCTTGCGTCCTTCTGGGGCGACAGTCACGCCATCGATGGTACGCCCGAGCATCCGGTGAAACTTCTTCCGGGTGTGGACATGTCAGAACCGGTGAGTAGTGAACTCCGGCGCGGTCGGGTTCGGTGCAGCAACCGATACGGACTGCTCGAAGGTGACCCGTTCGATGTTGCACTCGGTGACCGGAAGTCGGCCGTCGAGCGCGGCGATGACCGCATCGGCCACTGTCGGAATGACCTCGTGCACCGTCACGTCGCGGCCCAGTTCGCCGGTGAGCGACGTGACTCCGGCATCGCGGATGCCGCACGGGACGATCGAATCGAAGGCGTCGAGTGCGGAGTCGCAGTTGAGGCGAACCCGTGCATCGCGACACCGCGTTGCACTCGGATGCCGATCGCTGCGATCTTCCGTTCGGCCAGCCACCGCCCGTCACGCAATTCCGCGGGCAGCCACACCCCGGAGCGGCCCTCGACGCGCCCGCACACCAGACCCATGCTGGTGCATACCGTGATCAGTGCCTGCTCGATCCGCCGGACGTAATCCACGACGTCGATCGGCTCGGCGAGCCGGACGATCGGGTAGCCGACGAGCTGACCGGGACCGTGCCATGTGATCTTCCCGCCGCGGTCGACGTCGATGACGGGGGTGCCGTCGGACGGGCGGTCCGAGTCTTCGGTTCGCCTGCCCGCCGTGTACACGGGTGGATGCTCGAGAAGCAGCAGGGTGTCGGCACCGATGCCGTCGGCGCGCTCGGCGGCGAGTTCACGCTGACGCTCCCAGGCCTCGAGATAACCGATCAGGCCCAGCTGCGCCACAACGACCGGCGCAGAATCGAGACGTGCGGAGGACGTGGCATCGCTCATAGGTGTCGACAGTACGCCTCGACGCAGAGCAGAGGCGGGGGTGTTGTCGGGTCGACGACACCCCCGCCTCCGGTCACACGGGTTCGGTAGCTACAGCTGCGCTACATGGTTCACAGACCGAGATCGGCCTCGAACGCGCCCTCCTCGAGACGATGCTTGATCGTCTTGAGGAATCGTCCGGCGTCGGCACCGTCGACGAGTCGGTGATCGTAGGTGAGCGGCAGATAGCACATCGACCGCACACCGATCGACTCGTTGCCGGTCTCGTCCTGGACGACAACCGGGCGCTTGACGATCGCACCCGTCCCGAGCATGCCGGCCTGCGGCGGAACCAGGATCGGGGTGTCGAACAGGGCGCCCTGGCTACCGATGTTCGTGATGGTGAAGGTGCCACCGGAGAGCTCGTCGGGCTTGAGACCACCATTGCGCGAGCGCTCGGCGATATCTGCGATCGCGCGTGCGAGCCCCCCCAGCGACAGGTCGCCGGCGTTGTGGATCACAGGGGAGAGCAGGCCCTGCTCGGTGTCCACGGCGATTCCGAGGTGCTCGGCCGCGTGGTAGGTGATCTGCTTCTTGGCCTCGTCGTACGACGCGTTGATGTTCGGGTGCACCTTGAGTGCCTCGACAACGGCCTTCGCGAAGAACGGCAGGTACGTCAGGTTGACGCCCTCACGCTCGGCGAACGACTTCTTCGCCTGGGTGCGCAATTGTGCGATCTTGGTGACGTCCACCTCGAAGGTCTGCGTGAGCTGCGCAGTGTTCTGCAGCGACTCACGAGTCTTCGTCGCGGTGATCTGGCGGATGCGGTTGGCCTTCTGCGTGGTTCCACGCAGGCCGGCGAGCTCGGGGCGCACACCCGGAGCAACTCCGGACGACGTCGCCGCAGGTGCCGCGGCAGCGGAGGGAGCGGCTGCCGGAGCCTTCTTCGCCTCGGCAGCTGCGAGGACGTCCTGCTTACGGATACGCCCACCGACGCCGGTGCCGTTGACCGTCGACAGGTCGACGTCGTGCTGAGAAGCGAGCTTGCGCACGAGCGGAGTGACGTACGGCGTTGCGTCGCCGGACGGTGCCGACGGAGCCTT
>BBEG01000453.1 GCA_001312645.1 Rhodococcus sp. JCM 9791
CCGGCGTCGTGTCTGGCGGTGGAGGATTCGCCGACCGGGGCGGCGGCTGCGGATGCAGCGGGGTGCACGGTGCTGGTGGTGCCGTCGTTGACGTCGGTGCCGACCTCGCCGCGGCGGGTGTTCCGTTCGACGCTGGAAGGTCTGTCTGTGGCTGAGCTGCACGGACTGCATGCATCCGGACGGCTGTGATCGTGGCTGTTCCGAAGATCGTTCTGTTCTACAAGTTCACGGTGTTGCCTGACCCGGAGGCCATCCGGTTGTGGCAGCACACTCTGGCGGCGGCGAATGGGTTGACCGGCCGGATCCTGATCTCCGAGCACGGCATCAACGGCACTGTCGGTGGGGATATCGCTGCGGTGAAGAAGTATGTGCGCGGGTTGCGGGGCTATCCGGCGTTCCATGATGTGGACGTCAAGTGGTCCGATGGCGCGGGCGACGATTTCCCGCGGTTGTCGGTGAGGGTGCGTCCGGAGATCGTCACGTTCGGTGTGCCGGACGAGGTCGAGGTCGATGAGAGCGGTGTGGTCGGCGGCGGGACGCATCTGTCGCCCCACGCCGTCCATGCGTTGATGGCCGAGCGGGACGATGTGGTGTTCTTCGACGGCCGCAACAAGCTCGAGGCGCAGATCGGGCGGTTCCGGGATGCGGTGGTGCCCGATGTGGACACCACCAGAGAGTTCATCGCGGAGCTGGACAGCGGCCGGTACGACCATCTCAAGTCGAAGCCGGTGGTCACGTACTGCACGGGTGGGGTGCGGTGCGAGGTGTTGTCGGTGTTGATGCGCAATCGTGGTTTCGAAGAGGTGTACCAGTTGGACGGCGGGATCGTCCGGTACGGCGAGACGTTCGGTGATGCCGGTTTGTGGGAGGGCTCGCTGTACGTGTTCGACGGTCGGATGAACGTGGAGTTCTCCGCGGACGCGGTCACGTTGGGTCGCTGCGCGCTGTGTGGGACGCCGACGTCGCGGTACCGCAATCATCCCGATGTCGATGGTCGTGAGTTGACGTTGGTGTGCGAGGGGTGCGTTCCGGACACGGCCGAAGCCGGGCTCTGACGTGGCGGGTGCGCCGTTGCCGGTGCGCGACGGGTTGGGTCCCGATCGGCTCCGCATGCCGGTCGAAGGTACCGCGCGCACCGTGCTCGGGTTCTTGCTCGTCGAGCATCCTGAGGAGGATTGGCACACCCGGATGGCGGCGCGGGAGCTCGTCGACGAGCACGGGCGGCCGGTGGATGAGGTGACCCGGTTCCAGCCGGGCCGGTTCGTGTATTTCTATCGGGAGCCGCCGCCGGAGACGCCGGTGCCGTTCCCGGTGGAGGTGCTGTATGACGGTGACGGGCTGGTGGTGGTCGACAAGCCGCATTTCCTGTCGACGATCCCGCGGGGTGCACATATCCGGGAGACAGTGACGGTGCGGTTGCGGCGGGACCTGGAGCTGCCGGATCTGGTGCCGGTGCATCGGCTCGATCGGATGACGGCCGGAGTGTTGTTGTGCACGACGGATCGGTCGTTGCGGCGCCCGTATCAGGCTTTGTTCGAGCAGCAACGGGTGAGGAAGGTGTACGAAGCGATCGCCGGGTATCGACCGGAGTTGGAGTTTCCGCGCACGGTGCGGACGCGGATCGTCAAGCGGCACGGTGAGTTGACGGCGACGCAGGTGGCGGGGGAGCCGAATTCGGAGACTTTGATCGAACTCGTGGAGCAGCGTGGTGGGCGGGCTCGCTATCGGCTGTACCCGCGGACGGGTCGTACGCATCAGTTGCGGCTGCACCTGTTGTCGTTGGGTGTGCCGATCGAGGGGGACAATTTCTACCCGGCGTTCGTGCGCCGCGCGCCGGGGCAGTTCACCGATCCGCTGCAGTTGCTGGCGCGCACGTTGGAGTTCACGGATCCGGTGAGTGGACGGGTGCGGCGGTTCGACAGTATGCGGGACTTGTCGTGGTGAGCGACGGGCGTCCTGATTGTGGGTGCGGGGGCGCGGCATGAAACAATCGGTTTCCGTGAAGACCTTCGAATCCCTGTTCGCCGAGCTGACCGAGCGTGCTGCGACCCGTCCTGAGGGTTCCGGCACCGTTGCTGCGTTGGATGCCGGTGTCCATGCGCAGGGCAAGAAGGTACTCGAGGAAGCCGGCGAAGTGTGGATCGCCGCCGAGTACCAGTCCGATGAGGAGCTCGCCGAGGAGATCTCGCAGCTGCTGTACTGGACGCAGGTGTTGATGGTGGGGCGTGGACTGAAGCTCGAGGACGTCTACAAGCATCTGTGACGGCCGGTGACCGCTGTCTTCGTGGCGGGTGCGCCGTCCGTGCCTCGGATGTGTCCTGATCGATCTTCTTGTCCCCTTACCGTCCGAAAGGATTTCTTCGATGCTGCGCGTTGCAGTTCCCAACAAGGGTTCGTTGTCCGAGTCTGCCGCCGAGATTCTGCGGGAGGCCGGTTATCGCTGGCGTTCCGATTCTCGGGATCTGACCGTGATCGACCCGGTCAACGAAGTCGAGTTCTTCTTCTTGCGTCCGAAGGACATCGCGATCTACGTCGGGTCGGGTGAGCTCGATCTGGGCATCACCGGCCGGGATCTGGCGTTGGATTCGGGTGCGCCCGTCGCCGAGCGGTTGTCGTTGGGCTTCGGGTCGTCGCGGTTCCGGTATGCAGGACCGAAGGATCGTGCGTGGAGGATCGAGGATCTGCAGGGTCTGCGGATCGCGACGTCGTACGCGAATCTGGTGCGTAGGGATCTGGCCGAGCGTGGTATCGAGCGACGGTGATCCGGCTCGATGGTGCGGTGGAGATCTCGATCCAGCTCGGTGTCGCGGATGCGATCGCCGATGTGGTGGGCTCGGGTCGTACGTTGCGCCAGCATGATCTGGTGGCGTTCGGGGAGTCGTTGTGCGACTCGGAGGGTGTGTTGATCGAGCGGGAGGGCGCGGACCGGACCGATCGGGCCCGCAACCAGCTGATCGCCCGGCTCGAGGGTGTGGTGTTCGCGCAGCAGTACGTGATGATCGATTACGACTGCCCGAAGCACCTTCTCGACGCTGCGGTGAAGGTGACTCCCGGTTTGGAGTCGCCGACGATCTCGCCGTTGGCGAACGACTATTCGGTGGCGGTGCGGGCGATGGTGCCGCGTAAGGGACACAATGCGGTGATGGATCAGCTTGCGGAGATCGGTGCCCGCGCGATCCTGGCGTCGGATATCCGGTCGTGCCGCGCGATGCGGGGCGTCACCGCGGAGTAGTGGGGCGTCGCCCCCGCTGCGGGGTGAAGTGACAGGTGCGGTCTCGTGTCAGCGAGGCCGCACCTGCACGTTTTGGGTGATGCGTCCGAGTGGGCCGTGTTCGTCGTGGAGGACTCCGGTGGTCATGCCGATGCCGTCGGGGCCGACGGAGGTTTCGGCGGAGATTCCGGTCCAGTGGCTTGCGGGTTGGCGGAACAGGTGCACGGTCAGGTCGGTGTTGAGGAACAGCCAGTGTGCGGGGTCGAGTTTGGATCCGATGCCGTTGGCGACGTCGGCGACGGTGAAGAGTCGTTCGAGGGGGGTGAGGGTTTCTCCTTCGACGAGGTCGAGGCGGGCATGGACATGCGGCGGACGGTCCGGGTACTCCGAACGGGGTCACGATGTGCCAGTCGAGGGTGTCGATGTAGCCGCTGAGCCCGAACAGGGTCATGTCGGAGGGCTCGGCGGCGGGGTCGGGGGGTGTCAGTGCCGGTTCGGAGGTGCGGGCG
>BBEG01000454.1 GCA_001312645.1 Rhodococcus sp. JCM 9791
CTAACGGCCGCATCGACTCCTCATCCACAACGCGGCTCAAGCAGGGGATGCTCATCTTGACTTCTTGATTAGACACCAGTTACTTCGTGTGGCGATACGCTGAACCAGAGCGCAGAAGTAGAGTCTGCCGTTTCCTGGAGGTGCGAGCCATGCACGAGGAGCACAATGCGGCCCCCGGTTGGTATCCGGATCCTGACGGGCAAAAGCGATACTGGGACGGCGCGCAGTGGCTCGATCTCCCCAATCCTGAACCCCAGCCTCCACAATGGAAAACGCTTGCACACAGCAAGGTTGGGTGGATAACAGTCTCCTGCCTCATTCTCGCGCTGGGAATTGGTCTCGCCATGAAACTCAGCACGATGCCAATGCCAGGACCGAAATGGCAGCCGCCGAATCTGCAACTTCCGAGGCGCAGCAAAGAGAAGCCGAACGAATCGCTACCGAGAACGCCGATCGAGAGCGGCGCGAAGAGGCCGAAAGGGCGATACGACGCATGAGCATCACTCAAGTCGAGTCCAGCATCATGGAAATGGCCGAGGGCCACGCAAACTCATCGATAATCGATGGGCCGGTAATCTCCGTATCATGTTCTCCGGTCAGCGGAGGATCGGTAGATGACCTTCTCGCCCTCACGACTGTACTCGAGTGTTTCGCAGCCACGGAAGTCAATCCGAACGGTTCCAGGAGCGGATACAAATACCACGCAACTATGAACTGGGAAGAGGAGACCTACACGTATGGATTCGGCGCTCCTTAAGCTTCCAGGTAGATTCACTTCACAGAGAACATCACACCAAGCGCGGTCATCCCAATGTCCGAGAACATGATGGCAAACGAACATCCCTCCGCTGATGGGTCAGTTGGGCACCCCTTGGATACGAATTCAGCGTGCTGACCGTACAGAGTCTCGAACATTCCATTCAGGCTTTCGTCGTAGGAGGGATCCAGACTCTGCGCAGCGGAACGTTCGAAGAACTCGAGATACGCCTGCCGGTCATACATGCACTGCACCGGATCGACGTCATCACGACACTTCGTCGATGTCATCCGTTCATGCTGCTCAGCCATCGAGGCTGCCGGCTCAGTGCACGCGGGACGGCACGAGTCGTCGGTACTGACGAACTCGGAGCTTCCGCCGCCACACTCTCCGCGACCGTTTGATCGAAAGGAGAAGGCTCATCGCCCGACGAGGCGCAGGAAACAATTGCGAGAACCGCGAAGAGCGAGACCAAGTAGTGACGCAACCTCATTATCCCATCCTCACATCGTGCCGAGTCGTTGCCGCGAGAATTCGGAACAAGTCACGGCGAGTGCCGTACTCCGTATACAACCACCTCACAGCACTCGGCCGCTGAACCGACCCGAGTCGGTCACCGAAGTGGGACATCGACACCGCCCGAGAACATCGAGTCGTGTAGTTCGAGGTGTGACGCTGTAGCACCGCTGAGCACATATGTAAGATTCCCGGATACCGATTGTCCTGGATTCAGGCTGGCTAACACTAAATCCGACGTCCAGTCGAACTCCGGCTCGAACTTTCGATCATTTCTATCTATGAGATATAGCGAGCTCACCGATACCGTCTGTGGACGATCTCCGATGTTCCTGATTTCGATCGATGCTGTCGCACCATCACGTGTGGACAACAAACTCGAACTTGCCGTCACGATAGGGTTTTCCAAGACCTGATGGAACAGCTGGGGCCGCTGGTGAGGTAGGGGGAGCAACTGCTGCTACGGGTGCAGAAGCCGGAGCGGGGCTGGTGGGCTGCCGAACCGTGGCCGGACGTGGTGTCGTTGACGGAGCTGTGTACGCCACAGTAGTCCGTTCGGCGGCCGTCGAGCGGGAGTTATCACTGTTCTTCACAACAAGCGAGCCAATGCCCATAACCACCAGTATGGACAGTACGACAACCGGGAGCTTCCACTTGTCGAATTTGCGTTTCGGCGGCTCTGCCGTTGGCCCCGGAGAATCCGCAGCGGTAGTGGCTGGAACTGGCACTGCACCAACAACTGCGCGTGGATATGTCGACGACGTCCACCGCTGACCGTCCCACCAGCGGTACTGGCGTGGGTCGTGCGGGTCTGGATGCCATCCGGAGGGTGGAAGCATGGATACGTGTCCGTTCTGCGAGGTTTCTACTTGTAGTTCGATCGGCCGCACCGGCCCGTTACAACCTCGATCGATCTGACGGAGTCTTGATTTTGTAGCCTCTCCTCCACTCCGCAGCCACTCACCATTTCGGTCCAGGTGAAATTAGTTGCAGGACAATCAATCTAACCATCCGATTGACGATCTTCCCACGGCTAATTCTGGACCAATTTCAACAGCCTTGAGACGTGAACGCCGCATTGGACGGCAAGATCGTTATGACCGTGTGTCGGGGCCGGGCTCCTCGTCAACGAACTCAAGCGGCGGTCGGGCCCGAGCAGAGTTTGACAGCACTCAGACGGGTTCGTGTCGTTCGGACAGATGACGAGGACCACAAGAAGTGAGACGCCTTTGTAGCGGGCCATCGGCGGGGGCGAGTGAACTGGTCCGTGAGCACGGGCAGATCGGCTATGGCCCGCCATCCAGCTATCTTGTTCGGTGATGGATCCGACTCCATCGTGGCCATGGCCACCAGAATCTTTCCACCTTGCAACCCGGACGGCATCCCTGCTGCGATCTTGAAGATCGCTACACTCCCACCATGGCTCGCATCCGCTCCATCGCCGCAGGCACGCAGAAGGTCCAAGCACATCCGACCGAAGTCGATTGTTACTACAACATCATCGATGAGGATGACACCCGCCTGCTGCACTTGAGCACGTTCGGTTCCGACTATCGCCAGTCCAAGCCGAAGAGCAGTCAGTCCATCCAATTAGACCGTGACATGGCAGTCCAGCTCATCGAGGTCCTTCTCAAAGTGTTTCCGGACATCCTTCCTGCGGCCAAGGCTGCCCTGCCCGGCCCTCGGGGCGCCTCCGACATAGCGTGGCCGGTCGACGAATCTCCCGTATTTCAGTCTCTCCTCAGAGAGCTCGGAATCAAGGACTGAGCGCTTCATCACCGTTCCCGTGTGAAGCTTCGAGCGGAGTTGATGGTCGGCCCGCCACTCTGAGAACACAGCGACGGACCGACATTTGCACGACCTGATTATTCTCGTCTCAACTTCGCGACAAGAGCACTCGCGTCTGTGCGTTCAAGCGGCATGAATTCGTAGCCCGTTGACAGCCAGCCACTCGTCACGATCGCTATCAGCGTCAGTGAGGATCGCGAGCTTCAGGCTCTCCCACAGAATCTCCACCACCCACCCGTCTCCCACTTCAGCTCTGATTCCGGGGAGAGGCGCACCCGCCTCTGCGAGCTGAGACAGCAGTGGCCGAGCCTCACTGGCAACAAGATCGAGTCGGGTGAAGAACTCGTCCCAGTAGCGGTGCTGTTCGTAACCCAGCGCGGCCTGGCCGACGAGGATCGCGAGTGTCAGTGCCGGGTATTTCGCTATGACGTCCTCGGCGATCCGGCCGAGTCGGAGCATGTCTGCAGCTTGGCGGCCGTACATTTCCTGAGCTCGGCGGATCTCGTCCTCGTCGAGGTTGATCTCGACTACGAGGGACGCTTTCTCCAGTCGCCGCGTGATCTCGAACTCCTGGTCGGACAGCCATTGCTGCCGGAACGACGCCCACTCAACGCAAACTCCCCCTCCTCGCAAGCAAACCTTGCTCACTAA
>BBEG01000455.1 GCA_001312645.1 Rhodococcus sp. JCM 9791
CGATGCGGCGCTCGTCGAGCGCGTGTGGGGGCACGACCTGCGTGTCGAAGGTGTGGTCGTCGAGCAACTCGAGGGCCTCGACAACCTCGGAGCGCGGCTCGCCGAATTCCGCCCGGGCCCCGGACGTCGGGTCGGAGTGCTCGCCGATCACCTGGTCTCCGGGTCGAAGGAGGAAAGACTCACCCAGAATCTGGGCCCGCACGTGATGGTGACCGGGCATCCCTTCATCGATGTCTGGGAAGCGGTTCGTCCGGCCGTATTGGGGATCGATGCGTGGCCGAAGATCCCCCGTGGTCAGGACTGGAAGACCGGGGTCTGCCAAGAGTTGGGTTGGGGCTCACCGCAGGAAGGATGGCGCCGCGTATACGGCGCCGTGTCGGGATTCCGGGACCTCGAATCACCGCTGCTCGGCGCGGTGGAACGCCTGGTGGATTTCGTTACCGAGCCCGAAGGCATCTGACCACCACACGTCGAGGTCTCCTCGCAGCGCATCTGCGGGAGGTGTCCGGATTGTGCCAGGATGGGCATGTGACGGCATTGATTTGGCTCATCGCCGGTGTCGCGTTGGCCGCCGGCGAGGCATTGACCGGCGACTTCGTCCTGTTGATGTTGGGTGGAGCTGCGCTGGCGACCGCGGGTGTTGCTGCCGTCACCGATCTGCCCGTGTGGTTCGACGCTTGGTGTTCGCGCTCGCGTCCGTCGTCCTGTTGTTGGGAGTGCGCCCGCCGCTGCGGCGTCGTTACGCGCAGCCGCCGGCCCTGACGACGGGAATCGATGCGTTGCCGGGCAAGCACGCGCTGGTACTCGAGTCGGTCGATGCACATGCGGGTCGGGTCAAGATCGACGGCGACGTCTGGACGGCGCGACCGCTGGACGAGACCGAATCGTACGAAGCCGGAACAACCGTGACCGTGATGGAGATCGACGGCGCAACCGCTGTCGTGTGGAGGGGTCCGTAGATGGAAGCATTGATCGTGCTCGCCGTACTGGTGGCACTGGTAGTGATCGTGATGATCAGGTCGGTGGCTCTGGTGCCGCAGGCCGAGGCCGCCGTGATCGAACGACTCGGCCGGTATTTCCGCACGGCGTCGGGACAGTTGACGTTCCTGGTGCCGTTCGTGGACAGGATCCGCGCGAAGGTGGATCTGCGCGAACGCGTCGTGTCGTTCCCGCCGCAGCCGGTGATCACCCAGGACAACCTGACCTTGAGCATCGACACGGTGGTGTACTTCCAGGTCACCAACCCGCAGGCAGCGGTCTACGAGATCAGCAACTACATCGCCGCCGTCGAACAGCTCACCGTGACCACGCTGCGCAATGTCGTCGGCGGTATGACGCTCGAGGAAACCTTGACATCGAGGGACTCGATCAACGGACAGCTCCGCGGAGTACTGGACGAGGCCACCGGACGGTGGGGTCTGCGGGTGGCTCGCGTCGAACTGAAGAGCATCGATCCGCCGCCGTCGATCCAGGAGTCGATGGAGAAGCAGATGAAGGCGGATCGTGAGAAGCGCGCGATGATCCTGACCGCCGAGGGGCATCGCGAATCCGCGATCAAGACCGCCGAAGGCGACAAGCAATCCCGCATTCTGTCGGCGGAAGGCGCCAAGCAGGGGGCGATCCTCGAAGCGGAGGCCGATCGGCAGTCGCGGATCCTGCGTGCGCAGGGTGACCGGGCTGCCAGCTACTTGGAGGCCCAGGGTCAGGCGAAGGCGATCGAGAAGGTGTTCGCGGCGATCAAGGCGGGCAAACCGACACCGGAACTGCTTGCCTACCAATACCTGCAGACGTTGCCGGAGATGGCGCAGGGCGACGCGAACAAGGTGTGGCTGTTGCCCAGCGATTTCGGGGATGCCCTCAAGGGGTTCGCGAAGAACCTCGGCGCCCCGGGCGACGATGGGGTGTTCCGATTCGAGCCGAGTCCGGTCGAGGAGGACCTGCAGCGCCCCGAGGACGACTCGGCGGAGGTCGAGGACTGGTTCACCACCAAGAGCGACCCGGCGGTGGCGAAGGCCGTCGCCGAAGCCGAGGCCGTCGCGCGCAAGCCTGTCGATCCGGCAGTCCCCGCTTCGGCTCCGCAGGCTCTGCCGCCGTCGCGACCTGCGCGGGGCGGATTTATGCCCACCGGCGAACCCGAGCAGGCAGCAGACCCACAACAGCAGAATCCGCCCCAGCAGTAAGGTATTTCTGCTCGTACTCGTCGCGGCCTGCACATCCGATGTGCGGGCCGCGATGCTGCCTCCATCCCATGACGGGACGGCCGTCGCTCAGGTCGGTGTGCGATCTAGGACAGGATCTGACCTAGTTTGTTCCTACTGTTGTCGAGAGCGACCAAGGCAGCGATGAAGGGAACCGAGAAATGACGAGCACCGAGACTCCCGCTGGTTACACGACGATCGCCCCGTGGGTGGTCACCGACGACACGGGAGCGTTCCTCGACTTCGTCACCCAGGTGTTCGACGGTGAGGAACTTGCGAGCGTGATGACCGAGGACGGCTCGATCGGGCACGGCGAGATCAGGGTCGGCGACACTGTCGTGCTGGCCTTCGACCGCCGTCCGGACTGGGAGACGATGCCGAGCTTGTTGCGCGTCTTCGTTCCGGACGCGGACGACGCGTTCTCGAAGGCCGCCGCGGCAGGCGCTCGGGTGATCACGTCACTGTCGGACAATGCCTTCGGGCAGCGCGGCGGACGCATCAAGGACCCTTTCGGCAACATCTGGTGGGTGATGAGCCACGTCGAGGATGTCGCCGAGGACGTGATGTGGGAGCGGCTGCAGAATCCCGTGTACGCCGAAGGTATGCGCGTGGCGCAGGAAACCCTCGACGCCGAATTGAGCGGACGGAGTCATGGACGGAGCAGCGCACCGGTGATGCCACCGACCTGACCTGCCGCGGCGGTGATGCAGTGCCTCAGCGCCGGTGACCGGTCGCGAGGGGCAGCGTCATCGCCGCGACGATCATCCCGGCTCCGAGGACGGCGAGGAGTGAGATGGATTCGCCGAACGCCAGGGCGCCGAGGATCAGCGCGACCACGACCTCGAGATACGACAGACCCGACAGTTCCGCCGCCCTCAGATGCTTGCCTGCGACGACGAGCAGGCCCAGAGCGAGCAGACCGCACACCACGAAGAAGCCGGCGGCCCACGCCCAGTTCGTGGCGGTCATGCCTGTCATGTCAGGGCGGGTGACCACGACCATGGCTGCGGTGGCGACGGCGCCGAAGGCGAAGTTCCAGAAGCTACGGACGTCGGCGGGCATGTCGGAGCGGTACCGGTAGCAGAGCAGGGCCAGGCCGTAGAAGATGCCCGACGCGACGCCGAACACCGTGCCCAGGGTCTCCTGTTCGGACCCTGCCGACGGGTCACCGCCGATCAGACCGGCGGCCAGCAACATCCCTGCGAACGCGGTGACCAGGGACAGGGCGTCCAGGCGCGTGATCGATTCTTTGAGGAGAACCCTGGCCAGCACCGTTGCGAGGACCGGACCGAGGTAGTGCAGCACCACGGCGCGCGACAGATCGATGAGCAGCGTGGAAGACATGTAGGTGGCCAGCGACAGACCGAGGAACACGCCGCCGAGCACGATCGACGGGGACAGTCGCGTGCGGCGGATCGCGCCGAGCCGGCGCGAGAAGACGATCAGGAGCATCATGCCCAGGGCGCCGACGAGCATGCGGCCCAGTGTCAGTGCTTCGCCGAGTGCCGCGCCG
>BBEG01000456.1 GCA_001312645.1 Rhodococcus sp. JCM 9791
AGACTCCGTCGTACGTGCGAGTCGTCGCGCTACACCCTCACCGACGATTCGACGACTGCCCGGCTCCAGGACGCGCTCGGCGCCATCGCCTGGCCCGCGCTGGATTCGTCGTCGGAGTCGGTACCGCCGGCCGGACCACATTCGGTGGTGCTCGCGCCGCCGCAGGTGTGGTCGGCATCCGCCGGCGATGCTGCTCGAGTCCTGTCCATGGTGTCGACGCTGATGAGATCGGGGCTTGCGACGGCGCAACCGTTCCAGGAGATGATCGCCGCCGCCACCGCGACCGGCAGCGACCCGGTCGCGTCGCTGCTGACGTATCCGGAGCAGGCGATCACCGACGGTGCACCCGCGTCGGTGGCGCACGAGGCGTCGGTGCAGATGCCTCGACTCGACGGGCTCGAGGACGCCTTCGTCGAAGATCCACAGGCCCAGCTGACCCCGAGCGCATACACCGCGCCGCTGCGGAACGACCTGCTGCGCTCGATGACGCTGGCGGGGCGCCGCGGCACCGATCCGGACAGGGCCGTTGCAGAGGCCGAACAGCGGGCGACGGAAGCCCGTGAAGCCGTCGATCGGATGTTCGACTCGGTCACGGTGCTCGCACCGGGCGGGGTCTTCACCCTCACCTCGGAACAGAGTCCACTGCTGTTCGTGGCCCGCAACGATCTCCCCGTGGGCATCACCGTCCGGCTGCGTGTGGACGTGCCCGACGCAATGGACATCACCGACATCGGACCCACCCAGCTTCCGCCGAGGGGTAGCCGCACACTCACGGTGCCGGCCGAGATCAGCGACTCGAGGAAAATCGAGGTCGAGTTCGCACTCACGACCGAGTCCGGTCTCCCACTCGGCAACCCCACGCAGGTCACGGTACGTTCCAATGCGTACGGCCAGATCCTCGCCATCGTCACGGGCTGTGCGGGAGCACTCCTGTTGTTCCTGGCGGGGCGGCGACTTCTGCACCGGTTCCGGGGAGAGCCGGATCCGGCGGATGAAGGATACGGAGAGCAATGACCGGGAACCCCACCCGCACCGGCACCGGGGGCACCACCGGCCACAGTGAGCCCCACGGACCGACGAGGCCTCAGGGGCCGACGACGTCCCCGGACATCACCGGGTCGGCTCGGTCGCGTAAGCCCCAGAGCCTGCTCGCGGCGACCGGGTCGATCGCGATCGCCACCCTGATCAGCCGCATCACGGGCTTCCTCAAGCAGCTGCTCATCCTCACCCTGCTCGGCGCGGGAGTTGCGAGCTCGTTCACGGTTGCGCACCAGATCCCGAACATGATCTCCGAGCTCGTGCTCGGTGCCGTGCTCACTTCGATCGTGGTGCCGGTCCTCGTCCGCGCGAACGGGAGGACCCCGACGGCGGTGAGGCCTTCATCCGGCGGTTGTTCACCGCCGCGCTGGTACTCCTCGGCACAGCGACGGTGCTCGCCGTCGCGGCGGCCCCGCTCCTGACGACACACGTCTTCCTCGACGACTCCGGGAAGGTCTCGACGTCGCTGACGACGGCACTGTCCTATCTGTTGTTGCCGGCGATCGTCTTCTACGGCATGTCGGGCCTGTTCACGGGCGTCCTCAACACCCGGCAGGTGTTCAAGCCCGGCGCGTGGGCGCCGGTATGCAACAACGTCGTCGTGCTCTGCGTGCTCGTCCTGTACTACCTGATGCCCGGCGAGATCACCCTCGACCCGGTACGGATGAGCGACCCGAAACTGCTGGTCCTCGGGATCGGTGTGCTCCTCGGCGTGATCACCCAGGCTCTGTGCCTCGTCCCCGCGCTGCGGCGGGAAAGCATCAACCTCAAGCCCCTGTGGGGCCTCGACGACCGACTCCGCCAATTCGGCGGGATGGCCGGCGCCATCATCCTGTACGTGCTGATCAGCCAGGCCGGCATGGTTTTCGCGACACATGTGTCGTCGGGGGCAGACGAAGCCGGCCCGGCCATCTACAACAATGCGTGGCTGCTCCTGCAGCTGCCATACGGCGTGCTGGGCGTCACCGTGCTCACCGCGATCATGCCGCGATTGAGCCGTAACGCCGCCGACGGCGACACGCCCGCCGTCGTCGACGATCTTTCCGTCGCGACACGTCTGACGATGGTCTCGCTGATTCCGATCGTCACTTTCCTCACGATCGCCGGTCCGCAGATCGGCGCCGCCCTGTACGGCTACGGAAACTTCGGCAGCGGCAACGCCGAACTGCTCGGTCGCGCGGTGAGCTGGTCTGCGTTCACACTCATCCCGTATTCGCTCGTGCTGATCCACCTCCGGGTGTTCTACGCGAGAGAGCAGGCGTGGACACCCACGTGGATCATCCTGGGCATCACCGCTGTCAAGATCGGGTTGTCGGCGTTGGCGCCCGTTATCGCGAGCGACGGCAGTCAGGTCGTCGTGCTCCTCGGTGTCGCGACAGGTGTGGCTTTCACGGTCGGCGCGTTCATCGGCGGATTCCTGCTGCATCGCACGCTCGGCGACCTGCAGATGGCGAATGTCGGTCGGACGGTCTGGCATGTGGTGTTCTCGTCGGCTGCCGCTGCGGTGGTGGTGTTGCTCGCCGACAAGTTACTGCAGCTCGACGCGCTGAGTGAGCGGTTCGACGGTCTCGGTTCTTTCGTGCGGGTCGGGATCACCGGGGTGCTCATGGTCCTGGTCGCCTCGTCGGAATGTGGCTGCTGAAGGTTCCGGAGATCCTCTCGATCGAAGCCATGATCCGGCGCAAGCTGGGTGCGCGGCGCGGCGACCCGGCGGACGACACGCCGGGATCCGCCGGTGCCGGAACCGATCCGACGACGACGCCTCCGCCGACCGGACCGCTCCCTGCCCCTCGACGCTACGACTACCCCGAAACCGACGTGGAGCGCACCGTTGTGCTCCCGCGTATCGACTACGGGGAGTACGGAGTCGGTCCGTACGACGCGATCACAGAGGTCATTCCTGCGATTCGGGAGTTGCCCCGTCCCGTCGATGGCCGGGCGCAACTCCCGTACCCTGGTCAACAGATTCGACCCGGGCGGCGTGGACCGCGATACTTCGTGGCTCCCGGCGATCCCCGACTCCGTACAGAGGGCGGACGAGTCGACAACGAAGGAGTAAGGGTGAGCGACGACCACGCTGCCGGCAAGTCCGCGCTCGATTCAGCGAACCGGAACGACACCGGCTCCGCGGCCGAAGGAGCGAAGGATACCGCCGGCTCGACGGGCGCAGCGAACCGTACATCCGCACCCGGGGCACGGAACCCCGATGCCGCCCCACGGCGCGATACCCACACCGACACGGGCGTCATCCCGATCGGTTCGCCGCAGTTGCCGCCCGTCCGCGTGTCGGGCAACGCACCTCGTCGCACGATGCGCGGACCAGAACTCATCGCGGGCGCATCGGTCGCGGGAGGTCGCTATCGGCTGCTCGCACCTCACGGAGGGGCACGCGGACTGCGGTTCTGGCAGGCGCTCGACGTCAAGCTCGACCGTGAAGTGGCGCTGACATTCGTCGACGCCGACCAGCGAGCCTCCGACGCGACCGGACCCGACTCTCCGCAGGCCGTGCTGTCACGCTCGCTGCGACTCGGACGCATCAACTCGCCGGGTCTCGCGCGTGTTCTCGACGTCGTGCGCGGAAGCTCGGGCGGCATCGTGGTCGCCGAGTGGACACCGGGCCGGTCGCTGAAGGAAATGTCGACCACCGACCCGTCACCGATCGGGG
>BBEG01000457.1 GCA_001312645.1 Rhodococcus sp. JCM 9791
CGTCGGAGGAGCTGTTCCGCGAGGCCGGAGCGCTCGCGTCGGCAGCGTGCTCCCCGGAAACCGATCAGCGGGGCACCGCTGAATACAAGCGTCACCTCGCCTCGGAACTGACCGTGCGGACACTGCGCCGCTCGGTGGACAGACTCGACTCGACCGAAAGGGCGTGACGGGATGAAGATCGCGATGACCGTCAATGGTGAAGACGTCGAGTCCGACGTCGAACCGCGCACGTTGCTCGTCCATTACCTCCGCGACCATCTGGGTCTGACCGGAACCCACTGGGGTTGCGACACCAGCAACTGCGGGACGTGCGTCGTCTCGATCGACGGCGAACCGGTCAAGTCCTGCACGACGCTTGCCGCAATGGCCGCGGGCCACGAGGTCGGGACGGTAGAGGGCCTCGAGAAGGACGGCGTCCTCGACCCTGTCCAGGACGGATTCATGCGCTGCCACGGACTCCAGTGCGGATTCTGCACGCCCGGCATGATGATCACCGCCCGCGCGCTGCTCGACCGCGATCCGGACCCGGACGACGCCACGATCCGTGAGGCGATCTCCAGTCAGATCTGCCGGTGCACCGGTTACACCACGATCGTGCGCTCCGTGCGCTGGGCGGCCGAGCACTCGAACTCCGAGAAGGATGCGGAGGTCACATCATGACCGCTGTCGAACCGGACCTCGAAGTCCAGGGAACAGAAGTCCAGGGAACAGAAGAAGACCCGGCCACTGCGGACAACGACCGGAAGCCGTGCGGTCACGGTCGCATGCTCCGCAAGGAGGATCCCCGGTTCATCCGTGGGCAGGGCCATTACGTCGACGACGTGACGCTGCCCGGCATGCTGCACATGGCGATCCTGCGTTCCCCGGTCGCGCACGCTCGGATCGTCGGCATCGATACCTCCGCGGCGTTGGAGCATCCGAAGGTCAAGGCCGTCATCACCGGCGCGACCTGGCGGAGAAGGGTCTGGCGTGGATGCCGACCCTGTCGAACGACGTGCAGGCTGTGCTCGCCACCGACAAGGTGAGGTTCCACGGTCAGGAGGTGGCGTTCGTCGTGGCCGAGGACCACTATGCGGCCCGCGACGCGCTCGAACTCATCGACGTCGATTACGACATCCTCGACCCCGTCGTGGATGTCCGTACGGCGCTCTCGCCCGACGTACCCGTCATCCGCACCGATCTCGAGGGCAAGACCGACAACCACTGTTTCGATTGGGAAGCCGGCGACGCCGCAGCGACCGATGCGGTCTTCGCGAAAGCCGACGTCATCGCCCGACAGGAGATCGTCTACCCGCGCGTGCACCCCGCACCGATGGAAACGTGCGGCGCCGTCGCCGATTACAACCGGGTCACCGGAAAGCTGACGCTCTGGTCGACGTCCCAGGCACCGCACGCGCACCGCACGCTGTATGCGCTGGTGGCAGGTCTGCCCGAACACAAGATCCAGGTGATCTCACCCGACATCGGCGGTGGATTCGGCAACAAAGTCCCGATCTACCCGGTTACGTGGGTGCGATCGTCGCGTCGCTCGTCCTCGGCAAGCCCGTCAAGTGGATGGAGGATCGCAGCGAGAACCTGATGAGCACAGGTTTCGCGCGCGACTACATCATGGTCGGCGAGATCGCGGCCACCGAGGAAGGGAAGATTCTCGCGATCCGGTCGCAGGTCCTCGCCGATCACGGCGCCTTCAACGCCACCGCCGCGCCCGTGAAGTATCCGGCCGGGTTCTTCGGCGTCTTCACCGGCAGCTACGACATCGAAGCGGCCTACTGCCACATGACGGCCGTCTACACGAACAAGGCACCCGGCGGAGTCGCGTACGCGTGCTCGTTCCGGATCACCGAGGCCGTGTACTTCGTCGAGCGGCTCGTCGACTGTCTCGCATTCGATCTCGAGATGGATCCGGCGGAACTGCGGCTGAAGAACCTGTTGCGACCCGAACAGTTCCCGTACACCAGCAAGACCGGCTGGAAGTACGATTCGGGCGACTACGAGACCACCATGCGCAAGGCGATGGACATGATCGGCTACGACGATCTGCGCCGCGAACAGGTCGAGCGGCGTGCCCGCGGCGAGCTGATGGGCATCGGCATGTCGTTCTTCACCGAAGCCGTCGGTGCGGGCCCCCGCAAGGACATGGACATCCTGGGTCTCGGCATGGCCGACGGTTGCGAGCTGAGGGTACATCCGACCGGCAAGGCAGTGGTGCGCCTTTCGGTGCAGAGCCAGGGGCAGGGACACGAGACCACGTTCGCGCAGATCGTCGCCGAGGAGATCGGGATCCCGCCCGACGACATCGATGTCGTGCACGGCGATACCGACGCCACCCCGTTCGGTCTCGGGACCTACGGCAGCCGGTCCACACCGGTGTCGGGGGCAGCCGCGGCCCTCGTCGCACGCAAGGTGCGCGACAAGGCGAAGATCATCGCGTCGGGCATGCTCGAAGTCTCCGTCGCCGATCTCGAATGGGAGAAGGGTTCCTTCCATGTCAAGGGCGACCCGTCTGCGTCCGTGACGATCCAGGACATCGCGATGCGCGCGCACGGCGCCGGTGATCTCCCCGAGGGAATCGAGGGTGGTCTCGAGGCCCAGATCTGTTACAACCCTGAGAATCTCACCTACCCGTACGGCGCGTACTTCTGTGTGGTCGACATCGACCCCGGCACCGCCGAGGTGACGGTCCGCCGGTTCCTCGCCGTCGACGACTGCGGCACGCAGATCAACCCGATGATCATCGAGGGCCAGGTGCACGGCGGCATCGTCGACGGCATCGGGATGGCTCTCATGGAAATGATCGCGTTCGACGAGAACGGCACGTGCCTCGGCGGCTCGTTCATGGACTACCTGATCCCCACCGCGCTCGAGGTTCCGACACTGGAGACCGGGCACACGGTCACTCCGTCGCCGCACCATCGATCGGTGCCAAAGGGATCGGTGAATCCGCCACGGTCGGTTCGCCGCCCGCGATCGTCAATGCGGTGCTGGATGCGTTGAAGCCGCTCGGGGTGCGGCACGCCGATATGCCGTTGACCCCGTCGCGGGTGTGGGAAGCGATGCAGGGTCGGGCGACACCCCCGATCTGATGAACCGATCCGGTGCGAGAGGAGGCGCGGCATGGATCTGAGCATCCGTGAGACACAGCTACATGAAGAACGGCTCCCGTTCGTGCGGGCGACGGTGGTCCGGGCCCAACCGCCGACCTCGGCTCACTCCGGCGACAGTGCGCTCGTTCTCGTCGACGGCACGATCGAAGGCTTCGTGGGTGGGCAGTGCACCGAGACTTCGGTGCGTGCAGCCGCCCGACAGGTGCTCGATCGGGGTGAGAGTCTGTTGTTGCGGGTGTTGCCCGCGGAATCCGATGAATTCCCCGAGACTCCGGGCGCGACGATCGCCGTCAATCCCTGCATGTCGGGAGGGGCGATGGAGATCTTCCTCGAACCGCAGTTGCCACCGACAGTCGTCGCGGTGTCGGGTTCCTCGCCGGTGGCGCAGGCTGTCGCAGACTTCGCCCGCGGAGTCGACTACACGGTGGAGCAGATTCGCGGATCCGACGTTCCACGGCACTCGGCAGCGGTGATCATCGCGACACACGGCGGCGACGAAGCCAGTGTGATCAGGGCGGCGCTCGACGTGGGCGCCGGATACATCGGTCTCGTCGCGAGCCCCAGACGCGGCCGCGCGGTCCTCGACGAGATGGAG
>BBEG01000458.1 GCA_001312645.1 Rhodococcus sp. JCM 9791
TTCGATCGATCCCACTGCGCCCGGAGCGGTTGTCTGGATCCTGAATGCGGAATCGAGTCGTCGAGTGACCGGTGCGCGCGAAGGCGGGAGGCCTGTGACTGCTGCGAGTCCTGCGATTGCAGGGCCGAGCCGTGCGGTGTGCGGGTCGAACGTGCTCCTCCTCGGTCGATCACGGTTGCCAGAATGTCACACTGCGGTCGATCGGACGGGTAGTCCGTGATGGGTCCTCACTTCTCGTGCAAGGAGCTACCGCACCACCCGAAAAGGCGGATACTCGACGGTAGGGCCATCCGCCTGCATCGACACCGACCTGTAACCTGCAGAGATGATTCGCGTCGACGTGGCAATGCTCACGATCGTCGCTTGTGCAGATTGGGAGCAAGCATGACCGAAGTCGCCGCCCGAGCCTCGGGACGAGGCAAGACCAACGGCACGAAGCGGGGCTCTCGCATGCCGAGGGACGAGCGACGCGCTCAGCTGCTCGAGGCGGCCAGCGAAGTGTTCGTCACGCGGGGCTACCACGCCGCCGGTATGGACGAGATCGCAGACTGCGCCGGAGTCAGCAAACCGGTCCTCTACCAGCATTTCCCCGGCAAACTCGAGCTGTATTGTGCTGTTCTCCAGAATTACGTCGACATTCTGATCAACGGGGTACGGCAGGCCCTGCGTTCGACCACCGACAACAAGCAGCGTGTCCGCGCCGCAGTCCAGGCGTTCTTCGATTTCGTCGACAACGACAGCCAGGGCTTCCGGCTCGTGTTCGAGTCCGACCTCATGGGCGAGCCGCAGGTGGCGCACCGCGTCGAGCAGGCCACCGAGGCCTGCGTCGACGCCGTGTTCGATCTCGTAGCCCACGATTCCGGTCTCGATCCGTATCGCGCACGCATCCTCGCTGTCGGGCTCGTCGGTACCAGCCAGTTCACTGCACGCTACTGGCTCGACGCAGCACGGCCCATCTCGAAGGACGATGCGGTCGACACCACCGTCGCACTCGCCTGGGGCGGTCTCAAACACGTCCCGCTTCAACCCGAGTTGCAGAAGCGCTGACGCCCACACCTACAGGCGCCCAACAGTAACGACGAAGGGGCCGGGACGCACTCGAGTGCGTCACGGCCCCTTCGTCGTGTGCGACGTCAGTTCGCGGCGAAGCCACCTTGCCGGCGGTGGCGGGGCCGATGTCGACGTACGTGATCTTGGTGGCCTGCACGAGGACCTTGCGACCCTTCTCGTCGACGAGCGCGAGCACGCCCTTGCTTCCGCCGTTCAGGGCGTCGGTCACGAGCGCTTCCACCTCGTCGGGTGTCTGTTCGCTGACGATGACGATTTCGCGCGGGCTGTCCGCGACACCGATCTTGACCTCCACGAAAGACCTCCGAGATTCTCAGGCTGAACTGCTTGTCCTCGCCAGGTTAGTGCAATCCCAGCACTGCCATCCGCTTGGCGTGCTCGACCTGCATACGATCGATGAGCGCAGCGATGTTCCTCAGGTCTCCCGATGCGAGAATGACGAGTTCGGCGAGATCTTCCCGTTGCGCGAGCACGTACTGCGCCTGCGTGATCGCTTCGCCGAGCAACCGTCGGCCCCACAACATGAGCCGGTCCTTCTGAGTGCTGCTGCGTTCGACGACCGACCTGACCTCCTGAACCACGAACTCCGAGTGCCCGGTCTCCGCGAGCACCCCGCGCACCACGGTGGCGACCTGCGGATCGAGCATGTCGGCGATCTCACAGTAGAAATCGGCCGCGATTCCGTCACCCACATACGCCTTGACCAACGACTCGAGCCAGGTCGACGGTGTCGTCGATTCGTGATAGGCGTCGAGCACCTGATGGTAGGGCTCCATGGCCGTGTAGATGTCTACGCCTCGCTCTTCGAGCGCTGTGCGCAAGATCTCGAAATGGCGCATCTCGGAGGCCGCCATCTGCGCGAACGCGACCTTCCCCTGCAGCGACGGTGAGAAAACGGCTTCATCCGCGAGACGGTAGAACGCGGCGATCTCGCCGGATGCGAGCACCGAGAACAGTTCCGAGACACCCGGATGATCGGCCGGGACGGGGGTCGCCGAGGGCGACAGGCGGGGTTCTGCAGCGGACGGCGATGTTTCGGCTCCCATGACGACAAAGCGTAGTACTACCTCGTCGAATGCGCCCCTCACGGTACAATGGGTTCAGAAGACCGCGCATCGAGCCGCTCACCGTGGCCCGCGGTCTTCGACGATAATGTGCGCGCACCCGTTTGAGGATCGCTGCCGCGCTCGCGGGCCCCATCTCCAGAGCTCGCGTGAAGACGCAGGCCGGTCGCCTTGTCCACCTCGTGCGTGCGTGCCGAGACCAGGAAGGCCAGACCCCTGAGCAAGATCACAATCGACCACGAAGACGACGCAAGCGAAAACACCGTCTCCGCACAACTCGACGACACTCACGTTGCCCCCACCTTCGCCGAACTCGGCGTCCGCGACGAAATCGTCCGCGCGCTGTCCGAGATGGGCATCGAACGCACCTTCGCCATCCAGGAACTGACGCTGCCGCTCGCACTCGCCGGCGACGACCTCATCGGCCAGGCCCGGACCGGAATGGGCAAGACCTTCGGTTTCGGCGTGCCACTGCTGCATCGCGTGACCACCGCCGCCTCCGGCACCGCTCCGCTCGACGGTACGCCGCGCGCGCTGGTGATCGTCCCGACCCGCGAATTGTGTGTCCAGGTCACGCACGACCTCGAGAACGCAGCGAAGTACCTCCCCGGCAGCGGCAAGAAGGGCCTCGAGGTCCTCGCCATCTACGGTGGCCGCCCCTACGAGCAGCAGATCGACCAGTTGAAGAAAGGTGTCGATGTCATCGTCGGCACACCGGGCCGCCTGCTCGACCTCGCCAACCAGTCGCACCTGATCCTCGGCAAGATCGGCGTGCTCGTGATGGACGAGGCCGACGAGATGCTCGACCTCGGGTTCCTTCCCGACATCGAGCGGATCCTCGGGATGGTCCCCGACAAGCGCCAGACGATGTTGTTCTCGGCCACGATGCCCGGCCCGATCATCACCCTTGCCCGGACCTTCCTCACCCAGCCGACCCACATCCGTGCCGAGGAGCCCCAGTCCTCCGCGGTCCACGAGCGCACCAATCAGCTCGTCTACCGGCTCATGCGCTCGACAAGGCCGAACTGGTCGCTCGCATCCTGCAGGCCGACGGTCGCGGCGCGACGATGATCTTCACCCGCACGAAGCGCACCGCGCAGAAGGTCGCCGACGAACTCGCCGAACGCGGCTTCGCGGTGGGTGCCGTCCACGGCGATCTCGGGCAGATCGCCCGCGAGAAGTCGCTCGGACGTTTCCGCGACGGCAAGATCGACGTTCTCGTCGCCACCGATGTCGCCGCACGTGGCATCGACATCGACGACGTCACCCATGTCATCAACTACCAGTGCCCCGAAGACGAGAAGACGTACGTGCACCGGATCGGCCGCACGGGTCGTGCAGGTCGTACGGGCATCGCCGTCACGCTGGTCGACTGGGACGACATCCCGCGTTGGCAGCTCATCGACAAGGCTCTCGGCCTCGATATGCCGGACCCGGTCGAAACGTACTCGAGCTCGCCGCACCTGTTCGAGGAACTCAGCATCCCTGAGGGATCCACGGGCCTTGTTCGCAAGCCCGCGACCGCCCGCACCGAATCCGACGGCGGCTCGGGTGAGCGTCCGGCGCGG
>BBEG01000459.1 GCA_001312645.1 Rhodococcus sp. JCM 9791
CCGAAGATCGCCGAGATCGTCGCGAACCTGCCCCACCCGGAGGGGCCCCTCGACCCGGTCGCGATGCGCGCCGCGACGAAGCCCAGGTGGCCACCCTCGCCGAACGCCTCCCGCTGCACGCGGTCGAGGATTCTGTCGCCCACACCCCGTCAGGAAGCGTTCCTGTACGGATCTACACGCCGACCGAAGCCGACACCTACGGCGTGCTCGTCTACTTCCACGGCGGCGCCTTCTTCCTCGGCAGCCTCGACACCCACGACCACGTGGCGCGGTCCCTGGCCCACGAGACCGGCCTGAAGGTCATCGCCGTCGGCTACCGGCTCGCCCCGGAGAATGCCTTCCCGGCCGGACTCGACGACTGTTACGCGGCGGTCCGATGGGTCGCCGAGCACGGCGACGAACTTGCCTGGGACGAGAAGACGCTCGCGATCGCCGGCGACAGCTCCGGCGGCACCTTCGTCGCTGCCGTCGCGGCGCAGGCACACGACGACGGCTTCGACCACATCACCCACCAGGTCCTCTACTACCCCTCGCTCGACCTGGACTTCGACGAGGACCGCTACCCGTCACTGAAGGAGAACGCCGTCGGATACGGCATGGAAACCGCCGGGCTCGCACCGTTCAACGCCTTCTACTTCGACAGCGGTGCCGACCCGGCCGACCCCCGCGTCTCACCGATCAAGCGAGGGGACCTCACCGGCCTGCCACCGGCACTGATCCTGACCGCCGAACACGACCCGCTGCGCGACGAGGGCGAACTGTACGGCCTACGCCTCCGCGAGGCGGGCGTCGACGCCACCGTCACCCGCTACGCAGGCGCAGGCCACGGCTTCGTCCAGCACTTCGGTTGGATCCCGGACTACCACACAGCCTTCGAGGAGACCGCAGCGTTCGTACAGGGAGGCGGGAAATGAACGGTCCGGCCGTACCCGTCCACCCGTTGCAGTCGCCCTGGGGCCGGTTCCACCTCTACACCTTCCTCATCGACGCCCCCGAGATGGCGATCGTCGACACCGGCATCGCGTCCTCCCCAGCCGACGGAATGAAACCGGCACTCGAGAAGCTCGGCCGACGCATCGAAGACGTGAAGTGGATCCTGCTCACACACGGCCACATCGACCACATGGGTGGCGCACACGCCCTGTGGGAGATGACCGGCCGCCGAGCCCAGGTCGTCATCGGTGCCGCCGACGCACCGTTTCTGCGCTCACGCCAGACCCACATCGACGAATACCTCGCCGGCCGCGGCAGATATCTGCACGACCCCGAAGGCGTCGCGAAGGTCGCCGCCGCGGGCAACGCGGTGATCTCCGGCGAGATGGAGCCCACCATGGTGGTCCACGGCGGCGAGCAGCTCCGCCTCGGCTCGGTCGACGGACGTGAGGTGACCGTCTCCGTCCATGCGATCCCCGGACACACACCCGGCTCGGTCGCCTACGTCCTCGACGGGCAGAACGACGCCTTCGTCGGTGACGCCGTGCAGGTCCACGGCGCCGCGAACGGGTTCCCCGGATTCACGGACCCGGCAGCTACCGGCGCAGCCTCGCGTACCTCCGCGACGAGATCCGGCCACGCCACCTCTACCTGGGCCATCCCTACCAACGGACCGACGGCACCCCGTACGGTGTCCGACTCGACGCCGACCAGGCCGCCGAAGCCCTCCGCGAAAGCCTCGACATCGAAGGCCGCGTGGGCACGGCCGCCCACCACTGCCTGTGTGCCGGTCTTCACGACACCGATTCCCCCTATTCGCCGTTCACACCGGTCGCCGACGCGGTCGGCTACACGAACGATCCGACCCTCGAACCGTCGCCGTTCTTCACCTCGATGCACGGCTACTCCCTCGAGTACCGAGACAGCCAGTACCAGCCCGAGGAGCAGCGATGACAGAGAGCACCTGGCAGACCATCCAGGCCGGCGAACAACAGATCGCCGTCACCAAGAACCTGCGGATCCCGATGCGCGACGGCATCGCCCTGGTCGCCGATGCCTACCGCGCCGTCGATGAACCCGACACGGTCAAGCCGCGCCCGGCTCTCGTCGCGTTGAGCCCCTACGGCAAGGAACTGCAGGCACTCGCGCTCACTATGCCCCCGCAGCGTCGCCCGTCGCCGATGTGGGACGGCTGCATCGAGGCCGGCGACATCGCGCGCGTCGTCGCGAACGACTACGTCCACGTCATCGGCGACCTGCGCGGCTCCGGAGGATCCGAAGGCGAGCACATCGGCAACTACAACGCCGGGGGAGTACCCCTCGGACAGGACGCCTACGACTTCATCGAATGGGTCTCGGCACAGCCCTGGTGCGACGGCAACGTCGGCATGATCGGCATCTCCTACTTCGGGTCGATGCAGGTCCTCGCCGCCGCGGAACGCCCGCCGTCACTCAAGGCCATCTTCGTCTCCGGCGGCCACTACGACTTCTACGAGACCACCTACCACGGCGGCATCATGTGCTCATGCCCCGCGCCGCCCGCGAAGGCCGCGGCGGCGACTCCGGTTGGGCGTTCACCGACCGCGTCAAATCCCGCATGCTCGAAACCCACTCGGCCGAGGAGATCGAGAGGCTCGTCGCGGAACGACTGCAGGACCCGGACGTCCAGGCCTGGCCGAACCTCGTCCACACCCTGCACTACCCGACGAACCACGAGCCTGGTTCGACATCGTCATGAACGACGTCGACGGCGACTGGTACGAGGAACGCAACCCGGTCAACCTCGCCGAGAACATCGACATCCCCGTCTGGCTGCAGATCGACCAGGGCCGCGGATGGACGATGGACGGCACCATCGAATGCTTCGACCGCATACCCGCGGCGAACAAGAAGCTCACCATCGGACCCTACCCGCCCATGCAGTCGCGCCCCTTCATCGAGGAACACGACAAGATGTTCCGCTGGTACGACAGGTGGCTCAAAGGCATCGACAACGGCATCGACACCGAACCCGCCGTCTCCGTCTTCGTCGAAGGCACCCGCGAGTACGCCGAAGGCGACTCCTTCCCGCCGAAGCCGGTGGAACATCGAGAGCTGTTCCTGCGGCCGCGAGGCAAGCTGTCCTTCGAGCCCGAAGCCATGGGCGTCGAACACGCCGCCCCCGACGGTTTCTTCCAGGCGCCGCTGACGGTGACCGACAAGGTCGAAATCCTCCGCTGGTCGACTTCGGTGTTCGAGGAGCCGACCGAGCTCATGGGTACCGGGGCGTTCCACCTGTTCGCCGCGATCGACCAGGACGACACCAACTGGATCATGCGACTGTGGGACGAGCGTCCCGGCGGTACTCGCCAGCTCCTGACCACCGCCTACCTGAAAGCGTCGATGCGTGAACTCGATCTCGAACGTTCGAGATCGGGCAGCCCCGTCCACCCGCTGACCCGCAAGGTGCCGGTCGAACCCGGTGTCATCGAGGAATACGTGCTGCGGGTCTACCCGTTCGCCGCCACGATCCTGCCCGGACACAAGATCGTCGCCGAATTGTCCTGCGACGAACCGCTGTTCGACGACCACAACGCGCTGCTGCCGCCGGACGCCTTCCACGTCCCGGTCGGCGTCCGGTGACCCACAAGATCTACCGCGACGCCGCGCATCCGTCGCGGCTGGTGCTGCCGTTCAGTATTGGTGAACCAGGGGAGTAGACCATGGATCGGGCCGGTGGCGCTGGCGTCACGGCCCGTGTCATCCCAGTT
>BBEG01000460.1 GCA_001312645.1 Rhodococcus sp. JCM 9791
GTGCCCGCGCCCACTTCACCGCGGCGGTCCCGCTCGCCACCGTCTCGATGCACCCCGCGCCGCCGCACGTGCATTTCTCGGAGCCGTATGCCGAGACGATGTGGCCGATGTGACCCGCGTTCCCGGTACGGCCGGACACGAGTCGACCGTCGAGCACGATGCCGCCGCCGATACCGGTGCCGAGCACTACGCCGAGCAGATCGTTCGTTCCGCGACCCGCACCGAACCGGTGCTCGGCCAACGTTGCGGCGGCGCCGTCCATCGCCAACGCCACGCGCGCGTTCGGGAACAGGCTGCGCACGGCCCCCACCAGCGCAAAACCTGATGACCACTCAGGGATGTTGATGGGGGAGACGGTGCCGCTCCGTGAGTCGACGGGGCCTGCTGCCGCGATCCCCACCGCGGTGATCGGTTCGGCACCGGCCACCTCGCGCAGAAGCGCGGCGCAGGTGTCCCACACGCCGGTGGCGGGCACTGGAATCTCCCTCGGCTCGACCGGGGTTCCGTCGTCCGCGACGAATGCCGCGGCGAATTTCGTGCCACCCACGTCGAGAGCCAGTGCGGTCATGACGCCGAGATTAGGTGATCAGCGGCGCCGCAGCACGAGTACCAGGTTGCTCACCAGGAACTCCCGCACCCACGGCACCCGGACGAGCAGCCACGCCCACTGCGGGTGGTAGCGGGGGAACGCGGCGAGCAACTCGCCGCCGGGCGTCGACCGGGCCCAGGCGAGGCCGTCGGTGCAGCCCACTTCGAACAGCGACACACCGTATCGGTTCTTCGGTTCCTTCCCGTGTTTCCGGGCATAGCGACGCGCTGCGTACTCGCCGCCGAACGCGTGCCACGGACCGGTCTCGTGTCCACCGAACGGTCCCCACCACAGTGTGTACGAGAGCACCATCAGGCCGCCGGGTCGCGTCACCCGCAGCATCTCGTCGGCCATCACCCACGGCTGTGCAACATGTTCGGCGACATTCGACGACAAGCACACGTCCACCGACCCGGTACGTAGCGGCAGCGCGAGGCCCGATCCGCGGATCGCGCCACCGACCTGTAATCCGGCCGCGTGCATCTCGGACGGATCGGGTTCGATCGGCACGTAGCGCGACCCCACTTCGGCGAACGCGTCGGCGAAGTAGCCGGGCCCACCTCCGACGTCGACGACGGTGGTGCCCGCGAGACTGTTCCCGGTCAGGCCCGTGTAGAGGTCACCGACGAGGTCGACGGTGTCGTGGGCGAGACCGCCGTAGAATTTGTCGGGTGCGGTCTGCTCGAAACGGAAACTGCCGAGCAGACCGATGGAACGTCGCAGGGTGGCGCGGCGTTCGAACAGCCGGGTCACACGGGGAACGGACGGGGTCTTCGGTGGCACGTCGAACCACAGTAGTGCCCGCACCCTCGCGCGTACGGCGGCGGTGCGGGCACTCGGAAAGCCATCGTGCACCTGCATCGCGGGCGCACCCGCTAGTGTGTCCGTGACATCACACCGCGTCCGTACGGGCGTGCGCTACTACCGGGGGGTAATCCGCGTGCGGGAGGTTCTACTGCTCTGCTGGCGCGACAGCGGGCACCCGCAGGGAGGCGGCAGCGAGCGCTATCTCGAGCAGGTCGGCGCGCAACTCGCCGCTCGCGGCATCAAGGTCACGCTGCGCACTGCGTCGTATCCGGGCGCGAGCAAGCGCGACACCATCGACGGTATCGACGTCAGCCGCGGGGGCGGTCGTCTCGGGGTGTATCCGCGTGCTCTCGCCGCGATGGCCGCCGGACGCCTCGGATTCGGTCCGCTGAAGGGCATCCGCCCCGATGCCGTCATCGACACCCAGAACGGCATCCCGTTCTTCTCCCGATTCGTCGCCGGCGCCCCCGTCACCGTGCTCGTGCACCATTGCCACCGTGAGCAGTGGCCCGTCGCGGGACGCGCGATGGCGAAGCTGGGCTGGTGGATCGAATCCACGTTGTCGCCGCGAGTGCATCGCCGCAACCAGTACCTGACCGTGTCGCTGCCGTCGTCCGACGAACTGCGGATGCTCGGAGTCGACCACGACCGCATCGCGGTGGTCCGCAACGGCGCCGATGCCATCCCCGCCGATGTCATCCCCGGCGGCGAACACACCCGCACCGCGCACCCGAGCGTGTGCGTGCTGTCGCGGCTCGTGCCGCACAAACAGATCGAGGACGCACTCACCGCGATCGCAGCGTTGCGCGACCACATCCCCGGCCTGCACCTCGACGTCGTCGGCGGTGGCTGGTGGGAACAGAAGTTGCGTCACGTCGCCGCGGAGCTGGGCATCGAAGCTGACGTCACCTTCCACGGCCACGTCTCCGAGGACCGCAAGCACGAGGTGCTGGCACGGTCCTGGCTGCATGTGATGCCGTCCCGCAAGGAAGGGTGGGGGCTCGCGGTGATCGAGGCCGCACAGCACGGTGTCCCGACGGTCGGATACCGCAGCTCGAAAGGCCTCACGGATTCGATCGTGGACGGCGTCACGGGTGTCCTCGTCGATTCTGCCGGCGACCTCACCGACGCGGTCGCAGAACTGCTCGGTGACGCCGAGCGCCGCACCGAGCTGGGCGACAAGGCCCGGATCAGGCGGGTGAGTTCTCCTGGGAGGCCACCGGATCCGGTGTGTTCGAGGTGCTGACCAGTGTCGCGTCGGGGCAGCGAGCGTCAGGCCTGTTTCCCCGAATCGCAGCGGAAACGATCGGCGAGGGCGCGGAGCAACTCCGATACGCGGGCACCTAGTCGGGTTCCGAGCATGCCGATAGCCCCGGCGGCAACCACCAGCACCAGCAGCAGGTGCGCGAGGATCGCCACGCTCCGGCCGGACGTCTCTCGCGCCCACGCTCCGTCGACCTGGTAGAGCGCCAGGTCGTCGTCGCTGTAGAGCTGGGTGAGGTTTTCGAGGGTCTCCTCCGATCGGCCGTGATCGCCGGGAGTGCCGTGCTCGACCAGGACCCAACCGACACCCCGCGCCGCGAGCTCCGACGGATCCGCACCGCCCTGCAGGAGTCGTTCGACGTCGACAGCACGCGCGCCCTCTCCTCCGACTGCGCCTCCTTCGACGATGAGGGTTCCGGTCTGCAACACGTCGGCGCGCAGCATGCGGGGCGTCGGGTCCAGGACCGCCACCGGGCCGGAATACTCGAACCGGCGGAACATGCCCGTGGGCAGCACCGCGACGTCACCCTCGTTCGCGGTGACGATGCTCGCGACCTGCTGCCACCCATCGGGGTATCGGATGGGTCGTATCTGGCCGCCGACACCCCAGGCGAGATCGGGGAGCGCACCCACCAAGGCAACCACCGCCAGCGCCGCCCACGCGGTGTCGCTGCGGGCCCGATCGGGAGTGAAGTGCCGTCGCAGTGCCCCGATGCCGGCGGCCGCGGCCACTGCATAGAGCGGCATCGCGAGTGCGACCCATTTCTGGGTGTCGCGCAGGAGTCCGGCCCCGGGGACGTGCACCATCGACCATTCCCCTGATCGCAGACCCGGCGCGGTGGCGCCGAGAGTCGGGCCGAGCAGCGCGACGACCGCGACGACCGTGAGTGCGACGATCACCGGGTTGCGACGTCGCCGCCACAATGTGGGTAGTCCGCACGCGACGATCACGAGGAGCAGTGCGGTCCCGACGAGTGCCCACGCGTCGTGCGTGAGCCCGGCACCGCATCGGCATTCC
>BBEG01000461.1 GCA_001312645.1 Rhodococcus sp. JCM 9791
CCATGAAACCGAGGTCGTGAGCCGAGACCGCGATCATCTTGCCGCCCAGCGTGAGGTCGGGAGCGGCGATCTCGACCGGGGCGAAACCGCACCTCCGAGCGCCGCACGCAGCCACGCGTCCACGACAGGACGCGACTGGAGGCATCCGTTCGGCCACCGCACCGGTGGCGCCACCTCCTGACCGGCGGCCTCGGAACCGAACGGTAACCCTGATCCACCCAAATCATATGCATCACAATCTAATACGATGAGACATCCGGTCTTCATCGTGATCGGTGCCCGAGTTCGCGGGGTACCGGATGTCCGAATCGGAAGCGATCGCCATGCTATCACCGACATCGAGGAATACGCCCACCTCACGCGGGAGGACGTTGAGGCACTCAGCGACGAACTGGACCGCATCCGCGGCGAGGTCACTGCCTCGCTCGGTGAAACGGACAGTACATATATTCGTCGCACCATTGCTTTTCAGAGAATTCTGGACATCTCGGCGCGGTTCGTGATCATCGGCAGCAGGTCCACGGCCGCGTGGGCTCTCGGGACGACTGCCCTCGCGGTGGCCAAGAGTGTGGAGAACATGGAGATCGGGCACAACGTGTCCCACGGCCAGTGGGACTGGATGAACGACCCGGAAATCCACTCGAGTACCTGGGAGTGGGATCAGGTGGGGCCGTCAGTGCAGTGGCGGTACGCGCACAATTACCGCCACCACAAGTACACCAATGTGGTCGGTATGGACGAGGATGTCGGGTTCGGAGTGATGCGAGTGACCCGTGACCAGGAATGGCGGCCGATCCACCTGATCCAACCGCTGCAGAACCTCCTGCTCGCCGCAACCTTCGAGTGGGGGATCGCGCTACACGACCTGCAACCGCCGGAGCAGGCCGACAGAGTCCGGCGAGGTCTGCGACCGCCGGTCCGGGCGCTGCTCGGCAAGATCGGTCGTCAGGCAGGCAAGGATTATCTGCTCTTCCCTGCGCTGAGCGGGCGCCGGTGGCGTAGAACCTTGAAGGCGAATCTCGTCGCGAATCTGCTGCGAAACGTCTGGGCGTACGTGGTGATCTTCTGCGGGCACTTCCCTGACGGAGCCGAGAAGTTCACCATCGAAGAACTCGAGAACGAGACCCGGGCGGAATGGTATCTGCGGCAGATGCTGGGGACTGCAAACTTTCGGGCCGGGAAGCTGATGGCATTCCTGTCCGGTAACCTCTGCTATCAGATCGAGCACCACCTCTTTCCCGATCTGCCCAGCAATCGGTACGCAGAGATATCCACTCGGGTGCGGGAGCTGTGCGCGAAGTACGAGCTGCCTTACACCACCGGTTCTCTTGCGCGCCAATACTTCTTGTCGATGCGCACCATCCACAAGCTCGCGCTGCCCGATCGTTTCCTGCTCGCGACCTCCGACGATGCGCCCGAGACCTCCTCGGAGCGAAAGTTCCGCACGCCCGGCGACGTACGGCTCACGGCGGCTAACCCCGACCGGACGATCGGCCTCGTCACCGCGCTACAGGCCCTGCGCACTTCCCGGCGCACCCGCCGGTGGAACCTTCTACCACCGTGCACACCGGAAGGGGTCGTGCATCATGGCTGACATCTCGTCCAGCCCGCCCACGGACGGATCGGCGTCGTATGCCAATTCTTCTTCCACCGCAGGCCGACTCGCTCAGAACAGTGTGTTCGAACGCTTCGCCCGCGCCGGCTTCGTCATGAGTGGCATCGTCCATCTGTTGATCGGATACATCGCCATTCGACTCGCTCTCGGCGGTGCTTCCGGCACTGCCGACCAATCCGGGGCAATGACCGAAGTGGCGGCCAAACCGGGCGGTGTCGTGGCCCTGTGGTTCGGTGTCGTCGCCTTTGCCATCATGGGACTCTGGCGGCTCGCCGAAGCTGCTCTGGGCAGTTCCTCACGGCCCGACGCCGATAGCAGGAAAGCGGAGCTTCTGGATCGTGTCAAGGCCTTCGCCCTTGCAGTGGTCTATTTCGCCTTCGCGTTCTCGGCGTTCGGATTCGCCCGCGGCGCCGGAACATCCAGCAGCGATCAGAGTACCGATATCACCGCCCGATTGATGAACACTGTCGCCGGTACGGTCGCGCTCGTCGCAGGCGCGTTGATCATCATCGGGATCGGTGGATATCACGTGTACAAAGGTGCGAGCCGGAGTTTCCTCGACGATCTCGCGGGATCGACGAGTCCTTTCGTACGGCGTCTCGGCACGGTCGGGTACATCGCGAAGGGACTGGCCATCGCGGCGATCGGTGTACTGGTGATCCTCGCCGTGGTTCGGTCTGCACCCGACGAAGCACCGGACTCGACGGTGCCTTCAAGACGCTGGGAGCTCAGCCGTACGGCGTGGCTCTCCTCGTCGCGGCCGGCCTGGGGATCATCACCTACGGCCTCTACAGCTTCGCCATGGCCCGATCCGCCAAGATGTGACCGGTGCGACCCTCGTGGATCAGTTGCCGGTGGGCTCGTTGTCGGTGACGACCGGCTGCAACCGCGGCGGCTCCGGCGCCACGGGCGGGAAAGACGGGCGACGACTGCGGTAGAAGGCGACACCTCCGAGGACGACGGCGCCGAGGACACCGGTGATGAACAGCGCTTTCCGTCGACCCCGTGGCGTCGAGGTGGTCTTCTCGACGGCGCCTTGTCGACCAGGGCCTTCTCGGTGGCCGCCTTGATCAGCGGCGATGCTTCTTCCCGTGCACGACGTGCGCGCGCAGCGAGCTCCTTGGATACCTCGACACCCTTGCGGGCGACGACGAGGCCGGCTGCTGCCGAACCCTGAGCCAACGCCACAGCACCGTCGCCGGCGACACGCAGTGCACCTCCGAGATCGGTGGTGTCGTCGATCGGACGTACGAGTTCGCGGAGAGACTCGGGGAGGTCGTATTCGGAACGGAACTCGCTCACACTCGGCATGGCTCCACATTGCCACAACGGTTCCTCCTTGCGGCAGATCTGCGCGAGGCGCATCACAGTCGGAGGAGTGCCGCGCCGAACCACACAAGGATGGCAACATGGGGGTGTGACTTCACCCAACCAGACAGCAACAGCCACTCTCCACACCAACCGGGGAGACATCGTCATCGCCCTGTTCGGCAACCACGCGCCGAAGACCGTCGAGAACTTCGTCGGCCTGGCCGATGGCTCGAAGGAGTACAAGACCCAGAACGCGAAGGGCGAGGCCACCGGCCCGTTCTACGACGCGCGATCTTCCACCGCATCATCGACGGCTTCATGATCCAGGGTGGCGACCCGACCGGCACCGGTCGCGGCGGCCCGGGCTACCAGTTCGGTGACGAGTTCCACCCGGAGCTGCAGTTCGACCGCTCGTACCTCCTCGCAATGGCGAACGCGGGGCCGGGCACCAACGGCTCGCAGTTCTTCATCACCCTCGGCCCGACCCCGCACCTGAACCGTCGCCACACCATCTTCGGTGAGGTCGTCGATGCGGAGTCGAAGAAGGTCGTCGACGCCATCGGCGGCGCCGCGACCGATCGCGGCGACCGTCCGACCGAGGACATCGTGATCAACAGCATCACCATCGCCTGATCAGACGCACACTCTGATCAGAAATACAGTCTGAGAGAGATACATATGACGAACCCCGGCTGGGGCGAGGCGGCCGAGGGGGGCGGCCCCCGCGTCCCAGCGCGGTG
>BBEG01000462.1 GCA_001312645.1 Rhodococcus sp. JCM 9791
CCGTGGGGGAGGAGCCTGCCACGGTCGAGGAGGTCTGCGAACCGTTTCTCGTGCGTGCGGGCATGGTGGCGCGCACTCCGAGGGGGCGTGTCGCGACTCAGGCCGCATGGTTGCAGTTGGGCCTGACGCCCCCGCCGGACGCGGCAGCCGGGGGGATCGAGGTGCGTGCTCGAGAGCCGCAGGTCGATTCGTTTGCCGAGGAGTGAACGGGGCTATCGCGGCAAACCGGACGGCAGGACATACCCTCCCGTCCGCGGTAGTGGCACACTGGTCTATTGCGTCGGTCCACGGAGGCCGACAGAGCGTTGCTGTGGTGGACACCGCTGCGACACCGGTTACGAACTCGAGGACTGACTTCAACGATGGAATTGCTCTTCCCGCTCCTGATTCTCGCTCTGCTGGTGCCCACGTTCCTGGGTGTGCGGCGACAGAAGAAGGAGATGCAGAAGGTCACGGCGCTTCAGGACTCCCTCAATGTCGGCGACCGCGTGGCGACCACTGCGGGCCTGCACGCGACCATCACAGGACTGCGCGACGACACCGTCGATCTCGAGATCGCCCCGGGCGTGGTCACGGAATGGTCGCGCCTGGTCATCCGTGAGCGCATCGAGGAGCCGACCGAGACCGACGACCTCGACTCGATTTCGCTGCGCAAGGACGACAACGCCGCATCACCCGAATCGGGTGCGACCGAGCACTGAGGCGTACGCTCGGCCGTCTCGACCCCGCGACGCGTCATGCGTGGTCGGCACCGTGGTACTCGGTGTCGATCCGCCACGTCCTGCACGGCCGTATCACCGACCCACTCACTCGTATCGAGGAGATTGACAGACCGTGGCACCTTCCAATGGATCGGTGCATCCCGCGCGCGCACTCGCCCTGTTCGGGGTGATTCTCGTCGCGTTGTATGCACTGGTCTTCTTCACCGGGGACAAGTCGCCGACCCCGAAACTCGGCATCGATCTGCAGGGTGGCACGCGAGTGACCCTGACGGCACGCACACCCGACGGGAGCAACCCGAGCCAGGAGAGTCTTTCCCAGGCTCAGCAGATCATCGAGACCCGCGTCAACGGTCTCGGCGTGTCGGGTTCCGAAGTGGTCGTCGACGGCGACAACTTGGTGATCACGGTTCCCGGTGACGACAGCTCGCAGGCGAAGACGCTCGGCCAGACCGCACGCCTGTACATCCGGCCGGTGGTCGGTGGACCGATCGACAGTTCTCTCACAGCCGACCAGCTGACCGAGCAGGCGCCACCGGAGGGCACCGACCAGGCAGCGCCGGAGGGCACCGACCCGGCGTTACCGGCCCAGCCGGAGACGGCAGAACAGCCTGTGAACGACGCTCCGGAACCCCAGGGGCGACCGTTCCCCGCGCAGGATCCCACCGACGTTCCGGTCGAAACCGATGTTCCGGCCGAGCCGGGGGACGCGACTGCCCCGGTAACGGAGGAGCCTGCCCCCGCGCCGGAAGAGTCCGAGCCGCTCTCCCAGCAGGAACAGGCCGCGGCCGACATCGCTGCCGCGAAGGCGACCCGGCAGAGCGAAGACCCCATGGTGCAGCAGGAGGCCGCGCTCGCGCTCGACTGCGCGGCCACCGACCGTTGGCGGGTAACGACGATCCGGCGCTCCCACTGGTGTCGTGCTCGACCGACGGCACCTCGATCTACCTGCTCGGACCGAGCATCATCGATGGGCAGCAGATCGAAGACGCGACCTCCGGTTTCAACAGCCAGCAGTCGCGCTACGAGGTGAGCTTGACCTTCGACAGCGAGGGCAGCACCACGTGGGCGCAGTACACCGCCGCGAACATCGGTTCGCAGGCCGCGTTCGTCCTCGACTCCAAGGTCGTGAGCGCCCCGGTCATCCAGGGCGCTACACCCGCCGGTAGCGCTACATCGATCACAGGTCAGTTCACCAATACACAGGCCACCGAGCTCGCGAACACTCTCAAGTACGGCTCGCTCCCATTGTCGTTCGTCGCCTCCGAGGCTCAGACCGTGTCCGCCACCTTGGGCTTCGCATCCCTCGAAGCAGGCCTGATCGCAGGTGCGGTCGGTCTGGTCCTGGTGCTGATCTTCTGCCTCGTCTACTACAGAATGCTGGGGCTGCTCACCGCGTTGTCGCTGGTGCTCGCCGGTCTGGCCGTCTACGCCATCATGGTGCTGCTCGGCAGATACATCGGTTACACCCTCGACCTTGCGGGCATTGCAGGTCTGATCATCGGTATCGGCATGACGGCCGACTCGTTCGTCGTGTTCTTCGAACGGATCAAGGACGAGATCCGCGAGGGTCGTAGCTTCCGGTCGGCTGTGCCTCGTGGTTGGGCCCGTGCCCGCCGCACCATCCTCTCGGGTAACGCGGTCAGCTTCATCTCCGCGGCGGTGTTGTACGTCCTTGCGATCGGACAGGTCCGGGGCTTCGCGTTCACGCTGGGCCTGACCACGATCCTCGACGTCGTCGTGGTGTTCCTGGTGACGTGGCCGCTCGTCCATCTCGCGTCCAGGTCGAAGACGTGGTCCAAGCCGAGCATGAACGGTCTCGGCGCGATTCAAGAGGTGGCGCGTGAGCGTCAGCTCGCTGCGGCTGCGGCGAAGGAGGCGTGACGATGACCGACACGACCACAACGACATCGACCGCCCCGCGGAAGGGCCGGCTGTCCGGCCTGTACACCGGTACAGGCGCCTTCGAGATCATCGGACGTCGCAAGCGCTACTACATCATCACCGCTGTGATCGTGGCGGTCGCTCTGCTCAGCATGCTCGTGCGTGGCTTCACATTGGGTATCGATTTCGAGGGCGGCACGCGGATCCAGATGCCGGCGGTGGCCGGCGCGACCGCCTCCGAGGTCGAAACGGTGTTCAGCGACGCGATCGGATCCGAACCGGAATCGGTCCAGACCGTCGGTGCGGGTGCCGGGGCCACCTTCCAGATCCGGTCGGAGGCTCTCGACATCGGTCAGGTCGAGGCGGTACAGACAGCGCTGTTCGACGAATTCCAGCCGGTGGGCGCCGATGGAGAGCCCTCGCGCAACGCGATCAGCGTGGCCGACGTCAGCTCGACCTGGGGCGGGCAGATCACCCAGAAGGCACTGATCGCGCTGCTGGTGTTCCTGGTTATCGTCAGCGTCTACATCGGGGTGCGGTACGAGCGCGACATGGCGATCGCCGCGATCGCCGCGATGTTCTTCGATATCGGTGTCACCGCAGGCATCTACTCCTTGGTCGGGTTCGAGGTGACACCCGCGACTGTCATCGGTCTGCTCACGATCCTCGGGTTCTCGCTGTACGACACAGTGGTGGTGTTCGACAAGGTCGAGGAGAACACCCGCGGAATCTTGCACCTGCATCGGCGTACCTACGCGGAGCAGGCCAACCTCGCGGTCAACCAGACCTTGATGAGGTCGATCAACACCACTGTCATCTCGGTGCTTCCGGTGATCGCGCTCATGGTGATCGCCGTGTGGATGCTCGGTGTCGGAACCCTCAAGGATCTCGCCCTGGTGCAGTTGGTGGGCATCGTGGTCGGCGCGTATTCGTCGGTGTTCTTCGCGAGTCCGCTTCTCGTTACGCTCAAGGAATGGCGCGGTCCGGTCGCGAAGCACACCCGAAAGGTGCTCGCGAAGCGGGAAGAGGCGGCGGCACGTGCGGAGAGCCGGGCCGGTGAC
>BBEG01000463.1 GCA_001312645.1 Rhodococcus sp. JCM 9791
TCGCGCGACCGCGGTCCGGCCCTCGTCGATCGCTTTCTCCGCGAAGGAGATTTCCTCCTGTGCGAGCGCGACGTTCTCCGCAACAGGAGCGAGCGCACCGGCCGGGAACTCACTGCGAAGCTGCGTGAGGATCGTCTCCGACCGGGGGAGCCGTGCCCGCAGCTCGATTGCACGCTGGGTGAGCGTGTCGAGGCGTTTCGGGGCGTCGAGCAGCAGGTTGCGCATGGCGTCGAATGCCTCGACCTGCGCGTCGAGATCGTTGTCGGCCTTACCGCACGACGAGATCAACTGCACGAGCATGTCGCGCTGCTGCTGCGGGGTCTCGGGGATGTCGTCGTCGAGACGCTGCCTGATCTCGAACGCGGACGCTAGCGCTGCTCGGGCCTGCTCGTACGCCCGGTCGAAAGGTTGCACCGCGGACTGTCCGAACTCGCCGCGTGCCAGTTCGAGTGCCTCCGAACTCGATCGGACCGCGTTGTCGGTCTCCACGAGCACTTCCTGCGCGTACAGTTCGAGCCCCTCGAGCGGCAGCGAACGCAGACCGTCGACGTCGTTCGGATCGATCTGGGCGGCCTGCGCGGCCCCGGCCTCCGCGCGCTTGCTCTTCGACCGGCGGGAGTACAGGTACACCCCGCCCGCACCTGCGGCGATGACCCCGCCACCGACCAGCAACGTCGTCACGGGTGCGCTCGACGGCGTCAGCGCATTGTCGAGACCCTCTGCGGCGGCGACCGCGGCTCCCGCCCAGTCGGTGGGTTCACGCAACTCGGGCACGATGTCGTTCGAGCTGATGCGGTCGCGTTCGGATTCGCTGACCTCGGACCGTCGGGGGTCCACAACGCGAATTCGCGATCGTCGGTCGCAACCGCGAGCAACGCGGTGTCCTGCCCGAAGTTGCTGGCCCGTGCGGTGGCCTCGGCCCAGCTGCTGTACGGCTGACCGTCGAAGGTCGATACGTACGTGACCCACAACTGCAGCTGATGCTCGTCGTACAACGCATCTGCTGCGGCCTGGATGCGGTCGGTGTCGTCATCGCTGAGCACACCCGCGGTGTCGGTGATCGGTTGCGGGAGCCGCGACGGCGGCTCGGCGGAGGCCAGTGCGGGAGCCATCAACCACGCTGCGACCGCGAGCAGGACGGGGACGAAGGTGAGCGAGGCTGTCGAGGGATGCCGGTCCGCGGCCGATGGGTGAGCCATGGTGACGAATCTAGTGGTTCCGTGTGCGGGTGGCGCGTGTCCACACGGGTATCCGGTCGGCCACTGGCAGAATCGTGGAGTGAGTACCGCATCCCGCCGCCCTGGCATGGTCACGAGGGCCGACGACCGGCGCAGTCCGGTGTCCACCCTCGCTCGGTGGTGCCGTCGTCTGATCGCCGGGTTACTCCTCGCTGCGGTCCTGGTGGTGGGCGGTACGGCAGTGCGGGTGTGGCAGGTTGCGCGCATCGACGACTGGACGACCGCCGACGCCATCGTCGTACTCGGTGCCGCGCAGTACTCGGGGACTCCGTCTCCGGTGTTCGAAGCGCGCCTCGAGCAGGCCCGCAAGCTCTACGAGAACGGCGTGTCCGACACCATCGTCACGGTCGGAGGCAAGCAGGAAGGCGACTTGTTCACCGAGGCGCCTCCGGCAGGAACTACCTCATCGAGGCGGGCGTGCCCGCGGATGCCATCGTGGCGGTCGAGGAGGGATCCGACACCCTCCTGAGCATCAAGGCCGTCAGCGAAGAGATGAGTGAGATGGGACTGTCGTCCGCCGTTCTGGTGAGTGATCCGTGGCACGGCCTGCGCACCCGAACCATGGCACGCGATGCAGGGCTCGATGCATGGACCGCGCCCACCCGGCAGGGCCCGGCCGTATTCACACGCGAGTCGCAGCTCCACGGCATAGCCCGGGAGACCGGGGCGCTCATCTGGTACCAGCTCACCCATTACTCGGCAGATTTCGAATACACGGCAGACCAGTGACGAAGGTCGTATCGACGAAGGGCGGCCGGATGCCGGGATACAGCGAACACGATCTCGCGCGGCGCGTGGAGGAGGCGCCGAAGCGATCGGGACTTGCGGGTGCGGAAGCGGCTGCAGCCGACCGCACAGCATTCGCGCGCGACCGCGCCCGGGTCCAGCATTGTGCGGCGCTGCGCCGCCTCGCGGACAAGACGCAGGTGGTGGGACCCCGCGACGGAGACACCCCACGCACCCGGCTGACCCACTCGATGGAAGTAGGTCAGATCGGTCGCAGCATCGCCGAAGGCTCGGAGCCGACCCTGACGTCGTCGATCTGGCAGGACTTGCCCACGACATCGGCCACCCGCCCTATGGGCACAACGGTGAACGCGCGCTCGACGAGGTCGCGGCGCCGTGCGGCGGTTTCGAAGGTAATGCCCAGAACCTGCGGATCCTCACCGCCCTCGAACCGAAGATCCTCCACAAGGACGGCACCAGCGCGGGATTGAACCTGACGCGCACCTCGTTGGACGCGACGCTCAAATACCCCTGGATCCGTCCCGCTCCCGGCACGAAGTTCGGTGCCTACGACGACGACGCCGACGAATTGGCCTGGATCCGTGACGGTGCGCCCGAGCGAGGTCGCTGCCTCGAGGCCCAGATCATGGACTGGTCCGACGATGTCGCCTATTCGGTGCACGACGTCGAGGACGGCGTGATCGACGGTCGCATCGACCTGAGGATCCTCGGCGACGCCGACTCGGTGGCGGGCCTGATCGCAGTGGGAATGAGAGAGTTCTCCGGCCTCGACCCGGCCGAGCTCGAGGACGCCGCGCAACGCCTGTCCACGCTCCCCGTCGTGGCCGGGGTGGGAACCTACGACGGCACGCTCACCAGCTCGGTCGCGCTCAAGCGGCTCACCAGCGAACTCGTCGGCCGTTATGCGACGGCCGCGATCAGCGGTACCCGCGAGGTCACGGGCGATGCGCCGATCACACGCTACGACACCGACCTGGTGATCCCGCCACTCGTGGCGTCCGAGGTCGCGCTGCTCAAGACCATGGCGTTGCAGTTCGTGATGTCCGACAGCGCTCATCGAACGAGACAGGTCGGCCAGCGTGAACGCATCCATCGCGTCGCAGAGTGGTTGCTGCGCACAGCGCCGGTAGGCCTCGATCCGATCTTCATCGCCGAGTGGGAAGCCGCGCCCGACGATGCCGCCAAGGTGCGGGTGATCGTCGATCAGATCGCGTCCTGCACCGAATCTCGACTCGAGCGGATCGACCGTGACAGCCTCGCCGCGCAGGCCAGCTGGGGCTAGCAACCACCGCCGCCGGACGGGTCGAGAACACGGCCTAGACTCGTCGGCGTGGCCGGCAAAATTTCAGACAGAGACATCGCGGCCATTCGCGACCGCGTTCGGATCGAAGACATCGTGGGCGACTACGTCGCCCTCAAACGCGGCGGCGCCGACTCGATGAAGGGACTGTGCCCCTTCCACGACGAGAAGTCGCCGTCGTTCCACGTCCGCCCCAACCACGGGCATTTCCACTGCTTCGGCTGTGGTGAGGGCGGCGACGTCTATTCGTTCATCCAGAAGATCGAACACGTCAGCTTCGTGGAGGCCGTCGAACAGCTCGCCGAACGTGTCGGCTACACCCTCAGCTACGAGGCGGCGGACCGTCCGTCCAGCGCGATCGCGGGACCGCGCCG
>BBEG01000464.1 GCA_001312645.1 Rhodococcus sp. JCM 9791
GCGCTCCACCGAAAGGACCACCGGGACATGTCTGCCACCTCACCGCTGCGCCGCGCGGCGCTCGCCGTACCGGCTCTCGCGTGCGGGCTCGCCGTGTTGACCGCATGTGGCGACCAGCCGCGTGATGCTGCGGCAGTGTCCACCTCGTTCAGCGGTCAGGTCGTCACCGGTACCAGCACCGATCTGGGCAGCATCGTCATCGGTTGGGGAGATGCGCACTCCGACAGCGAGATCACCACCCCGCAGCCCGAGGCTGTTGCCGCGCGGTGCACCGGCCGGGGTGACGACCTGGCCGTCGAGATCACCGCTCCGCACGGCTGGATGATCCACGCCACGTACGGCTCCCCGGTGCTGACGGTCGGCAACACCGACCAGCAGCTCGAGGCCGCCGAGATCGACACCACCAACGCGGTGATCGCTGCGCCCGAACCGGTGGACTGGTCCGAGCCTGATCAGCTCGACATCGCCGTGGCCGTCGAAGGCCCGGACGGGTGGCACGCCGAACACAGCGGCCGGGTGCAGGTCTCGGTACACGTCGACTGCCGCTGACCTGCGCAAAAGACGCACGTACTTCTGATTGATTCTTTGCTGCACTCCACGATCAGTGGACGTCGACCCATTCATTCTTGCCCGGGATCCAGATCATCCCCGGACAAGTCGAGGCTGACCCAATGGATCCGAGGACTTGGTCGTAGCACTGCCCTGCGGCGAGCAATGCACCATCGAGTTCGTGAAGTTCACGTGGGAGGCGGGCGGTTGCTTGTTCTCTCGTCCACAGATCGCGCCAGGTCTCGGCGGGTGCTGCCATTTTCGGTGGAAGGGTCATATCGCGTCGTCCGGTTTCGGAAATCGCCGCTTGAACCACGTCAACGAGTTGTAGTTCCAGGTGGCCAGAGATGAGCAGGAGATCTACGAGATCTCGCGTGCGGCTGGAAGGGATCTGGCTCGTGCCGTACTGCTCGTACATGGCACAGAGTTTGTCGGCGACCTGGTCGGCAAGTGGGTAGAGCCGGATCGAAGAGACGTTGCTGGGAAAATCGCCGTTCTTATCCTCGACAATGACGCGCAGCGGATGATCCTCCACCCTTCCGACCAGGGAATGCTCGTTCACGAGATCGATGGTGAACTTGGTGAATTCACTCGTCCCGAGACGTGCGGTCACGGTGAGTGTGGTGCCCTCGATGCCAGCGATCTCGCGTTTCGGGTTGATGTCGTAGCGGAACGGGTCGCTGCGGTTGTTGGTGACAATAGTGATGAGGGTCTGCACGGCATCGCTGTCGTGTCGTGCAACCAGGTCGATGTCTTTGCTGTGACGAGCGTTCGGGAGGCGGACCATCATGCCGGTGCCGCCTTTGAGTATCCAACCTTCTCTGTCGGCAGAGAACAGTCTGTCGAGGAAGCGCATCAGTACGAATCGACGGCGTACAGCATCGAGGGGCTCGCCCGTTTGCTCCGCCACATTCTTGAGTCGTTGCTCTAGGCTCACTCTGACCTGTACGGGGTTGCGCGGTGTGGCCACTGACTGTCCTTCGGATCGCGGAACACTCAGGCTTGCACGGGTCTCTGTCATGCAGGGATGAGCGGTATCGAGCGGAGGTTACAGGTCCTCCTGGGCGCCCCGAGTCAGGTGGGTGGCTTCTTGACGCATGCGCTGAATATCGAATTCTTCAAGTCGTTTCACAAGCTCTTGAAGATGCTGGGTGGTCGCAGGATCGAGTTGCGGCGTGCTGTGTACTAGAACGTTGCGGAGACGGCGGATGTTCTTCCCGATGTCGTTCAGGATCTCCGGATCGATCGTGCGGCTCGTTCGCTGGAATCCTGATGTGTGCTCCAGTGGTTCCATCGCAAGGGTGGACAGCTTGGACACGTTCTTGTTCAGCTTCTCCAGCTCTACGGAAATGTCCTTACGTTGAGCATTGGCTGCGATTTGCGTTAGTTCTGTAGAACTGCGGGGCACCCCTGCAATCTCAATCAGGTTGGTGGCGAAACCGAGGCCGTCACCCGGCTGGTGGCCGTATGACGCTGCAAAGGGGCCCAGCGACTCCTCTGCCTCGGCGAGGGTGACTTTCTCGCCCACGACAGCATCGCGCAGCACGCCTGCGAGATGCCCTGAGTCGGTTCCCTCCGAAGCAAGATCTGCGACAGTGCGGAGCGGGGTAGTGACGGGAAGATCATTTACTACTGTCCAGTCTTCCCGCGTGAGAGGTGCGGTTCTCAGTCGAACGTTGGGGAAGCGAAGTCGAACCCGTCGGACTGTGGTCAGTTCGGATACATCGGCATCAAGGTCCCCCAGGTTATGAAGGTGCGCGGCGCTTCGATGCGAGACGACACCCGTGGGAACTTCGTCATCGAGACGGTCCCACGCGAACCGAGCGGGATCGAGCAGGAGCCAGACACTTCGAAGTTCACGATGAAGGTCAGAAGATGCCTGATCAACGAGATACAGACCCTGTCGCAGCCTCTCGATGATTCGGGCGGTTGCCATGCGGGTCATTTGTTGGCGACTTACGCCTACCGATTCAGCTGTGCGGTCGTGATCAGGCCACCTTGACCGGCTGAAGCCTCCAGCAGTTTCAGAACCCAAGTATCGGTCCTCATGGCACAAAAGTATCACTCTTGGGCAAATTTGTAACCCATAGCAGGTACTTTTGTGCCATGAATGGAGGGTAGGGGCTGCTCGTTGGCAGGAGGATGCGCGAAAGTGGCCAGTGACCTTCCTTCCTGGATCCGGAGCTGCCGCTGCTGTCGTCGTCGTCGCCGCCGTCGCCGGCAGCGACCGACGCGGCGTGAACTACAGTCGCGTCCTCGTCTCGTGCCTGCGACTGTGGTCTTTCGGGTTCCGAATTGGGGATGGTCCCGTCTCGTCGTAACGCTGCGAGTGTTGGTGATGGGCCGTAGCTACGTGCCCATCAATCACGCTCGGTATCGGTGGGCTTGGTGCGCCGGCGTGGCTTACGTAGGTCGGTGCGTGCGCCGCGTCCTGGCCGGTTGTGGGCCCATTCGACGATCTCGCTGCGCTTCCACAGGGGGGTGCTGCCGATCTTCTCGACCGGTTTGGGGGCGTGGCCGCGGTTGACGTACGCGTGGAAGGTCACCGGCTTGATTTCGTCGCCGGTTTCTTCTTTGAGCAGGTCGACGCACTGCTGGGCAGTGAGGCGGTTCGGGTTCGCCATCGCTTCTGGCCTTTCGTGTCTTGGGGCACGGCCGTGGTGGTGTGCCTGGGTTCCGGTCCCCTCAACTTTACATATCAGTATTGCTTTGTGGAAACGTGCGTGTGCATCTCGAGCAACATCCGGGGTTGCAACAATACAATTATGTATTGTAAAGTAAGAGTCGGAAGAACAGCCACGGGAAGGGAAACCGAATGTCGATCATCATCGTTATCGCGACACTCGCACTGGCAGCTCTGCTCATCTGGACGGTCGGTGCCCCCATCGCCCGCATCGGTGGCGCCTGCTGGCGATCGCCTCGTTGCTCTGCATCGTCTTCGGTGACTCGATCGCCACCCGCGCCCCGCTGCTCATCGCCGGTGTGGCGCTGTGGCTGGCAGGACACTTCCTGACCGCTACAAGACCCGGGTCTGGTCCTCCCGCCTGGCCGAGAACATCGTCACTCGCACGCCGCTGCGCTACCTCGACCCGGTCAGCGGCCA
>BBEG01000465.1 GCA_001312645.1 Rhodococcus sp. JCM 9791
CTTCGCCGTCGGGGCGTCGTCGCCATTCGCCTTCCCGAACGAATCACGCAGGCGGCGTGCCACCGGGGGCTCCACCGTCGAAGACGCTGACTTCACGAACTCGCCTTGCTCCTTGAGCTTTGCGAGTAGTTCCTTACTTGTGACACCGAGTTCTTTTGCCAACTCGTGCACGCGGGCCTTGCCTGCCACTGCTCTCCTCACTGATGAGGTCGAGCGGCCAATGCCCGCACGACCTCGGGTTATCTCCGATGGACGTTCATCGCTGGTGCTTCACGGTGTGCTCATGAGTGTTCGTGCCTGTTCTTCTCAGAGTTCGATGTCACTGTTGGTGTCCTGCCGTCGGGGTCGTTGTGCGACCTCTCCGCCATGGACCCGACCAGCTGATCCAGCGCTGAGATATCCGGACCTCCGGACACCTTCAGTGCTCTGCCGAATGCTCGACGCCGAACGGCCAGGTTCAGACACTCCACGGTGGGATGCATCCATGCACCTCGCCCTGAAAGCCTGCGCCCCGAATCGGGGACGACCACGAAACCTTCCGGTTCCGAGCCTCGCGCCACGACTCTCAGCAGTTCGGCAGCCAGCGTTCGCTGCCGACATCCGACGCAAGTGCGCACCGGGCCGGTGCGCTCCGGGCCGACGGAGGGCAGGTCATGCTGAACCATCGACCACTGTACCGCTGTTTTGCCCGAAATCCCGCATCCCACCTTCACCTGCCTGTCGGGGAGTCACCGGCACCCTCTGCCTCGACGGGTGCAGCGTCGCTCCGAATGTCGATTCGCCACCCGGTCAGGCGCGCTGCGAGACGTGCGTTTTGCCCTTCCTTGCCGATCGCGAGCGACAACTGGAAGTCGGGAACGACCACCCGTGCAGCGCGCGCATCCGGGTCCACGACCGTGACGGAAACCACCTTCGACGGCGACAATGCGTTGCCGACGAACTTCGCGGGGTCCTCGTCGAAGTCGATGATGTCGATCTTCTCTTCGCCGAGTTCGCGCATCACGTTGCGCACGCGCTGACCCATCGGTCCGATGCACGCGCCCTTCGCGTTGAGCCCGGGCACGACCGAGTGCACAGCGATCTTCGAACGGTGGCCGGACTCCCGCGCGACCGCGACGATCTCGACGGACTCGTCGGCGATCTCGGGAACTTCGAGGGCGAACAGCTTGCGAACCAGGTTCGGGTGCGTGCGGGACAGGGTGATCTGCGGTCCGCGTTGGCCGCGCGAGACACCCACGACATAGCACTTGATGCGGTCGCCGTGTTCGTAGCTCTCTCCCGGCACCTGCTCGGCCGGCGGGATCAGTCCTTCGGTGGTGCTGGCGTCGCCGCCGATCTTGACGACCACCATGCCGCGGGCGTTGGCGCGTGAGTCGCGCTGGACGACACCGCTGACGATCTCACCCTCGTGAGTGGAGAACTCACCGAACCGCTGCTCGTGCTCCGCGTCGCGGATCCGCTGCATGATCACCTGGCGGGCAGTGGTCGCGGCGATGCGCCCGAAGTTCTCGGGGGTGTCGTCCCATTCGGCGATGACGTTGCCGTCCTCGTCGCGTTCCTCGGCGAGCACCTGGATCGCCCCGGTCTTGACATCGACCACGACCCGCGCGTGCGGCTGATGTCCGTCGACATGCCGGTAGGCGGTGAGCAACGCCGTCTCGAGCGTCTCGATGAGCTCGTCGAACGGAATGTTCTTCTCCGACTCCAGCATCCGCAGAGCCGCAATTTCGATATTCACTTGTCCATCCTCAGTTCGTTGCTTTCGGTGCCGTCGTCCACCGCGTTCTCGTCGTCGTCTGCCGTGTCGCCGACCGCGTTCTCGTCGATCTCACCGGCCTGCACGCGCCCGTCCGGCAGTCCACCGGCCAGTTCCAGCTCTCGCGGATTCGGGGGTGAGAACTCGATCTCGACCACCGCCGTGCGTACGTCGGACAGCGGCAGGGATCGAACGAAAGGACCCTGCTTGTCGGACGCCACCACTCGAATGGTGTCGCCGACGAGCTCGCCGATCCGGGCGACGAACGTCTCGTCGGCCGTCTCGATCCGAGCCTTGCGGCCCTGAGCGCGCCGCCAGTGCCGATCGAGCGTCATCGGCCTGCCGATGCCCGGACTCGTCACTTCGAGGACGTACGGGGACTCCCCGAAATCGGAGACGGAATCGAACGCTTCGGACACCAGACGGCTCAGGCGGGCCGCCTCGTCGAGTCCGAGGCCCGCATCACTGTCGACCATCAGACGAACGGTGCTGTGCTTTCCGGCGGCGGTCACGACCACGTCCTCGAGGTCGTAGCCCTCGTTGTCGAGAAGATCCGTGACGAGCTCGACGATCCTCTCCGGGGGTGGCACAGGCATGGTGAGCGGGCTCCTCGTTCAGTTGTGATCGCAGCGGACACCGGCCGGGACGGTCGTTCCGGCAGATATCCAGCCTAACGTGCAATTCGCCGCGCCGTGACCAGGCCGGGGTCGTTGTCCGTCACACCCGACTGGCAGGATGGTCCGGTGCCGATGCCAGTGACGCGATCCTCGATGTCCCGACGAACACTGTTGCGATGGTGCTCGGCTGCAGCAGGAGGAGTCTCGGTGGCGGCCGTCACCGGGTGCGGAATCACCGACGACAGCGAGCCGGAACCCGACCCGTTGCTCGCCCAGGCCGCGCGTGCCCGCACCGATGCGTCGACCGCGACCGCGCTGGTTGTTCTCGTCCCCGATCTCGCTGAATCACTGACCACGATCAGCTCCGAGCGCACGGCACACGCCGACGCGCTCGTAGCCGAGATCGCTCGCGCGGCAGGTGCCACGACGAGTTACACCCCGCCCTCGTCGACGACCACGACCTCTACGCCCGGAGAAGGTCCGACCGTCGAACTGCTACGCGAGCGCCTGACACAGTCGCAGCGCAGCGCGGCTGATGTCGGCCGCACCCTCCAAGGGTTCCGCGCGGGGATGCTCGCCTCCATCAGCGCCGCGTGCGCGGTCGAGACGGCGGTGCTGCTGCCGTGACATCGCCCGAACTCGGTCCCGAACAGCAATCCCTCGTCGATGCCCTCGCGGCCGAACACTCCGCTGTGTTCGGGTACGGCGTCGTGTCCGCATTCGCGGACCCGGCTCGTGCCGACGACGTGGCGACCGATACCGCGGCGCATCGTGCGCGGCGCGACGCCACGATCGACGCGTTGATCTCGGTCGGTGTAGATCCGCCGGTCGCGGCACCCGGATACACGGTGCCGTTTCCTGTCATCGACGTCAAGTGCCGCACGACTCGCACTGCAGATCGAAACCGACACCGCGGTCGCGTGGCGCTCGGTGGTCGAGCGGGCTCGAAGCGAACCGGCCCGGGCGAACGCGATCGAGGCACTCACCGACACCGCGGTGCGTGCCGCGCACTGGCGGACGCACCTCGCATCGTTCCGCCGTCGGTGCCGTTCCCCGGTCGGTCCTGAGGACCTGCGACCTGGCCGACCCCCTCGGCAGACGACACACGGTCACACTTCCTGGCGGCGCATCCACCACACCGTTCCGGCCGTGAACACAAGGATGTAGACCGCGAGCACGCCCGCGGCGGTCGGGCCGCTCAGAATGTCCACGACACCCGGTGTCGCGTCACCCGCAGCGCCACCGCGCAGTGCACCGGCCAGCGAC
>BBEG01000466.1 GCA_001312645.1 Rhodococcus sp. JCM 9791
GCAGCGCGCGCTGCGCCGCGGCAGGCACGATGCGCGCCGCTCTTGCGCATGGACCGCAGGACGTCGAGAGCAATGACGTTGCTCGAGCCCTCCCAGATGGAACCAAGGTGCGAGTCGCGGACGAGACGCGCGAACGCCCAGTCCTCGATGTAGCCGCACCCACCGCGCACTTCCATCGCCTCGCCGGTGACGGTTCGCGCCCGCTTGCAGATGTAATGCTTTGCGACGGGGGTGAGGATCCGGACGACGGCCTTGGCCTGCTCGTCGCCGTGGTCGGCGAGGTCGAGGGTGGCACCGGCGTAAGCGACGACGGCGAGGGCGCCCTCGGCGTCGAGCAGCAGCGGCAGCAGGGTGGCACGCATGAGTGGCTGGTCGAACAGAGGCGTGCCGAACACCTCTCGATCGCGGGTGTGCGCGACCGCGTCGCGAACGGCGCGGCGCATCAGGGCGCTCGAGCGCATTGCGTTGGACAGACGGGACGTGTTGAGCATCTCGGTCATCTGCCGGAACCCGCGGTCGAGGTCGCCTACCTGCAGCGCGTACGCGCCGTCGAGGGTGACCTCGCCGCTGGGCATCGAACGGGTGCCGAGCTTGTCCTTGAGCCGGTCGATCGTGTACGAGTTGCGGCTACCGTCGGGAAGGTGCTTGGGCAGCATGAACATTCCGACTCCGCGCGTGGAGTTCTCCGGGCCGTCGGGGAATCGGGCGAGGGTGACGATGACGTCGGCGTCCGGGTTGGAGGTGAACCATTTGTGTCCGGTCAACCGCCATGCGGTGCCGTCGAATTCGGCTCGGGTCTCGGTCTTGGCGATGTCGGTGCCGGCCTGGGTCTCCGTCATGAACATCGCGCCGGTCAGCGACGTGTCGACGTCGGTGGACGTCAGTCCGTCGACGAACGGGCCGAACACATCGGGGTCGCCGAACATGCGCAGCGTGCGGGCAGCGGCGTCGGTCATCGACACCGGGCATGCGAGCCCGAACTCCGCCTGCACGAACAGGTATGACGCGAGGTACTTGACGAGATGCGGCGGTACGTCGGTCCAGCCGTGGACCGGGCGGTGCGACAGGGCGGAGAGTCCGTATTCGGAGTATGCGGCGCGGCACAGTTCCACATAGGCGGGGTGGTAGTCGATGGTGTCGATGCGATTGCCGTCGCGGTCGTACTGGCGCAGCGTCGGCGGGTTCGCGTTCGCCGTGGCGGCGAGTGCGTCGAGTCTTTGTGCGGCGTCGGCGCCGAGGCGGTCGAGCAGACGGTCGGTCAGTGCCCGGTCGGAGTCGTCGATCCACCGGTCGACCACCGACCGGAGGGCGGGATCCTCGTGTGCGTAGTTCATCAGCGTCCTTTCGAAGGTGGTTCTCAGTGCGCGACAGCGGAGGTGCGCGATGGCGCAGGGTCGGCCTCGGTATCGGAGCGGGTGGCCGACCGGCGCAACAGCGCCGTCATGCAGATCATCGAGAGCAGGACGTATCCGAGTCCGAGTCCGACGACCGGCCAGATCGAGCCGGTGCGGCTGAGCAGGAACTGACTGACCATCGGAGCGGTACCCGCGAAGAGCGCCGTCGACAGCTGGTACGACAGTGAGATGCCCGTGTAACGGATGTGGGTGGGGAACACCTGCGCGAGGATGCCTGCCAGCGCCGCGTAGTACATCGCGTGCGGAGCCGTCGCGAGGACCATGCCGATGATCGCCCAGGTGAGCGAACCGGTTTGGATGAGCACGAACATCAGCGGCAGGACGACCAGTTCGGGGATCAGCATCCACAGCACTGCCCGACGCACGTCGATCCTGGTTGCGAGGATCGCACCGAACGGCTGCACGATCACCTGAGCAACGAGCGCGATCGTGATGACGAGCAGGAAGTCGCCCCGGTCGAATCCGAGATCTGTCGTGGCCCAGGAGAGTGCGAAGGTCGTCTTGACGTAGGTGATGGCGACACCCGCGACGACCGCGCCCACTCCGAGGACCATCGGAAGCTTGTGGAACCGGAACACTTCCGCGAGCGGGACGCGCTTCTTCTCCTGAGATGCCGCTGCCACCTGCATCTCGGGCGTCTCCTCGATCCGCAGCCGAATGTAGAGGGCCACGATGACCAGCGCGGCGGACGCCACGAACGGGATGCGCCAGCCCCATCCTTCGAAGCCGCGTCGGACATCGCGGTCAACCCCAGGAACGCCACCGTCGCAAGGAGGTTCCCGACCGGCGACCCTTGCTGCGCAAAGGCTCCGTAGAGAATCTTCTTACGCGGCGGGGCGAATTCCGTGGCGATGAGGACGGCGCTCCCCACTCGCCCCCCATCGCGATACCCTGCAGCACTCGAAGCAGGACGAGAAGGATGGGCGCCCAGATACCGATCTGGCTGTAGGTCGGCAGCAGGCCCACACCGACGGTTCCGATGCCCATGATCGCGAGGGTGGTGATGACCGCGTTCTTACGCCCGAACTTGTCGCCGAAGTGACCGAAGATGACGCCGCCGAGCGGTCGGGCGATGAACCCGACTGCGAAGGTCGCGAAGGCGGCGAGTGTGCCGACCGCGGGAGAAACCTGAGGGAAGAACAGGGCGCCCAGCACCAGCGCGGAGGCCGTGCCGTAGATGTAGAAGTCGAACCACTCGATGGTGGTGCCGACGAAGGCGGTGACACCGGCGCGGCGCGCGGCCTTGGTGTCGTGCGCGACGGGCTCTGGGGGTGGGTTCACGATGCACTCCGGGGGCGTGTCGTGCGGGCCGAGTCCGCAGATGAATGAGGCATGTATCACTATCGCGGTCACTACCGTGTAATGTCCAAGACCTAATCAGACATGATTATGTGGATAATTCACTGAGTTGGGGCGATATGGAACTTCGTCAGATACAGGCATTCCTCGCGGTGGCCGAGGAACTGCATTTCGGCCGCGCTGCGGAACGTCTGCACATCGCACAGTCGCCGCTCAGCCAGATGATCCGCGCCCTCGAACGAGAACTGGGCGCACAGTTGTTCGCGCGCACCACCAGATCAGTGCAGCTCACCGCAGCAGGGACGGCACTACTCGCTCCCGCACGGGTGATCGCAGCGCAGATCGATGTCGCGCGCACTGTGGTGCGCTCGACCGCTGCCGGTGAAACCGGCGTGGTCAGCGTCGGCTTCGGAGGCGCGAGCGGCTACGCCGTCCTGTCCGAACTGACTCGCGCGCTCGCCGATCGCCATCCCGGGATCGAATTGGACCTGCGGCCACAGACGTATTCGGGCAGGGTCCGCGACTCCGTCTCACGCGGGCTGCTCGACATGGGCATCGTGGGTCTCCCCGTCACCGACGAGTTCGACACCGAGACGGTGCGTCACGAGTCGCTCCTGGTCGCGGTGCCGGCAGGGCATCGCTTTGCACACCGCGATTCGCTCGATCCCGCAGATCTCGCAGGCGAACGCCTGGTCATCTACCCCGCTGCGCACGGCTCGATCGTGCGCGACGCAACCTTCACCGTGTGCGCATCGGCAGGGTTCGCGCCGGTGATCGCGCGTGAAGCCCCCGACCCCTACAGCCTCCTCGCCCTCGTCGGCGCGGGTGTCGGAATAGCGGTGGTTGTCGCGTCGACCGCGCACATCACCGTGGACGGCGTGCAGTACATCCCGCTCGACGGCGGCCCGGTCC
>BBEG01000467.1 GCA_001312645.1 Rhodococcus sp. JCM 9791
AGGCTGCGGTGACGGCCTTGGCCATGCCGCCGCTGCCGGCGATCGTGACAGGCAGGCAGGGTCGACCGCGTGCGCGGCGATCAGGTCCACCACGGCCTGGTAGTCGGTGTTGTAGGCGTGGAGGGCGCCGTCGTCGTTGACGATCGTGTTGACCGACTCGATTGCCCGGGCAGAGTCGTGAAGGACGTCCACGAGTGAGAGCACGGCTTCCTTGAACGGCATGGACACGCCCGCTCCGCGGATGCCCAGGCCGCGGATCCCGGCCACCGCATCACCGATGTCGGTGGGGTGGAACGCCTTGTATACGAAGTCGAGACCGAGTTCCTCGTAGAGGTAGTTGTGGAATCGGGTTCCGATGTTGCTGGGTCTGCCCGAGAGAGAGATGCACAACTGTGTGTCCTTCGAGATGCGCGAGGTCATTGCTCTACCGTAGTCCCGCCCCCTCCGGAATCCTGTTCTCTCAAACGAGAATGATGTATGTTCACGCTATGGGAGACGATCTGGGAGCCGGCGGACTGCGATTCGAGCGCGAAGGCGCGATCGGATGGTGCACCATCGACCGCCCCGCCGCACGCAACGCATTCACCCCGGCCATGTACTACGGCCTCAAACGCGCGGTGAAGCTGGTCAACAGCGACCCCGATCTCGCGCGCTGATCATCACCGGAGTCGACGATGTCTTCGCACCGGGCGGCGACCTGGGCGGTCGCTCGGAGCCGGGCGACCGCCTTCCGGAAGGGCTCTCCGGTCACGAGGTCGTTCCCTTTCTGACCATCCGCGACAGTCGTGCACCTGTCATCTCGGCCGTCAACGGAATCTGCCAGGCCGGTGGGTTGCTCGTGGCCATGATGTCCGACATCGCGGTGGCCAGCGATCGCGCGACCTTCCGCGTGCCCGAACTTCTGCGCGGAATCCCCGACGCTACCTATGCCGCGGCGCTGCCCGCGCACGTCGGCCTGGCCGCCGCGCGCGATCTGATCCTCTCCGCCCGTAAATTCGATGCGGCCGAGGCATTGCGTCTCGGTGTGATCTCCCGCGTTGTTCCGCACGAGCAGCTACGGGAAGCCGCGCTGACCGCGGCCCGTGAGGTGTTGCAGACCGCGCCGATCGCGCGCGCCCAGGTCAAACGCATGCTCAACGATCGCTACGGACTGTTCGACTACCAGACGATGTTCGGTGCGCTCGAGACATCCCAGGAACCCCGCGAAGGGATGCGGGCGTCATGGAAAAGCGCGATCCCGCGTGGATCCCGCAGAATCTGCCGTCCGCTTGACGATCACGACTGCGGCACGTCTCCGCTGCGTCGGTGAGGGCGCCGTGATCCTCCACGGTGATCGGCAACTCGTATCTCAGCGCTACCGTCAGGTACTTGCCTGCGAACCAGCATCGGTAGCCGGTGGCGGGTGGTAGCCACGCGGCGGGAGTGTGATCTCGTTTGGTCATGTTCGCGGCGCGTCGACGGCAATCAGGTTGTACACCACGTCGTTCGCGAATTGTCGCCGCAACTCGGCAGGCCAGCTCGCGGCACCGTGATCCCACGCTGCCGCGAGCGGATAGATGTGGTCGATGTGCACCGCATTCGCGTGTGCGCGCTGGAAATGCACCCGCGCACCGGTGTACGGGTCGTCGAGTGTTCCGGCAGTGACGATGCAGTTGTCGCTGCCCGGCCGGAACACGACGCCGCGCAGGTCTCGCGCGAGGACGTTGTTGCGAGTGTCGCAGCCGTCGTGCCCGCCCGGTCCGGGGTGTTCGTCGGTCCACGCCTCCCCGAAGACGCACCTGCCGCCGCCTCCACAGTCGCGCTCGTATCCACCGGGGTGCGGCCGCACAGCAACCACCGTCACCGCTTCGAGCAACTCGTCGATCAGGGCGCGCGACGGACTGCCCGGGGCGGGATCCGCCGTCTGTGGCGAAGGGTCGAACCACCAGGACACGATCATTGCGATCACCACCACCGGCACCCACCACTTGGCGTTCCCACCGCGCATCGGGTGATCATGGCAGGTCCGCGTCGGGGTATCGTCTTCGCGCGCTCCATGGATTCACGCGCGCGTCGTGGCGTGAGCACGGACCCATCTACGCGGCAGCGACCCCGACCGCCGGAGCGCAGCGGAGGTCAGCTCTCGGTGGTCAACGGGAAACGTGTCGCGCGGATGGAAGCGACGGTGCGGCCGTCGTGTCCGACGATCCACGAACCACCGGACTGGCGGCACTCGGCGATCCGGTCGTAGACCCTGAGTAGGAAGAAGATCGCTTCCTCGGGACTGGCGGTCGCGGCGAGCCGGTGCGACTCACCATGTTTGGTGCCGTCGAGCCACACCCCGCACTGGCCGTCGAGCCGCAATGTGGTGACGTGGTCCCAGTCGATGAACGCGTACTTCACCTGTTCCCACGGAGTGTGAGCACTGTGCGTCTGCTCGAGAACCTGGATCAGGACGGACATACGCCCATACTCCTCCGCCCACGCGTTCCGATCCAGGGGCCCCGGTCCAGAGGACGCTGAGTCGAGAGCGCTCAGGGCCGGAGTGCTCAACGGACTTTCAAGACCACCTTGCCGCGCGCATGACCGCCTTCGACGAGCGCCAGCGCGCGTCCGGCCTCGTCGAGCGGGAAGGTGTGCTCGATCCTCGGATCGAGCACACCCGATTCGACGAGCGCCGCGATACGTGCGAACACCTCGGTGGTGCGGCGGCGGTCGACGCCCGAACCGCCGAGGTCCGACGCGCGCGCAGGATCGGCGACGCTGATCAGACGTACATCGGGTCCGCATGCGGCAGCCGCGCGTGCCAGGACGTCCCCGCCCACCAGATCGACGATCGCCGTCACCTTCCCCGCGCTCTCACCGGCCGCGACGATCCGCTCTTCGCTGCCGGGGCCGGACTCGATCCAGATACACCGTTGGCCTCCACCAGGTCTGTCTTGCCTGCACTCGCGACACCGAGCACCGCCGCCCCCTGTACGTGGGCCAGCTGGGTGACGGCGGAGCCGACGCCACCGCCCGCACCGAGCACGAGCACGGTATCTGCGTCGACGATCTCGAGCTGTTCGACGATGTCCAGCGCGGTGCCGGCAGCGACGGGAATGGTCGCGGCGGCGGCAAACGCGAGGCCTTCGGGCTTGTGTGCAGCGCTGTCGGCGTTGAGCACCGTGTACTCGGCGTAACCGCCGAAGCCGGTGGCGGTCGACCCGAATACGGCATCACCGACCACGAAACCCCTTCCGTTCTCACCCACCGCTGTGACAACACCGGACACCTCGCGTCCGAGGACGGCGGGCAAGGTCACCGGAACGGTGTCCTTGCGAGTGCCCGCCCGCACCTTCCAGTCGGCCGGATTCACCCCGGCAGCGTGCACCGCGACGACGAGCTGACCTGGCCCCGGCCGGGGTACTTCCACGTCGAAGACCTGTTGGGTGTCGGGTCCGCCGTATTCCGAGAATCCATACGCAATCGCCATCTTCACAGCCTGCCACTTCGGACGTCGGCGGGGGCTGGCACCATATAGGGATGTTCTTGCACGGGCTCTGGTCACCTGGATCGGGCCTGGTGCTGTGGCGCGAACCGGACGAACCGGCCGCAGCTGCCGTCCCTGCCGTCTCTGCCGACGACGCGGAGCTGCCG
>BBEG01000468.1 GCA_001312645.1 Rhodococcus sp. JCM 9791
CGCGCACGGCGCGGCGCTCGCCGGCGAGTTGCCGCCGACACCTGCCGTTCTGGCGATGAGTTTCTCCGCTCTCGATCCGTCGATCGCACCGCCCGGCGAGCATCAGATCACCCTGTGGTCGCAGTGGCATCCCTACCGGCTCAGCGATGGGCGGAGTTGGAAGTCGGAGGCGGCCGCGGAGACCGACCGGATCATCGCCGAGATGGAGAAGCGAGCGCCCGGCTTCGCTGCGGACATCCGCCGTATACACACGCAGACGCCTGCAGACATCGAACGCGAGATGGGCCTGATCGGCGGCAACGTCATGCACGTCGAGATGACACTCGACCAGATGTTCTTCTGGCGTCCCGTCCCCGAGCTGTCCGGCTACCGGGTTCCGGGCGCCGCCGGGTTGTATCTCACCGGTGCGTCGATGCACCCCGGAGGCGGAGTATCGGGATCGAGCGGGCGCAGCGCCGCACGCGTCGCGCTCGGCGACACCGGCGGTGGCCTGCTACGCCGAACTCTCGGCAGGCTCTCACGGTGATTCCGGCTCGTCATACCGGGCCCGGCGACGCGCCGGATCGGACCCGATGGTCCGACCGCGCTACACCGACCTGGCACCATGTCCCTGTGCCGCCGTCCTCCACATCTGTTCGCCCCACCGTCATCCGTCGCCGGCTCATCGCCGCACTCGGACTTCTGATCCTGCTGGTTCCCGTGCTCACCGGATGCCTCCGTGTGCAGACGACAATGGGAATCTCGTCCGACGATCGGGTCTCCGGCCAGATCGTCGCGGCGACCATCCCGATCGACGAGAACGACAAAGGCCCGGAACTCACCGTTCCGTCGGCCTTGGCGCGGAAAGTGCGCGTTCAGGAGTACGCACAGGACGGTTACGTCGGCAGCCAGGTCTTCTTCAGCGACCTGACCTTCGGTGACGTACAGCAACTTGCAACCATGTCCGATCAGAGCGCAGGATCCTTCCAGCTCTCGCTGCAGCGTTCCGGTGATCTCGTGTCGCTCACCGGGCGGGTCGATCTCGAAGCGGCGCCCGAACGCGGCACCGACGTCCAGTTCACCATCGCCTTTCCCGCGCGTGTGGCCACCACGAACGCGACCGCGAGTCCGATTCGATCGTCTCGTGGAAGTTGCCCGCGGGCGAAGTGAGCACGCTCCGCGCAGAAGTGCGTTACTCCGACCCCAATACCCGCGGATTCGCGGGCTGGGCCGGGATCGTGGCGGGTGGCGCCATGGCTGTCACGCTGCTGATCGGCGCGCTGGCCTGGTTCACTCGCAACCCCGCCACCGCACGAACATCATCGAACGGTCCGGACTGGTCCTGATCTGCGCGGCGCTCGCTGTCGCGGGGATCAGGCCGGTTGCGCAGCAGGCGCCGGCATCTCGATGCCGAGGCGCGTGAGTACCTCACTGGTCGCTCTCGCGAAGTTCAATGTGATGAAGTGCAGGCAGGGAGCGCCTTCCGAGATGAGCCGTTCGCACATCTCGGTGGCCACATCGATGCCGACCTCTCGCACGGCTGCCCGGTTCTCCTCCGGCCCGTCGCCGCCGCCCGCACCAGGCGCTCCTCGAGCGCCACCGGAAGCTTCGATCCGGACAGCTCCAAGCTGCGGCGCGCCGTTCGCAGCGACGTGATCGGCATGATCTCGGGAATGATCGGTTTCGCGGCCTGCTCTGCGTCGAACGCGGCAATGCGGTCGCGCAACCTCAGGTAGTGCTCGACGTCGAAGAACATCTGGGTGATGGAATATTCGGCACCTGCGCGGAGCTTGTTCGCCAGGAATCGGGTGTCGTGATCGAGATCGGGTGAGCGGTGATGCCCTTCCGGGAACGATGCCACCCCGACGTGGAAGTCGCCCAGATCGCGCACGAGTCGCACCAGTTCGTCGGCGTGCGCGAGCCCCACGGGGTGCTGTTCCCACTCGCCGAGCGGATTTCCGGGCGGGTCGCCGCGCAGCGCCAGGATATTCGTGATACCACGATCCGCGTAGGCACCGACCATCGCCCGGAGTTCGTCGACGCTGTGTCCGACGGCGGTGAGATGCGCCACCGGCAGCAGCGTCGTCGCTTCTGCGAGCTCGCCTGTCACGCGGACCGTGCGGTCGCGCGTCGAGCCGCCCGCCCCATATGTCATCGAGACGAACGCGGGACCGAGCCGCTCGAACACCCGGACAGCGCGCCACAGGCGAGCCTCGGCGTCTGCGTCGCGGGGCGGAGAGAATTCGACGGAGAACGGAATGCGCCGACCGGGTGGGTCGCCGAGACGATCCACGATCGACGGAGTGCGCGAGTCACCGACCTGCGCGACTCGCTCGGCGCCTCCGGTCGCCGCGCCTTCACTGGACCCCCTGAAATCGAATACCACGCATCCAGCATAGGGTGCGCCGACCAGCGACCGGCCACCGGCGACGACGAACGACGCCGGATAGGCTCGGTGTCGGTACCGCGCGACCCGTCTCGCGGCACGCGAAGCATTCGACCAGGAGGAATCCCCTGTCCACCGGACCCGCACCTGTGCCCACCGCTCCGCTCCCCGAACTCGTCGAAGAGGCGCTACGGGAGTTCTTCGACTCCAAGGCTCCCATCGTGGGAGCCGTCGGTGGAGGCTACCGAGAGGCGGTGTCCGCCCTCGAATCGTTCGTTCTCCGCGGAGGTAAGCGGGTTCGGCCGTCGTTCGCCTGGTCCGGGTGGCTGGGTGCCGGTGGCGATCCGACCGGGCCGCACGCCGACGCTGTGTTGCGCGCATGCTCGGCACTCGAGCTGGTCCAGGCCGGCGCGCTGATCCACGACGACATCATCGATGCGTCCACCACGCGGCGCGGCTTCCCCACCGTGCATGTCGACTTCGCCGGACTGCATCGCAACAACGGCTGGCGTGGAGGGCCTGCGGAGTTCGGGCAGGCCGTCGCGATCCTGCTCGGCGATCTCGCATTGGTGTGGGCGGATGACATGGTCCGCGAAGCCGGACTCGACAGCGCAGCGGCAACGCGACTCGGTCCTGTCTGGTCGGCCATGCGCACCGAGGTCCTCGGCGGCCAATATCTCGACATTGCCGGTGAGGCCGCCGCGGACGAGTCGGTCGAGGCTGCCGCCCGTGTCAACCGGTTCAAGACCGCCGCGTACACGATCGAGCGGCCGCTGCATCTCGGCGCCGTTCTGGCCGGCGCGACGAGCAGTTGATCGACGCGTACCGCCGTTTCGGCACCGACATCGGTCTTGCATTCCAGCTGCGCGACGACCTCCTCGGCGTCTTCGGCGATCCGGCGGTCACGGGAAAGCCGTCCGGCGACGATCTGCGCGCCGGCAAGCGCACCGTGTTGTACGCGCTGGCGCTCGACGCTGCAGATGCCGGCGACCCGGTCGCAGCCGCGACCTTGAGAAACGCGATCGGCACCGATCTGAGCGATGAACAGGTGGAGCGGATACGGGACGTGCTCGTCGAGGTCGGCGCGGTCGACGAAGTCGAGCAGCAGATCACCGACCTCACCGAGCGTGCGTTCGCGGCGCTCGAGTCCTCGGGCGCGACCGACGAGGGCTCAGCACTCCTGCGGGAGGCGGCATTGGCCGCGACACGGCGCGCGGCCTGATGGCGGTCCGTACCGT
>BBEG01000469.1 GCA_001312645.1 Rhodococcus sp. JCM 9791
CGACGGTGCCTGTCACTGCGGGAGTCCCTTCGCTCCGGCCGGCGGCGGCGTGTACCGGTGGCCCCACACCGCGCCCTCGGTGATCCGGTAGGTGGGGGCCGCGTCTTCGATTCGTTCACCACATCCGATCTCGGTGGCGTGACCGTCGGGGGAATAGGTGTAGAACGAGAGCATCCGGTCGTTGGTATGCTTGCCCAGCGACTGCATCATCGGGACTTCGAGATCGTGGGCGCGATCGAGAGCCTTGCCCATGTCGTCGAGGTCGACGGTCTCCACCATGAAGTGGAGCAGCGCAGGGCCCGCAGCAGGATTGAGTCCTAGCGTGTGCTGGCGAGCGTTGCAGCCGAGGAAGTAACTGGTGCCGCCGGGCAACGCGAGCGAGTTGCGTTCGGCGAATCCCAGTACCCCTACGTAGAATTCGTAGGTCGCTTCGGTGTCGACACAATTGAGGATGACGTGTCCCATGCCCTGATCGCCCGTGACGAAGCCGGACAGGTGCGGAAGCTCCACACGCCGGTGGCTCAGCACCGGCCCGTAGAACAGTTCCACCCGATTGCCGGACGGATCGTCGAACGCGGCGAAGCCCGTGACCTGCCGCAGGGCGCACTCCTCGGCGGTGCCGGCGCGGGTCTCGATGCCCGCGGACTCGACACGGGATACCAGGTCTTTCAGATCGGAACGGTTCAGGACCTCGAAGCCGACGGCGTCCAGTCCTGGTACGGCAGACTCGGTGACTACCAGTCGCGGCGGGTAGTGGTCCATGCGGTAGTGCAGTGAGTCCGGCAACGGGCCGTCGACCGGCATCATGCCGATGAAATCGCGGACGAAGGGATTCCACCGCTCCGCCGACTCGACGTTGAGGCGTAGGTATCCCAGGGAAAGGACAGGCATTGCGTACTCCTCGAATTCAGTAGAGGTTGCCGGGTTCGCCGGTGAGCAGGTACCGGCCGTACTCGAAATTGACGATGTCCGGCAGGTTGATGGCATGATGCTGGCCGGCATGGACGTCGCGCCAGACCGATTGCAGGGCACTCGACAGCGCGATCGACCGTGGCCCACCCACCTGGTATGCCTTGTCCGCAGCCGAGACCGCCAGTCCGACGGCCGCGATGTGATCGCGTTTGGTGCGCTGACGCATCGTCATCGTGACCGGCTCGCCGCGCTCGACAGCACCGAAGCGTCGGCGAGGTCGGCCTGCAGGGTCCGGTACGCGGTGTCGACCTCGAAGTCTGCCACGGTCAGGCGTGCCAGCGTGGCCGCGTGCGGCATCTTGGACGCGTCGACCGCCAAGCGAGACTTGTGAATCGAGACCGCTTCGTCGATCACCCGGCGGGCCATGCCGATCAACGGCACCGCGACGGCATTGACGAACAGGGTGTACCAGGCAGCCGGAAGAGTCCGGTGGTGTTCACCTCGTTTCCGGGATAGCGCTGCGAATAGAGATCGACGACGTCGTGCGTGCGATGTTCGGGCACGAATGCGCCGTCGACGACGATGTCGTTGCTGCCGGTACCGGCGAGGCCGGACATGAACCAGACGTCGTCGATCGTGTAGTCGGCGCGGGGCAGCAGCAGATGGATGTGCTGCCCGGTGCGCTGCCCCTGCTCGTCGGTGACCATTGCGCCCAGGAAGACCCAGTCGCAGTGGTCACTGCCCGACGAGAATCCCCACCGTCCGGTCAGTTCGTAGCCGCCCGGCACAATTTTGGCGGTGCCGGCCGGACTGTAGGACGAACTGATCCACGCGTCGGGATTCTCTCCCCACACGTCCTTCTGGCTCGATCCGGGAACAGGCCCAGGTGCCAGGAGTGGACGCCGACGACACCGGTGACCCAGCCCGCAGAGCTCGACAGCCGCGCGAGCTCGTACATCGCGGTGTTGAAGACACCCGGATCGGCCTCGAACCCTCCGTAACGCTTGGGTTGGATGAGTCGCATGATGCCCGCGTCTCGCAGGATCTTCGCGGTGTCCGCCGAGAGTCGGCGCTCTTCGGTACATTCGGTTTCGAGTGCCTTCAGGCGGTCGCCTGCAGCGAGGGCGGTGTCCAGTGCGTCGTGCCGGAACTTCATGTGGGAAAACTCCTTCGGTGCCAGAGGGGGAATCAGCGGGTGAGGAAATCGGTCGTGAGCGACTCGAAGTCGTGCTTGCGTTCGACTTGGGCCCAGTGCCCGCATTCGCCGAGAATGTGCAGGTCCGCCTTGGGCATGCGGCGAAGCGCGAACAGGCGCCGTCCGGGGGTAGCATGCGGTCGTCGCGGCCCCAGGTGACCAGGGTCCGGTGCGGGATCTCGTCGGTGCGTGCCCACAACGGCGCCTTGCCGGGCAGGGCCAGCGACGCCATGACCGCGCGCATCCGCTCGATGGCCCGGGGCGCGGTGGCGTTGTTCCAGCGTTCCTCGAGCAACTGAGGTGTGATCGTCGCCGGGTCGTAGACCATTGAGTCCACCCAGGCCTCGAGCGCTTCGCGGCTGGGGTCGACGAGAAACGCGTTCAAACGCCGGGCGCCCTCGCTCATCATCGGTCCGAGCAGCGGTGCGTACAGGCCGCCGGGACCCATCAACACCAGTCGCTCGACGCGTTCGGGTGCGATCGCCGCCGTTTCGAGCGCGACCCATCCGCCCATGGAATTGCCGAGAACGTGGGCCTTTTCGATGCCGAGGTCGTCGAGCAGCGTGACCATCGACTCCGCGGCGAGTTCGGGGTACGGACGGTCGTACTCGATATCCGGGCTCGCACCGAAACCGGGCATGTCGACAACGATGGTGCGGAAATTACGCGCGAAAACCGGCAGGTTCTTCGAGAAATTTGACCAGCCGGAGACTCCTGGCCCCGACCCGTGCAGCAGTACGAGGGGATGACCTTCACCGGCCTCGTGGAAGTGCAGCTTGTCGGTGGCCGACGGTCCGTGCGTCGTGGCGTCGTAGTCGAGGGTTTCCATGCGATCCGATCTCTCTCTTGCGGCGAGTGCATTTCGTCCCGACGAAGCCGGGGCCGAGGTCCACGAGGAAGTGGGCTCGGTCTCAGCCGGCCAGGCCGTGTGAGGCGAGTCACGTACGAGGGGTACGGTAACGGCTGTTGCCGCCCCGATCAAGCGAACGGTTGATATTTCCCAATCAATTGATTGATCAACCGCTGTTTTGGCGCTACCGTATGTGTTCGGGCCGTCTGTGATGGCCGACACGATCATGAATTCGGGCCCGGGAGGCAGTGATGGACATCGCGGCGGCTGCACGCTACAGGCAGGCCGGCTGGTGGGGTACGCGTTCGCTCGGTGAGGTCGTCGCCGACCACGCGAGGAGGATTCCCGCGGCGCCGGCGTTTGTCGCCGGCACGGACCGGACGAGCTGGCTTGACTACGACACCTATGCCGACACCATCGCGGCGGCACTGGTGGGCGCAGGAATCGAGCCCGGGGGTCGCGTCGGGGTGCTCCTCCCGGACACTGCGGATGTGCATGCCGCGTTGGTGGGGACCGAGCGAGCCGGTCTCGTGGCGATGGGCATCGGCGCACGTGCCGGCGACGCGAGATCACGCACCTGCTCGGTCGTTCCGGTGCGGTCGCGCTGATCACGAGGCGGATGACCGGGGCCGCGACATCGAGC
>BBEG01000470.1 GCA_001312645.1 Rhodococcus sp. JCM 9791
CGTCGCCGCCCGCGCGATCGGTCGCGCCGGCGAGCCGCATCATCACGGTGGTGGCTGCCTCGGATTCGACGACGAGATCGGCAAGGACGTTGCGCATGAGCGGCTGATCGATGAGCAGCGCACCGAAGGCCTTGCGGTGACGGGCGTGGTGCACGGCGCGCAGCGTGGCCGCACGCATGCCGGTCGACGAGCCGATGACGCAGTCGAGCCTGGTCATGTTCACCATCTCGATGATCGTGTTGACGCCGCGACCCTCCGGTCCGACGAGCCGACCGATCGCGCCTTGGTATTCGATCTCGGACGACGCATTGGACTTGTTGCCGAGCTTGTCCTTGAGACGCTGGATGTGGATGCGGTTGCGGGTGCCGTCCGGCAGCACGCGCGGCAGCAGGAAGCACGACGAGCCGTTCTCGGTGTTGGCGAGGGTCAGGAACACGTCGGACATCGGAGCGGAGGTGAACCACTTGTGCCCGACGATCGTGTAACTGCCGTCGGCGTTGGGCGTCGCGGTCGTAGTGTTCGCGCGGACGTCGGAGCCGCCCTGCTTCTCCGTCATGGACATGCCGGCGATCAGACCGCGCTTGGACAGCGGTTCACGCAGGCCGAAGTCGTAGTGGGGTGCCGCCAGAAGCGGCTCGTAGATCGCGGCGAGCTCGGGGTTGTGCCGCAGCGCGGGGATCGCCGCGTAGGTCATGGAGATCGGGCACATGTGCCCGGCGTCGGCCTGCCCCCACACGTAGAACTTGGCGGCACGGGCGACGTGCGCACCCGGGCGAGGGTCGCTCCAGGGTGCCCCGTGCAGGCCGTGCTCGACAGCGACGGTCATCAGATCATGCCAGTGCGGATGGAATTCGACCTCGTCGATCCGGTTTCCGTAGCGGTCGTGAGTGTGCAGTACGGGCGGGTACTCGTTGGCCAGCCTGCCCCATTCCTGTGCCTCGACACCACCGGCGCGAGCACCGAGTTCGCGGACCTCGTCCTCTGCCCAGGACGCGCCTTCGCGGCGGAGACCTTCGAGCAGTGCCTGGTCGTCGGCGGCCTGGAAGGGCACGAGGTCCGGGACCTGATTGAGTACTTCGTGAGTGGCCGGGAATGTCATGACGATGCTCCTTCGTGCCGGTCCAGGACAGGGTCGGATCCCACTGCGCGCAAGGCAAGGGTGACGAGATCGGGAACGGTGGTGGTGGATGTCTCCCCGGCGCTGAGGGGGCCGGTGAGGACTTCGCCGACGGCCCCGACGAGGGCGGCGGCCACGAGGTCGGGGTTCTGCGGGGGAAGCTCGCCGGTGGTGACGCCGACGCGAATCGCATCGGCGAAAGCTCGGGCGAACGCACGGCGGAAGACGAGACGTTCGGCGTCGACGGCGGCGTCGACCGGTTCTGCGAGCAGTGCGTATGCCAATGTGGGTTTCCGTAACGCGCGAAGAGCGAAGGTCTCGACGACCCGCGCGACCCGTTCGGCGGCCGACCCGGTGGAGGCGACGGCGTCGACGGCGTCGACCTCGCGGCTGCACTGCTCGCGGAAGACGCGGACCATGAGATCGGATTTGTCGGTGAAATGCCGGTAGACGGTGCCGGTGGCGACCCCGGCGCTCTCCGCGACGGCCGCGATGGACAGACCCCGATACCCGTGTGCGGTCAGCAGCGCGACCGCCGCGGACGCGATCGAGTCGCGTTGCGCGTCGAGTCGTTGCTGCACTGCGGGGGTACGCCGATACGCCACACCAAGAATTGAACCTGCATTCATCACTTGAGTCAAGGGAACGGCTGCCCCGACCGGGAGTCGGCGATACCGTCGTCTTCGCTCGTGTGCTCGCACGGCCTCACCGACGCGCCCGGACTCATCGACGCGGTAGCCGATGCCTGGCAGGAAAAGGCATCGCCACCGAAGCCGGACCATCCGACGCATCCGACTCCGACCTCCGCGACGCCCTGCAACTGACCGGCCGCGTATCGAAGCTGCACAGCGAGACCATAGCCACGACCACCGACATGATTGATGCGCTGACCCGGCCTGAAGGACCGGGCTTGCGCGCTACGTTCTCCGGTCACACCACGGGAGCGAGAGCCTCCACCAGACGTGTGCGCGCACGGTTGATACGGCTTTTGACGGTCTGCACCGGAATTCCCTGATGCTCGGCGATCTCGGCGTAACTGAGCTGCGCGTATTCACGAAGGACGACCGCCGTGCGGTATTCGTCGGGCAGATCCGCGAGCGCGCGGCGCACCGCGTCGACGTCGACGACGCGGTCGGCCACCGACGACTCCGAACTCGCGCCGAGATCGATCTCGTCGACCATGACCTCGCGGCGACGTCGCACGGTCGCCAGAGCAGCGTTCGCCGCGATGCGGTGCAGCCACGTACTGAACTTGGCGGTGCCCCGGAACTTGTCCAGGTTCTGCCATGCCGCAGTCAATGCATCCTGCAGTGCATCCTCGGCGTCGTGCCGATTTCCGGTGATCTGGAGGCACACCGCCCAGGTCCGGGTTCGATACGCACCCACCAGCTCACCGAACGCCGCGGTGTCGCCGGCTCGGCACCGCTCGATCAGCTCGTCGTCGTTCATTCGCACCCCCATGTCGTGGCGGTAGAGTACCGCCCTCGACCTCGGTCGAGCATCACCATCCCTGGTCGAGGCCGTCCAGGCCACCCGCGGCCGGATCGTCCAGGTCTGCGCCCAGGTCGCTGTACACGTCGGGGGTGTCGTCTACCGGGCCGGAATCGATGTCGTCGAGAACGGTGCCTTCATCTCCTGGAACGATGTCGTCGACGCCGGCCGGTGCAGATGCTTCATCCGGCACGAGTTCGGAGGCGACGACCGCCGCATCGGGATCCACAGCCGCTCCCACAGCAGCAGTCCACACGTCGTCGGGAACTGGTTCGAGGGCACTGTCGCGCGGCAGTCCCAAGGCCTCCCACAGGGAGACATCCGAGTCGTTCATCGCGTCACCTTCCCGGAGTCGGTCACATCAGGTCGGTCGAGTCGGTGGACCCTGCCGATCCGGTGTCGGGTTCGAGTGTGTAGACCTCGTCGGCATAACCGTCCTGGTCGTGGTCGACGCCCATCACGTCTGCCACGCCGTCGCCATCGACGTCGATCATCACAGTGTCGACGATACCGTCGCCGTCCATGTCGAAATCGCCTTCGTCGATCACACCGTCCTCGTTGTGGTCGAACAGCGCGCCATCGATGCGGCCGTCGCCGTCGAGATCGACATACAGGGTGTCGGCCACTCCGTCGCCGTCACGGTCGACCGCACCGTCGCCGAGCGCCGGGTTCGGGATCGGACCCTGCTCCGAGTTGGATCCTGGTCCGACACCGTAAGGATTCTCCGCCATCATGTCCTCGTTTCTCGCTACTCACCGTGCTGACAACAATGAGATGCAGCGGCGACCACGAATGTTCCCGGCCGACGAAGATTCGTCGCGCCCGAGGGCTACGACCAGGTCTCGTCGACGACCGTCGACTCTGCCGTCGACGGGATCGTTCCGCCCCCGTGAGCAGAAGAATTCTCCGGAAGACCCCGCACCGCGGCAAGGGCGACACCGGCCAGGATCAGGCGCCCGCCACCGCTATCCCCACGGGCCGGATCCAGCC
>BBEG01000471.1 GCA_001312645.1 Rhodococcus sp. JCM 9791
GGTCGAGGTCCCCGACTGCCGCGCCGGAATCGGGGTTGCCGCGGGTCGGGTGGTGGCAGGAAACATCGGCGCCGCAGAACGTTTCGAGTACACCGTCATCGGAGATCCGGTGAACGAGGCGGCGCGCCTGTCCGATGTCGCGAAGACCGCACCGGGCTACGTGGTGGCATCGGGTCGCGCCGTCGACACCGCAACGAGCGACGAAGCATCCGAATGGACCGTGCGCGACGAAATCACATTGCGCGGAAGGTCGGAGGTCACTCGGCTGGCAGTACCCGCCGAGTGACCTCGCTCCCTCACTCCCCTGCGAGGACTGCGTCGAGGAACTTGCGGGTACGTTCCTCTTTCGGGTTCGTGAAGATGACGTCGGGCGGTCCCTGTTCGATGATCCGCCCCTTGTCGAACATCAGGACACGGTTGGAGACGTCGCGGGCGAAGTTCATCTCGTGCGTGACGATCAACATTGTGATGTCGGTGGTGTCCGCGATCCGGCGCAGAACGTCGAGCACATCGGCAACCAGTTCCGGGTCGAGCGCCGATGTCACCTCGTCCAGCAGCAGGATGTCCGGGTCCATCGCGAGCGCGCGGGCGATGGCCACGCGCTGCTGCTGACCACCCGACAGCTGAGTGGGGTGCGCCTTCTCCTTGTCGGACAGGCCGACCATCGCGAGCAGTTCCCGTGCACGCGCTTCGGCGTCGGCCTTCTTCCGACCCAATACGTGGATGGGAGCCTCGGTGAGGTTCTCCATGACGTTCATGTTCGGAAACAGGTTGAAGTGCTGGAACACCATGCCGATGCTCTGCCGCACCTTTCGCAGATGCTTCTCCGACGCGGGAACGAGCTTCGAACCTTTGCGCTCATGACTCAAAGGCTCCCCCTTGACCCACACCACGCCCCCGTCGATCTTCTCCAGGGTCATGAGCAACCGCAGGATCGTGGTCTTTCCCGAGCCGCTCGGGCCGATCAAGGTCACACGGTCGCCGGCTGCAACCTCGAAGTCGAGGTGATCGAGCACGACGTTGTCGCCGAACTGCTTCACCACGGATTCGAAGCGGATCATCGGATCGCCCGACGCCCCGCCGTCGGACGGACCCGCAGTTCCCCCGGTGTCTTTGGTCAGGTCAGTAGGCAAGACGACGCTCCAATCGGCGAATCAGCAATGAGGTCGGGTAGCTCGCGATCAGGAAGATCAGTCCGGCCAACGTCAGCGGCTCGAGATACTGGAAATTCCTGGCACCGAACTGCTGAGCTGCGGTCACCATCTCGACCACCGTGATGGTGAAGAGGAACGGCGTGTCCTTGAACATCGAGACTGCGTAGTTTCCGAGGGCCGGGATCACCCGGCGCACGGCCTGCGGGAGGATCACCGCCCGCCACGTGCGAGTGTTCGGCAACGACAGCGCCCGGGCCGCCTCCCACTGACCCACGGGTACCGCTTCGATTCCTGCTCGGTACACCTCGGCCATGTAGGTCGAGTAATGGATGCCCAAGACCGCGATACCGATCTGCAATGCAGAGAACTGGGGAAGCATGTAGTACACGAAGAGAAGCTGCACAACCAACGGTGTCAGACGGATGAACTCCACGACGCCGCCGAGCACCATCGCGAACGGTCGCGGCAACGTGCGTCGAGCGATCGCCACGACCAGGCCCAGTACAGCGGCGAGGACGAAACCGAGGACGGTGGCGAGCAGCGTGATCTTGAACCCGTCGAGCAACACCGGGAGCGCGTCCCAGGCGCGTTGCCAACTCCAGTCGACGCTCATGTCTTCACCTCCTCGGGCTTGTCGAGCACCGGTGCGAGACCGAAGATCTCACGCATCGACGGCCCTGTGCCCAGCCTGCTCTTGGCTCGCACTTCGAGTGCATTCATCAACAGCGTCAGCACATATCCCACGATGAAGTACAGAACGAGCCCCACACCGAAGGCGAAGAGGGTGTCACCGGTACTACGACGCAACTGCTCGATCTCGAATGTCAAGTCGTGCAAAAGGATATAGCTCGCGAGCGCGGTGCCCTTGAGCAACTGGATCAACAGGTTCGTCAACGGCGGGATCATCTCTGCCCATGCCTGAGGAAAGATCACCCGCCTGAGACGCTGCCAGTAGCTGAAGTTCAATGCGGTCGCAGCTTCCCATTGAGGACGAGGAACCGACGCTATGGCACCGCGTACAACTTCCGCGCCGTAGGCGCCGTAGTTCAACGACAGCGCGAGGATGCCGCACACGATCGGCTCGAGTCGATAACCGAACAACGGCATCACATAGAAGAACCAGAACAACTGCACCAGGAGCGAAGTGCCCCTGAAGAACTCGATGACAACCCGGGAACTCCCCCTCAGGATCAAGTTCTTCGCACCCGCCGCCAATCCGAGACTGACGGCGAGCAGAAATGCGAAGAACGCACTACCGATCGTGAGGTACAGAGTGACCAGGATTCCATCGAGTATTCGAGGAAACGCGCTTGTCAGCGCCTCGATATTCGAACCGAAATCCATTCTGGAGAACCCGCTCTCAGGACACGCCCTCGCAGAGGCTCTCTGTGGTCAGTTCAGGATCGGGCAACTCGTTCTCGGTGAAACCGAACTCCCCCACGATCGACAGGTACTTGTCCTTGTCCGATGTGATCTTTGCGAGTTCCTCGTTGTATGCGTCCCTCAGCTCCTCGTCACCCTGACGGAACACAGTGCCGCCGGCGCCGACCTGAGGAACACCGTTGATCTCGGCGACGAACGACTCGGTGACATCGACCGGAGCCGACTCGTTGTTCTGCTTCATCCAGTTGAGTGAGATACCGGTCAACGCGAATACATCGGAACGTCCGTTGATCACGCATCCATGCCGTCCTGCGCTGATGCGACCTGCGTTGCATCGATACCCGATTCCTCGGCGTAGTCCGACTCGATCGCGCCGGTCATGGTCGCCAGGCTCGCGCCACTGTCTTTGATCGACTGGATGTCCGACAGGTTCTGAGGATTGCCCTCAGGCACCATCAACGCGGTCGTGTAATTGAATTCGGGCTCGCTGAACAACGCTTGCTCGCAACGCTGGGGCAGGATCGACATGCCTGCGCTGACAACATCGAACCGACCGGCCTGCAGACCTGGAATGAGCGCACCGAAGTCGGTGGCCACGCCTTCAACATTGTCGATACCGAGGTTCTTGAAGATCTCACGGTGCAAGGCAACCGTTGCTCCGGTGAGGTCACCGTCCTGCATGAAGCTGTAGGGCGCCTCGCCGGCGAACCCGACCGTCACGGTGCCCGCTTCCCTCAGGCTCTCGAGAGACGTTCCGCCTTCGGCACCGCTCCAGGTTGGTACTGGTGCATCCGGCAACCGATGCGCCGACCAACCCGAGTCCGGCAATTCCTGCAGCGAACCTCACGGTCGCGCTCTTGCCAAATCGCATCCTCATCGTCCAATCCCTTTCGTCGTCACTAGGAACGACCCGGGAGGATCCGCACCGCTTTGCAGCACGACCCAACGGATCTGCCCAGCGGACGTTACCCAGTGAAAGGGTCAAACCGGAAACCAGAACCGCGTTGTTACCATCTCGTAACCTGATTGGTCGGCTCCACAACACAAACCGATAG
>BBEG01000472.1 GCA_001312645.1 Rhodococcus sp. JCM 9791
CTCGCGTGCGGGCTCGCCGCGCTGACCGCATGCGGCGACCAGCGCGTGATGCCGCGGCAGTGTCCACCTCGTTCAGCGGCCAGGTGGTCACCGGTACCAGCACCGATCTGGGCAGCATCGTCATCGGTTGGGGAGATGCGCACTCCGACAGCGAGATCACCACCCCGCAGCCCGAGGCTGTTGCCGCGCGGTGCACCGGCCGGGGCGATGACCTGACCGTCGAGATCACTGCTCCACACGGCTGGACTATCCGCGCTGTGTACGGCTCGCCGGTGCTGACGGTGAGCAACACCGATCAGCAGCTCGCGGCCGCCGAGATCGACACCACCGACCCGGTGGTCGCTGCTCCCGTGCCGGTGGATTGGTCCGAGCCTGATCAGCTCGATATCGCCGCGGCTGTCGAAGGCCCGGACGGGTGGAACGCCGAGCACAGCGGCCGGGTGCAGGTCTCGGTGCATGTCGACTGCCGCTGACCCTGTGTACACATCACCTCCCCGGCGGACGTTGTCCTATGCACGTCCACGATCGAGGGGCGACGCACTACGTGAACAGCGGTTATAAGTTTTCCTATACACTGGTGGGTGGGATAGTAGACAGTGTGACGCCAGCAGGAGGTGCGGCATGACGACGATGATGAACTGATGAGCAACTCGTCGCCGATCTGGGCCGGGAGAAGGCCCGCGAAACCGCTGCGCACATCGCCTACCTGCGGCATCTGCGCCAGCTCCATGAGCGGGGTTTCACCCAAATGCGCCTGGCCAAGATCGTCGGCGTGAGTCAGCCGACGATCAGCGACATGCTGCGCCGCGCCCGTATCGATGCTCCCGATCTGCGGCGGGGCACGCATGGGGGAACCGCATACGAGATCGCCGCACGCTACGCTGCCGGCGAGATCACACGCGCCGCGATGATGCGCGAACTGACCGACTGGGAGTACGAACGCCCCGCGGAAGCAAATCCGTTCGAATGGGCCGACGACGGAAACCCTGCCACAGAAGGAAGTTTCACCATGCAGGTCGGACGTGCCTTGCGCGACGGGTTCCTCACCGACGAGGACTACGACGCTCTGCTCGAGGCGCTGGCAGATCACTGACCTGTGCTCACTCCCGACGAGATCGAAGACCGCCGTATCTACCTGGCGTCCCTGTCGACCGGAGACGGTCCACTCCAGCCCGATGCGCCCCATGCCACGGTGAACAATCGCCGCTGGTTCCGGCGCATCGACGGCGCCCCGGTGCCCACCAGCGCGCGCCGACGGTTGCACGAGCAGATCCTCGAACAGTGGCGCGCAGCGAACCCGCACGTTGCCCGTGAACGTTCGGCCATTGTGATGGCAGGACCACCCGGTGCCGGCAAGTCCTCGACCCACGAGCATCTCTTCCGTGGCCGTGATCCGCGCCGATGGCGCGAACTCGATGCTGACGTGTTCAAGCGCTACCTCCTCGAAGCAGCCCTCGCTGACGGCACATTCGAGGAGTTGGTGCCGCCGGAGTTGCGCGCAGCGCCGGGGGAGGGCAGCAGGTTCTATCCTTTCGAGTTGTCGGCGCTGGTCCATCGTGAGTCGACCGACTTTCTGTTCGCGGCCGCGCAGCGCGATGCCGTGGCCGACGGCGAGAACCTCATCATCGATGGCACCCTCGCGTGGAAGGGTCACGCCGAGCGGCTGCTCACCCATTTGCAGCAGGCCGGGTACACGATCCACGTTGTCGATGTCGAAGCGCCCCAGCACGTGGCCGCGGAGCGGATCGTGACCAGATGGCGCCACGGATTACTGGGGGCATTGGGTGATCCCGCCGACCCTCCTGCTCGACTCGGTGGTCGATGGGTGCCGGCCACCGCGGTCGATGCGCTGTTCACCGAGTTCCGCGAACCTGATCATCTGCCGCTGCACGGCCGATCTGTCACGCAAGTCAACGCGCTCGAGGTGAGCGAGGCGCATACCGCGGTCGGGTGCTACGACCTGTATCGCACCGAAGATGCGGGCCGCGGCGCTGACCACGTCGAACGTCGTGAGCGATCGGACGCGGACGGCGAACTGTGCGTGACATGGACAGCGGACTCGACTCCGGTCGGGTGACTCACGCTCCGGACACCATCGAGCATATCCGCGGTTGCCTACATACCCGCGCGTGTGATATCGAGGCGGCGCCACACTGAATGACCTTGCTGCACTTGGGCTTGCTGTGCATGCACGTGAATGTCCTCGTTCGACGGGTTCGGGGCCGGGGCTATCCGTCAGAGAGTTGCACCGTGCATCAGGCTGAGCTCACCGTGAACCGAGGTCGACCTGTCGGCGAGCATTGGCGTCACACCGAAAGTGCTGCCGCGAGGGCTGAGGGTTCTGATTCAGTGCGGACAATCGAGAGTGAGCTGTCGTTCGTGGAAATCGAAGTGCCTGATGGGATACCGGTACAGCTCACCAATGGTCATGTAATCGGTGAAGAACGGGTCCCAGCGCACCGGGAAGAACATTCCCCGCCCCAACGCCTGCTCCGATTCGCGTTGCAGTCGGCGGCTCAGCGCACCGATGACCCGGTCGGCTTTCGTGCCCATCCGGTTCCGGTCAAACACCAGGGCTGCAGCGCATGAACCGTAGTAGTTCACCACGTCAAAAGGCCGCGTACCGGCATCGAGGACCTGGGCGAATCGACGCTCCACTCCGGCGGGCAGCCGGCTGACCATCCGCACCAAGGCAGCAGCGCCGCCACCACCATGTACCCGAAGACCATGTGGAACAACAGTTGCTCGTTGGTCCACCGCGTCCCCGCCGACCGACTCCGCAACGAGGTGTCGGAAGCATCGGCGAGGAGCCGGTGCAGTTGCACACGGGTGCGTTCGAGCTCGCCGGCGATGGCGGCTCTATCCACCCCTTCGGCGCGGCCCATGATCCACCACCTGTCCAGGGAGCCACGGCACTCGATGGCCGTCGATACCAGACTTCCCCCTCCGGGCGGCCTCCACAACTGCCGGCCGAATTCAGTCTCATGTCGCGAATCGATATAGCGCCCCCGTCGACCCTCGGATGCCACGTCGGACGTACCTGCCGCAGTGGTGCGGATCGCGGTGTCGTGACCGCGTAGCAGCGGCAGCAGCGCGGGATGACGTGCGCCGCTCAGAGATCGAACAGCGAGAATTGGTCCTTCTGTGCTCGACTCTCGGTGTCGGCGAGGTATCGGTCGGCCATGGCCCGGGCGACGGTTTCGTCGCAGCCGAGCTCGGCGGCGACTTCACTCCAGTCGTGTCCGTTGTGCTGGAGTTGCCACGCCAGCTGGTGCAACTGTTCGTCCATGTCCATCAGCGCCGCTCCCGCGGTCGTGTCGGCCGGAACCCGTTCGACGACGCGGGTTCTCATTGAGGCAGATGGTAAACGCGGATGCGGGCATGCGGCGGCAGACACGCCGCCCACCGTCTCGAATCGGCGACGGATCGCACGAGAAAAGGTAAACCCGCCCCCGGAGGACGGGCGGTGCGCCTTCCATGGTGTCGACATTGCCCGGCCACGTATGGACGCAGCGCCGGTCAGAGGCCGGTGGGCAGGGTGCGGCGGGATCGGGCGGCGGCGACCACACGATCGG
>BBEG01000473.1 GCA_001312645.1 Rhodococcus sp. JCM 9791
GACACGGCGAGCAGTTCGACGGTCGGGGCGAGTGCACACGCGACACTGGCGACGGCGCACACGAAGGTGCCCACGAGCATCGACGGCCGGCGACCGAACTTGTCGGACAGCGGCCCGATCACGAGGTTGCCGAGTGCCATACCGATGAGGAATGCGGTCAACGTCAACTGCACCGCCGACACGGTGGCACCGAACTCCTCACCGATCCCGGTGAAGCCGGGGAGGTACATGTCTACCGCGAGCGGCGCCAGCGCGGCGAGCAGTGCGAGTGTCGTGGTCATCGCCATCGGCAGCGAGCCGACGGATCTCCGGTCGGCTCCGTTCGCTCGACGTCGGTCGCCCGCGTGTCGTCCGACGTCTCGGTGAGGCCGGGCGTGTCTGATCGTGCCAAGAAGAAACCCCACTCTTGTATGCAAATATATATCTGAATTTATATATAAATGTACGCGCTATCATGGATGGGTGTCCAATAGCGCGAACGACGAACCGATCACACGGCTCGCCGACAGCATCCGAACGCTCGTCTGGACGCTGCAACGATTCGGCGAACGGGAAGCCGGACTCACCGGCCTACCCCAGTCCGAGATCGAACTTCTCCGCGTCCTCTCCGACCACCCCGGCTACACGGTGTCGGACATCGCCCGCACGCTCGGACTGCAGAGCAGCAACGTCAGCGCTACCGTCCGCAGCCTCATCCAACGCGGACTGGTCACACGCACGACCAACCCCACCGACCGGCGCTCGCACACGCTGCACCGCACACCGCTGGCCGAACACAACGGCGAGAAGATCCGCGAGATGTGGATCAGCGGCGTCCGACGCCTCGTCGCCGACATGGATCCGGACGACGCGGCGGAGATCCTCGACGTGGCGCCCGCCCTCGAACGGCTGAAAGAAGGATTCTCAGGATCCTGACCCAGGGGCGTCTCAGTCGAAACGCGCGACCCGCGCGCTCATCCCGCCGATCTCGACGATGTCGCCGGTCTGCAACTGCCTGCCCCGACGCACCTCGACCTCACCGTTGACCGAGACGAGACCGTCGGCGATCACCTCTTTGGCCTCGGCACCCGACTCGATCAGGCTCGCCAGTTTCAAGAACTGACCGAGCCTGATCGAGTCGTCACGAATGGGGACATCGAACGCGTCGGACATGTTCGCCATTGTCACCCATCCCCTTACACGCACACTGGACGGGTGAGTACAGAAGTCGTCTGGTTCCGCCGTGATCTGCGGCTACATGATCTGCCCACCCTGTCGAGTGCCGCCGACGCACACCGTGTCGTCGCCCTCTTCGTGCTCGACGACACGCTTGCCACACCCGGGCCCCGCTCGACGTTTCTGCTGCGCTGTCTGCGTGCGCTCGACCACGACCTCGACGGTCGGCTGCTGGTCGTCCGCGGCGACCCGGCCGTCGTGGTACCGAGAGTCGCCCGAGAGTTCGATGCGCGGGCCGTACACGTCAGTGCGGACCACGCACCGTACGGATCACGCCGCGACCGAGCGGTCGAGACCGCGCTGGGCGATGTGTCGATGGTCCGGACGGGATCGCCCTACGCTGTCTCACCCGGGCGTGTGCTCAAGAACGACGGCACACCGTATCGGGTGTTCACGCCGTTCCGGCGGGCGTGGCTCGACCACGGGTGGCGATCACCCGCGAAGACCGATGCTTCCACCGCGGCGTGGCTGGACCCGGACGGGGCCGATCTGCGCGTCGAGATCCCGGACATCCCGCACGACACCGACGTCACATTGCCACCGGCCGGAGAGGACGCCGCACTGCGCCGGTGGCGAGAGTTCCTCGACGACGGGCTCGAACGATACGACACCGACCGCGACCGGCCCGATCTCGACGGCACGAGCCGCATGTCTGCCGCCCTCAAGTTCGGGTGCGTGCATCCCCGCACCCTCCTGCACGATCTGCGGGGCCGCTCCGACTCGGGCGCCACCACCTTCCGCAGCGAACTGTGCTGGCGTGACTTCTACGCGACGTGCTTCACCATCGCCCCGACACCGCGTACCGCAACTACAACCAGCGCTTCGACGCCCTCCGCTACGACACGGGCACCGACGCCGAACGCGCCTTCGCCGCATGGCAGCAGGGCCGCACCGGATTCCCGATCGTCGACGCCGGCATGCGGCAACTGCTCACCGAAGGGTGGATGCACAACCGGCTGCGGATGATCGTCGCGTCGTTTCTCACCAAGGATCTGCACCTGCCGTGGTGGTGGGGCGCGCAGCACTTCATGACACACCTCGTCGACGGCGATCTCGCATCCAACCAGCACGGATGGCAGTGGACTGCCGGGTGCGGCACCGATGCCGCGCCTACTTCCGCGTGTTCAACCCGACCTCGCAGGGAGAGAAGTTCGATCCGGCGGGTGATTACGTGCGCCGCTGGGTACCCGAACTGCGTGGCGTCGCGGGCAGGAATGTCCATCGGCTGCCGGACGGTCCGCCGGCCGGATATCCGGAACCGCTCGTCGATCACGCCCACGAACGGCAGGTTGCGCTGACACGATACGGAGAGATCTCCACCCGCCGATAACCCATCCGCCGATGGGCGGGGTCCGAATGAAGAGCAGGCGGAACACGATCCACGGAGGATTCATGGGTATCGAATACAGCAGCGTCGTCGAGGCGACCCGCGACGACGTGTTCGACTGGCACGCGAAGCGCGGCGCGATCCATCGGCTGCTTCCGCCGTGGCAACCCATGAGCGTCGTGTCCGAGGCCGACTCGCTCGCGGACGGCCGTGCCGTACTCGGCTTGCCCGGGGGCCTGCGCTGGATCGCCGATCACCAACCGACGCCTACGATCCCCCGTCACGCTTCGTCGATGCACTCGGACACGACGGCGTGATGTCGCTGCCGGCCGGGCTGATCCGCTCCTGGCGCCACGACCACCGGTTCGAGGAGGTCGACAGGCACCGGACCCGAGTGACCGATCTCGTCGACACCCCGATCCCCGAGCGCCTGCTGCTCCAGACCTTCCGGTACCGGCACCGCCAACTCGCCGACGATCTCGCGAGCCACCGCTGGTCGCACGAACAGGGCGTGCGACCGGTGACCGTCGCGATCTCGGGCGCATCCGCTCATCGGTACGGCGCTGACCGCATTCCTGAGCACCGGCGGCTACCGCGTGATCCGCCTCGTGCGGCGTCCTGCACACGGCGAAGACGAGCGCCGCTGGGATCCCGTGTCACCCGCCCCCGACCTGTTCGAGGGAGTCGACGCGTCGTGCATCTGGCCGGCGCGTCCATCGCCGGACGGTTCACCGAGTCGCACAAGGCCGCAATACGCGACAGCCGCATCGGGCCGACACGACGGCTCGCCGAATGCGCGGCCGGTACTGCGAACGGACCCGCCACGTTCGTGTGCGCGTCGGCCATCGGCCTGTACGGCTACAACCGGGGTGACGAGCCGCTCGACGAAAACTCCTCGGGTGGAGGGGGTTTCCTCACCGACGTGGTGACCGAGTGGGAAGCTGCCACCGCACCCGCCTCGGAAGGGGGACTGCGAGTGGTCAATGTGCGCACCGGCGTGGTGCAGACGCCGCGCGGCGGCACCCTGCAGCTG
>BBEG01000474.1 GCA_001312645.1 Rhodococcus sp. JCM 9791
CCGCCGAGCTCGAGGGAGAGGCGTTTCACCGTCGGGGCCGCCTGCGCGATGATATTGCGTCCGGCGACGGTGGATCCGGTGAACGAGACCATGTCGACCGCGGGATGGGTCGTCAGCAACTGCGCGCCCTCGGTGCCTTCCTCGGCAACCACACTCAATACGCCGGGCGGCAGGCCTGCGGCGTCGGCTGCCTGCCCGAAGATCAACGACGACAGCGGGGTCAACGGACTCGGCCGCAGGATCACCGAGTTGCCCGCCATGAGTGCCGGAATCAGCTTCTGCAAGGCCATGATCAGAGCAGCGTTGTACGGAGTGATAGCGGTGACCACTCCGACCGGTTCGTGTCGCAGGATGCTCAGCGCGACCCGGCCCCGTGTCAGATCGTCGACCGGAACCGAGGTGGCCTCTTCGTGTCGCATCGACAGGTAGAGGTCGATCGTCTGCCGGGCGATGGATATACCGGTGCGGCACTGGGTTTCGTCGGCGAACCGTGCGGGCTGTCCGGCCTCGGCGACCAGGGTGTCGACCAAGGTCTCGTGGTTCGCCTGGAGGTGGTCGATCAGTGTGTGCAGCACCTGGGCCCGGTCGCGGGGTGCGCGCTGCGTCCACACTCCGTCGTCGAAGGCGGTCCGGGCGGCGAGGATGGCGCGTTCGACTTCGGCGACGGGCGTCGCGCTGACATCGGCCACGTGGGTTTCGTCGGCCGGATTCTCGACTGCGATGACCTGGTCGCCGGTGACCCATTCGCCGGCAACATAGGTACGACGTTCGGTGAGGATACTCAAGTCGTCCCCCTTTTCCCTGTTAGTAGTAGAACATAGTTCTCGTTAGGACAACAGCAAGATTGCGATTTGCTGAAAAATGATGCGTCAGAAGCGTTCGGCGGAATACACGACCGCACCGCCGTAGTGCGGCGACGAATGGCACGCAACGGCGGTCGTCACGCCGTCGCGTCCCCGAACGCCTGCGCGTCCGGAGAGTTGGAGATAGCACTCGAGCATTTGAGGGACACCGTGCATCCGGCCGTTTCCGAGCGCTCCGCCCCCGGACAGGGCCGGAATCGCACCCGGGCGGTCGCTGTCGATGCCGCCCTCCTCGACGAATCGGTGCGCCTCGCCCGGTGGGCACAGACCCAGGGATTCGAGCCAGAACCACACGAACGGGGAGAAACCGTCGTAGACCTGGGGCAGATCGATCCGGCTCATGCTGATCCCGGAGGATTCCTCGAGTCGGCGCACCAGATCGCTGCCGGCGCCGAGGATGTCGTCGAGCGGCCAGTGGAGGGGGAGTCGTCGTCGGGTCGGTGTCCCGTTCGCGTATCCGGCGATGTACACCGGCGGGTGGGGGAGATCTTGCGCGCGCTCGGCACTCGTGAGCACGAACGCGGCGGCGCCGTCGACCGGGATGTCGCAGTCGTACCTGCACACCGGGTCGAACAACGTCGGTGCGGACAGATATTCGTCCCTTTCGAGCGGACGGTCGTACCAATACGACCACGGGATCCGCGCACCGTTCTTCCGAGCTTCGGTCACCACGGCCGCCATCGACTCGGGCTTGGCTCCGTATCGCTGCAGATACTCGTTGTACGGCAAGGCGATCATGGCCAGCGGACCGAAGAATCCCTGGGGCGCGGTCCATTGTTGCGGGCCGTGTACCTCCTGCATCGGATTTCCGTGATAGCTCCCCGTAGGGTTGTGCAGCGCGCGATGCACGATGACGTACTCGGCGGCACCGCTGGCAATTGCGTTGACGGCCATCGACACCGAGCCGGTCAGCTGGCCGATCCCGTCGAACCCCGCGACATAGCGTGGGGTGCCGCCGAGGCGCCCCGCCAGCCACGCGGACGACACCGTGCTGACACCGTCCTCTGCGACACGACCGCTCGCGCTCGGCATCAGGCTCGAACTGACATAGCCGTCGATCTGTGCGAGTTCGAGTCCGGCATCTGCGACGGCTGCGCGGGCCACGTCCACGGTCAGGGCGCCGAGCGTGCGACCGGCAGTGCGTCGAATGTCGCTCTGCGCGTAGCCGACGATCGCGACCTTGTTGCGCGCGAAGCCGCTCATGATGCGATCTCGAAGGCCGGTACCGATACCTCGGTGGTCAGCTGCTCGAACGCTGCGACGACCGGTATCCCGATCCGGAGTTCGACGTCGGGACCGTCGAGCAACCGGCCGATCAAACGGAGGTCGGATTGCTCGGTCAGCTCGACGTCGACCAGCACGAACGGGAGGAGGTCGTCGAACCCGGGGAGGAACGATTGCCGCACGGTCGTCCAGGACCGCACGGTGCCGCGCCCGCTCACCGGAACGAATTCGAAACCGGGATCGGTGGATCCGCAATTCGGGCACACACTGTCGGGCGGGTGGGCGAAGTTACGGCACTGCCCGCAGCGTGCCAATTCGAGTCGATGTTCCGCTGCGGCAGTCCAGTACGGAGCGAGACGGAGTCGGGTACCGGCAGAGGCCGGTGGGTCTTCGCTTCGCGTGCCCTCACGGGATCACACCCTTGTCTGCGAGCGAGCCGATCCGTTCCCAGTCGTAACCGAGTTCGAGCAGCACGGCCTCGGTGTGCTCACCGTGCTCGGGCGCCCGTCGCAGGGCGGGAGGCTCCTGACCCAATTGCACCGGCACCGCGGGCAACCGGTAGCTGTGCCCGTCATCGAGACGAACTTCGCCGATGTACCCGTTTGCCGCTACCTGCGGATCGTCGATCACATCGTGCACCGACTGCACCGGGGCCCAGCGCGTCGAGTTCGCCGAGAATCTGCTTCCACTCGTCCAACGTGTGCTTCGCGAAGATCCCGTCGAGTTCCTCGACGCACGCAGCACTGTTCTCCCGACGCGCGGCCATATCCACGAATCGGGGGTCGTCGACGAGATCGTCACGCCCGATGAGGCGGGCGAAGGCCGGCCAGTAGCGATCCCCCTGGAGGAACATCAGCTGGATGTGCCGAAGGTCGCGGGTCCGGTATGTCCCCGTGAGTGGATTGACCTGCGGCCCACGGCCCGTCACCGAGGTCACGTCGCCGCCGTTGAGCGCGACGAGCAGGTCGGACGACAGCATCCACATCGCGGTGGCGAGTAGCGACACGTCGACGACGGTGCCTGCGTCGGTCTTCTCCCGTTCGTGCAGCGCAGTCGAGATTCCGAATGCCAGAGCCATCGCGCCGTTGCGGTCGCCCATCGCACCACGCTGGCTGATGGGGTAGTCGCGTTCAGTGGGAGTGAGTGTGTGGCCGACTCCGCCCCGCGCCCAGAATGCGGAGCTGTCGTACCCGGGCTTGTCGGAATCGGGGCCGCGAGCGCCGAACCCGTGTCCGCGCGCGTAGATCAGGCGCGGATAGCGCAGGCGCAGTGTCTCGGCGTCCAGTCCGAGTCTCTCCAGTGCGCCCGGGCGGAGGCTGGTGATGAACACGTCCGCAGAGGAGAGAAGCTCGTGCAGCACAGTGATGCCCTCGTCGGTCCGGACATCGAGGGCGATCGAGCGTTTGCCGCGGTTGGCCAGGGCCATCGAGAGGTTGGGGCCGCCACGGTCGGCGCCGATGCCTGGGTCGCGAGGCCGCGGTACGGATCG
>BBEG01000475.1 GCA_001312645.1 Rhodococcus sp. JCM 9791
CGGCCGACGGCCGATTCCGCGCGAAATACGGATGGACCGACGTGTCGCGGTTCGCGGCCCTGGGGATCCCCGCCGTCAATTACGGTCCGGGCGATCCGAACCTCGCGCACAAGCGGGACGAGAACGTGGACGTGCGTCACATCACCGAGGTGACCGCAGTGCTCCGCGGGTACCTCACCCGATAACGTGACCGACATGCCAGGCGACGAACCCCCCACGAACTCTGACAGTCGACGCGATCGCGACGAGATCGTGCATCGGGGACCCGTGCAGTTGCGCGGCGACCGTGCGTTCGAGTCCACCATGATGGATCAGCGCCTGCTCGACCGGCGCGGCCCCGCCGACTGGGTACACACCGACCCGTGGCGGGTGCTGCGGATCCAGAGCGAATTCGTCGAAGGGTTCGGTGCGCTCGCCGAGGTCCCGCGCGCCGTCGCGGTGTTCGGATCGGCGCGTACACCGACGGACCACCCGGACTACGAGATCGGTCGCCGCCTCGGTGCTGCACTCGTCGATGCGGGTTACGCCGTGATCACCGGTGGCGGTCCCGGAGCGATGGAGGCCGCGAACCGCGGGGCGAGCGAGTCGGGCGGTTTCTCGATCGGCCTCGGCATCGAACTGCCCTTCGAGCAATCGCTCAACGACTGGGTGGATCTGGGCCTGAACTTCCGGTACTTCTTCGCGCGCAAGACGATGTTCGTGAAGTACTCGCAGGCGTTCGTCTGCCTGCCCGGTGGATTCGGAACGCTCGACGAGTTGTTCGAAGCGGTCACGCTGGTGCAGACCCACAAGATCACCCAATTCCCGATCGTGTTGTTCGGCACCGAGTACTGGTCGGGGCTGCTCGAATGGATCCGCTCGACGATGCTGCACGAGGGCAAGATCTCGGCCGAGGACCTCGACCTGATCTCGGTGACCGACAGTATCGAGGAGGCGGTGCAGATCATCGTCGCCGCGCACCGCGGTGAGGACGAGCACGAGCTCTACGGTGAGGAGGCCTCGTGGTGAGCGAGCCCGGCCTGGCGGTGTGCGTCTACTGCGCGTCCGGTCCGGTGGACGCGTCGTACCTCGAGTTCGCGACCGCGGTCGGCACGGCGCTGGGCCGCCGCGGATGGCGGTTGGTCTCCGGCGGGGGCAACGTGTCGATGATGGGCGCGATCGCCGAGGCCGTCCGCGCTGCGGGTGCGCACACGGTCGGAGTCATCCCGAAGGCGCTCGTGCACCGCGAGGTCGCCGACGTCGATGCGGACGAACTCGTCGTCACCGACACGATGCGGCAGCGCAAGGAGATCATGGAGTCCCGCGCCGACGCGTTCATCACCCTGCCCGGTGGAATCGGCACGCTCGAGGAGTTGTTCGAGACCTGGACCGCGGGATACTTGGGGATGCACGACAAGCCCATGGTGCTGCTCGATCCGGTCGGGCACTACACCGGATTGCTCGCATGGCTCGAGTCGATGGTCGACACCGTTCGTGGCTCGGCGCGCGCTCGATGCGTTGCAGGTCACCGGCGATATCGAGGACGCGCTCGATCGGTGTGGCGTGGACGTGCAGGCGTAGAGGGGGTTCCGCTCGACCGATCGATTATCTACTCTTCGGTAAGTTCGGGGGAGCTACACCTTCGTCCGAACCTGCTGCCCTGCCGACGCCGTGAGGAACGAAGTTGAACAACCCCGTGTCCACCGAGCGTGATTCGACGGTCTCCCCGATCGGTCTGCTTGCCCAATTACCGGCCATGCTGCCCGATGCGCCGAGTCTGTTGCGCGGGGCGCTCGGGATGACCCGCACCCCGCAGGCCCGCGAGACGATCGGATCGGTGTTCCAGAAACTCGCCGACCGTCGGCCCGATCAGCCGTTCCTGCGCTTCGACGGCGATACGCTGAGCTACGGCGACGCAAATGCGCAGGTCAACCGATATGCGGCCGTGCTGACGGCGCGGGGCGTCCAGGTGGGTGACGTCGTCGGCATCCTCATGACGAACCGACCGGAGGCGCTGCTCATCACACTCGCAGCCGTCAAACTCGGTGCCGCAGCCGGCATGATCAACAATCACCAGCGCGAAGAGGTGCTCGCCCACAGCCTCGGACTGCTCGACTGCCGTGTCCTCGTGATCGGCGAAGAGTGCGAAGAGGCGATCGAGTCCCTCGATGGGCCCCCGCAGGCGGGGGCGGTACTGCGCGTCGACGAACTCGACTCCCTCGCCGCAGAGGCCGATTCCGCGAACCCGGCGGTCACCGAACGCCTGAAGGCCTCAGAGACCGCGTACTACATCTTCACCTCGGGAACGACAGGCCTGCCCAAGGCCAGCACGATGTCGCACTTCCGCTGGCTCAAATCGATGTCCGGGCTCGGAGGGTTGGGCGTGCGCCTGCACCGCGACGACACCCTGTACTGCTGCCTGCCGCTCTATCACAACAACGCACTGACGGTCGCCCTCTCGTCGGTACTCGGCTCGGGCGCGACCCTCGCGCTCGGCCGCAAGTTCTCGGCGTCGGGATTCTGGGCGGATGCCCGCCGCAACGGTGCCACCGCGTTCATCTACATCGGTGAGATCTGTCGATACCTGCTCAACCAGCCCGAGCGTCCCGACGACCGCGACAACGGCATCCGGCTGATGGTGGGAAACGGACTGCGACCCGAGATCTGGACGGAGTTCACCGAACGCTTCGGAATCGAGCGTGTCGCCGAGTTCTACGGCGCAAGTGAATGCAACATCGCCTTCATCAACGCCCTCAACCAGACCCGCACCGCAGGCATCTGCCCACTGCCGCACGCAGTGGTGGACTACGACCCGGACACGGGTAAGGCGCGACGCGGTGCTGACGGGCGACTGCGGGGCGTGCGGCGAGGTGAGGTCGGTCTGCTGCTCGCGAAGGTAACCTCCCGCGCCCCCTTCGACGGGTACACCGATCCCGACGCGACCGAGGCCAAACTCGTCCGCGACGCGTTCGACGACGGCGACGTCTGGTTCGACACCGGCGATCTCGTCCGCAAGCAAGGCTTCCTGCACGTGGCGTTCGTCGACCGCCTCGGCGACACTTTCCGGTGGAAGGGCGAGAATGTCGCGACCACACAGGTCGAAGGGGCAGTCTCGGCGCACGAGTCGATCGCCGAGGCGGTCGTCTACGGGGTCGAGGTGCCCGGTATCGAAGGCCGCGCGGGCATGGCCGCGGTGACTCTGCATCCGGACGCGGAATTCGACGGTGCCGAGCTCTACGCCGCTCTGCACCGCGCGCTCCCGGACTACGCGGTGCCGCTGTTCGTGCGGATCGTCGACGAGCTGGAGCACACGACGACCTTCAAGAGCCGCAAGGTGGATCTGCGCAAGCAGGGATACACCGACATCGGCTCCGACGCCCTGTTCGTCCTCGCGGATCGCTCGGAGGGATACCGCCCCCACTACGACGGATACGTCGATGCAGTCACGCGGGGTGAAATCCCCCGGCGTTGACCGTGTCAGGATGGGAGCCATGACCGGTTCCGCCGCAGAGGTTCCCGAGTTGCCCGCGCAGTCCGACGTGCGCCCACCCGGGCCTGCGTCTCGGCCGCCGGACGGACG
>BBEG01000476.1 GCA_001312645.1 Rhodococcus sp. JCM 9791
GGCCGTCAACTCCTCGCGCCGGCGGGGCCGCGTCCGGCGGGCCTCGATGCATAGAACCTCCGGGCTTCGTCCACCTGCTCGGCCGGAACGTCGACCATCAGTGCATCCAGGGCAAACCGCACGGGCACTCCTCACAGTCGGGACCGGGACCAGAGTGAGCGTATACACGGCCTCTGATCGCCGATAAAATCGGATGCGCGAGCGGACATAGCGGGTTACGGTCGCGGCCATGGAATTACTTCGGATCTACAGCTGACGCCAACGTACGCATTCCCCGCTCGATGTCCATGCTCCGCAGACCCGAAATGAGTGGTACTACATGTCCGTTCGTCGCGCACATATCGCGATGGTCGGTGTCCCCGCCGTCAGCCACGTCCTGCCGAGTCTCGAGATCATCCGCGAATTGGTTGCCCGTGGCCACCGGGTGACATACGCCAACGACCCGGCAGTGGCCGAGCTGATCGAGAGCACCGGCGCCGAACTCGTCCCCGTGTCCTCCGAATTGCCGGTGGCCGAAAATGATTGGCCCGACGATCCCATAGCAGCGATGACCCTGTTCCTCGACGATGCGATCCGGACGCTCCCCCAATTGCGTGCTGCCTACGACGACGATCCGGCGGACCTGTACCTGTACGACATCGGCGCCTACGCTGCGCGTGCCCTCGCCGAATCGCAGGGCAGACCCCTGATGCAGCTGTCGCCGACGTTCGTCTCCTGGGAGGGATACGACCAGGAGGTCGCGGCGCAGTTGTGGGAACTGCCGGGTGCCGACGCATACAGGACGAAGTTCTCGCGATGGCTGGCGGAGTGCGGGGCAACCACTACCGACGTGGATATCTTCCCCAACCGTCCCGCCCATGCTCTTGCGTTGATCACGCGGGCGATGCAACCGCAGTCCGACAGGGTCGACACCGACACGGTGACCTTCGTGGGCCCCTGCTTCGAGCTGCGCGGAGAGTCTGCTGCCTGGACTCGCCCCGTCGCCGCGGACAATGTGCTGCTGATCTCGCTCGGCTCCGCGTACACGCGGCAACCGGAGTTCTACCGGCAGTGCCTTGCGGCTTTCGGCGACCTGCCCGGCTGGCACGTCGTACTCCAGATCGGCAAGTACACCGATCCGCGGGAACTCGGAGACATCCCACCCAACGTCGAGGTGCACTCCTGGGTCCCGCAGCGGGCCGTTCTGGAGCAGACAGACGCCTTCATCACTCACGCCGGCATGGGTGGCTGCGGTGAAGGACTGCTGGCGGGCGTGCCGATGATCGCCGTGCCGCAGGCCGCCGAGCAGTTCATGAATGCCGACCGTCTCGTGGAGCTGGGAGTGGCCCGCCGCATCGATACGGAGGATGCCACGGCAGAGAATTTGCGTGCCGCGCTGACAGAGTTGCTCGACGGCGTAGCGGTCCGCAACCGTTCTGCACAGTTGCGAGCCGACGCCCTGGCCGAAGGCGGCACCTCGTGTGCCGCCGACCTCATCGAGGGCATGCTGTCCTGAACAGCCGCTGCTCCTACGATTCCAAGAGGTCGCGGAGGCGTTCGAGATCCGCCGCGACCGTCGTGGTGTCCCGATCGAATTCTTCGTCCGACAGGTCGATCTGACGCACGGTGAACAGCACCTCGGAGCCGTTCGGGTGCGCAAGTACACGCACCGGGTTGTTCACCGTCGTGCCCGACGGCAATGTGACGTCGTGGTCGAGTACGCCCAGGTCGTTGTGCTCGGTGAACTGCACCGTGACCCGGCCCATGGGCGAGTCCACCACGAGGGTGTCGCCGTCGCGTTCGACGTGACTCTGGGCCAAGCCGGACGCCCATCTGGCAGGTTGTCGGGATTCGCCGCGAATTCGTACACCTCCGCCGGCGGACGTGCGATGACCTGACCGACATGACGGCTGCGGATGACCTTCGGATCGTTGCTCATGTAAGGAAACGTTATTGCGCGGCCCAACGGTTGTCTTCCGAAATCGGACCAGCGCAGCTGTTCCCTCAACCGCCGTTGTGGGGAAGGATCGGTGCACCACCGTGCTCGAGATAGGGGACCTCGTGACCGAAACCGCTGCTCCCGCGACGGCAGGCCCGGGCCGTGACCGCCAGGGTGTGGTCTACCGCGACGGTGCATCGGGGCGACGGCCTGCAGTGCCGACGGCATTCGGAGCCCTCGAACGGGCCGCGCGCAGCGCAAGTTCGAAGCGGGCGTGGGCGTATGTCGCGGGTGGTGCCGGTGACGGTCGCACGATGGTCAACAACCGGCGCGCGTTCGACCGGTGGGTGATCGTTCCGCGCATGGCGCACGGCGTCACCGAACGCGACCTGAGCACGACCGTGGTGAATACCTCGCTGTCGTCGCCGTTGCTGTTGGCGCCGGTGGGTGCGGGCGCGTTGATGGCTACCGACAGCGATCTGGCGATCGCACGGGCATCTGCCGTGACGGGCGTGCCGTACATCTTCTCCAACCAGGGCTGCAACCCGATGGAGGACTGCGCCGCTGCGATGGGCTCGGCTTCCCGCTGGTTCCAGCTCTACTGGAGTTCCGACGAAGAACTCGTCGACAGCCTGCTGCATCGCGCCGAGTCGTGCGGTGCCGAAGCCGTCGTCGTCACCTTGGACACGACGTCGCTGGGGTGGCGCCCGCAGGACCTGAACCTCGGATCGTTGCCGTTCGCGCGGGGCGAGGGCATCGCCCAGTACACCTCGGATCCGCGTTTCCGCGACATCGTCCGGCAGCGGATCGATGCGGCACGCGGAATGGTCACAGAGCGACCCGACGTCACGCCCGGTGCGATCCGCACGCTGATGTCGATGACACGCAACTATCCGGGCAAGTTCCTCGACAACCTCCGCTCCCCCGTGCCGCGCGCAGCGGCGGAGACGTTCCTCGACATCTACTCCAATCCGGGTCTGAGCTGGGAGCATCTGGCGACGCTCCGCGATCGCACGAGGTTGCCGATCGTGCTCAAGGGCATCCTCCATCCCGACGATGCGCGTCGCGCCGTCGATCTCGGGGTCGACGCGGTGGTGGTGTCGAACCATGGGGGACGGCAGATCGACGGCTCGATCGCGTCGCTCGATGCGCTCCTCGAGATCCGCTCTGCGATCGGCAGAGAGACGACCCTGTTGATGGACAGCGGAATCCGCAGTGGCGCCGACGTATTCGTCGCACTCGCGCTCGGCGCGGACGCGGTGCTGCTGGGCCGCCCGTACATGTACGGGTTGGCGGTCGCGGGGCAGCGGGGTGTCGAGGAGGTCATCCGCAACGTGATCGCCGAGTTCGACCTCACGATGGCTCTCACAGGTGCGCGGTCGGTCGCCGACATCGACGAGAGGTTCGTCCGCCCCAACCCGTCGTTCTGAGAAGGGATTGTCGTAGATGCCCAGGATCGTCGTGTACGGGGCAGGCAGCATCGGCTGTTATGTCGGCGGCCGGTTGGCCGGTGCGGGTACCGACGTCGTGTTCGTGGGCCGGCAACGGATCGCCGAGAGGTGCGTGAGCACGGACTTCGCGTCTCCGACCTGGACGGCGCCGACGTGCGGGTCGGGGCCGTCGACTACCGG
>BBEG01000477.1 GCA_001312645.1 Rhodococcus sp. JCM 9791
CGCCGACGTCACCGCAGTGACTCAGCAGTGGGTGGCGCGGGGGGCCTCGGTGTTGCACGTCGCCGAAGGGGACCGCGTCCTCGGGGCCGTGGCGCTCGAGGACGCCGTGCGCGAGGAATCGCGTCAGGCGATCGACGCGCTGCATGCCCGTGGGGTGAAGGTCGCGATGATCACCGGCGATGCGCGGCAGGTCGCCGACGCGGTGGCCGCCGATCTCGGGATCGACGAGGTGTTCGCTGAGGTGCTGCCCGAGCACAAGGACGCCAAGGTCACCGAACTGCAGAATCGTGGGCACACGGTGGCGATGGTTGGCGACGGTGTCAATGACGCCCCGGCGTTGGCTCGGGCCGATGTCGGTGTCGCGATCGGTGCCGGTACCGATGTGGCCATCGAATCCGCCGGGGTCGTGCTGGCGGCGAACGATCCGCGGGCGGTGCTGTCGATCATCGAGCTCTCGCATGCCAGCTACCGCAAGATGTGGCAGAACCTGGTGTGGGCGACCGGTTACAACGTCATCGCCGTTCCACTTGCCGCCGGGGTGCTGGCCTTCGCCGGGGTCGCGATCTCCCCAGCGGTCGCCGCGATTTTGATGTCGGTCTCCACCATCGTCGTGGCGCTCAACGCCCAGCTGTTGCGCCGCCTCGACCTCGACCCCACCCGCCTGGCTCGTACCTGAACCGCCGCCCGATCGATCCGAAACGAGTTTCTGCTTCTCATGTCGAGTTTTCTCCTGCGCCGGTGGGCGCGTGTCCTGGTGCCTGTTGCTGCGGTGGCTGTGCTCGCCGGTTGCGCGACCGGCGAACAATCCACAACCCCAGCGGATGCGGATTCGTCCACCCTGGCATCGGAGGTGCCCGGCACAGCGTTGGAACCGGCCCTCGACCATCTGCACGGTCTGCACCTCGATTCCGGCGGTGCGGTGCTGGCTGGCACCCACACCGGCCTCGTCGAGATCGCCGACAGCGGGCGCACCAGCCGCGTCGGCGTCTCCGACGACGACTTCATGGGACTGACCGGCGCTCCGGGAACTGACCGCCTCTTCGCGTCCGGGCATCCGGGACCGTCGAGTTCGGCGCCGAATCCGTTGGGGCTGATCGACAGCGCCGATGGCGGCCGCACCTGGATACCGAAATCCTTGACCGGCGAGGTGGACTTTCACGCCCTGGCTACAGACGGTGAGTTGCTGGTCGGATTCGATGGCGTCACCGGATTGCTGGTCTCCACCGACGGCGGCAGCAGCTGGACCGCGGGTGCCCCGATGGCCGCGGCCGCCCTCGCTGTCACCGATGCCGGGGTGTGGGCGGCCACCACCGCCGGGCTGCAACACAGCACCGACGCCGGACACACCTTCACGGTGGTGCCCGACGCCCCACCGCTGGCGCTGTTGTCCGCGGCGCGGGACGGCTCGTTGTGGGGTATCGACACCACCGGCACTGCCTGGCGTAGCCGCACCGGCCAGGCCTGGGAGCAGCACGCGGTGGTCGGGCCGGTCGAGGCAGTGCTCGCCGTCGACTTCGACACCGCCTACGCCGCGACCGCCCAGATGCTCTATCCGCTGAACTGACCCCGGAGGAGCACTGGTCCGGATCCTGCGGAACTGCAGAGGAATCCAGTGGTGACCACGCTGTCCAGCGTGGTCCTCTCCGATTCCGATGTGTCAGGCAGCGATCGGCAGCAACTGCGGCCCCGAGACTGCGCCCAGAGTGGACTCAATTCCTTTTCCGTTCAGTAAGCGATCGCGTGGCGGGTGTGCGGGATCGGACGCGCCGAGTGGGCTGCCCGTGACAAACGGGTACGGGGTATGGCAAGCCCAAGGGCAAAGTGGTGGCCGGGACCCGGTGTGTTCGGCGAACTGGGAGATCAGCATCATGCTCACTCCGCGACGGTAAACCCTCGAGTCGACTCGAAGGTCAAGCCGACGCCGAATCCCTACCGGTCTTCGGCCTGCCGCAACGCGAGGATCAGATCGGCGACGCTCGGAGCGCCCCCGAGTCCGGTGACGGTGCGGTAGACGCGGCAGCTCAACCCGACCCCGTCAGTGGGAGCGAACGGATCGATCCCGTCGATCCAGATCGTCGGGGATCCAGGGAAGGCCGCGCGTTCGGCGGCTCCGGGGTCTCGATACGGCGCAGCCGGATCGGGGTACCGGCGTTGCCGGTCGCTGCCAGGGCCTCGGCGAGGCGGCCTCGCGCCTCCTCCCAGTTCGGGCAGCCGTCGAAGTACAGCAGTTCGATGTCCATCTCCACCCGAGTCGCTCTCATTGATTTTCGGTGGCGGGAACGGTCTCGGAGCGGCGTTCGAGCAGCACCGTGTCGCGCCAGATGCCGTCGAGCCGGCCGATGCGTTCGCGCACCCCCACGGTGCGGAAACCCGCCGAATGGTGCAGCGCGAGACTGGCCCGGTTCTCCGGGAAAATCGAGGTCTGCAGCGTCCACAATCCGCCCTGATCGGCGGCGATGACCTGGGCGCGCAACAGCGCCTTGCCGACGCCGCGCCCGCGCATCCCGTCGCCGACATACACCGAATTCTCGGCCACCCCCCGATAGCACTCACGGTTCGACACCGAGCTCAACGCCGCCCAGCCGACGACCTGTCCGTCGATCTCGGCGACCCAGCGATGCTCGGGCAACCACTGGTGCTCGAGGTGGTCGCGGCTGGGGACCTCGGTGGTGAACGTCGCGGCGCCGGTGGCGATGCCCTCGGCGTAGATGCGGCGCACCGCCTCCCAGTCACCGCCTGCAAGTGGACGCACGGCCACGTCGGCCGGGACGTCCTCGGGGCAGCACGGGCGGGCGGTGAGCACCCCCATGACCGCGTCGCGGCACTGGGCAGGTCGCTGCAGCAGCTCGGGTTGACCCGCACCACGGTGCTGGTGCCGTGTTTGCCGGTGGTGACGAAGCCGACGTCGGCGAGTTTGCGGACGTGATGGGAGATGGTGGGCTGGCCGATCCCGAGCCTGTCGGCGAGCTCGCGACGGTGATGCCGGACGGATGGGCGGCGACGTGGTGCAGCAGCCGCACCCGCGTGGGTTCGGCCAGGCAGGCGAACCATCCGGCGTAGGTGGCCGCGTCCTGCGGGCTCAGGGCGTCGAGGTCCACCTCCGCGCCGGGGGGCGCCGTGAGCGGTAGGCCGAGTGCTGTCATACCCCCACTATATCGATCGGCATCGATGGTTGCATACATCGACGACCATCGATACTCTGACGGCAGCTTAGATCGATACCCATCGATGAAAGGATCTGTCATGAGCGAGTTGCCCGTCGTCGTCGTCGGAGCGGGACCGATCGGCCTGGCCGCCGCCGCCCACCTGCGCGAACGCGGCCTCGAACCGCTGGTGCTCGAACGCGGCGATGTCGCCGGAGCCGCCATCACGCAATGGCACGGCGTCCGCACCTTCTCCCGCTGGGCCGAACTGATCGACCCGCCGCCCGCCGCCTCCTCGACACCACCGGCTGGACCGCGCCCGACGACGACGCTACCCCATCGGCCAGGACTGGGCCGGGCAGTACCTGACCCCACTGGCGGATG
>BBEG01000478.1 GCA_001312645.1 Rhodococcus sp. JCM 9791
TGCAGGACGGGAACCGGGTCGAGTCACGTCCTCCAGTCTGGCACGCCACGGCCGCGGACGTTGCGGACGGTCAGACGGTAGCGGGTGCATCCTCGCGGCTACCGGGCTCGGAGAGTTCTGCGAGACGGCCGGTCTTGACGGCCCAGCGCTCGAAGACGATGGTGCCGAAGGGCGGGATGCTCGAGACGAGCGCAAGGAACGTGGTCTTGATGTCCCACTTCAGCGCCCACGCGGTGATGAACGTGACGACGACGAACAGCATGAACCGGCGATACCGTGCACCATGCCGGGGATGCGGATGGCTTCCTCGTAGCCGAGAACCCATTTGAAGAACATCGCGATCAGTAGGGCCAGCCAGGTCACTGCCTCCCAAATGGCCACGAGGCGGAACCTCTTCGCGGGAGTGGACAGGTCGAAGATCGTCGTCATGAGGCCATTGTGCCCATGAATCTACGACGACCTGTAGTGCAGTGAGAGACATCACGCCCCGACGCTGGACGTCGAGGGCCGTGATGATTATCGAGTTCGACGATCGGGCCCCGGTCGGTGCCCGTTCGACGACTATCCCTTCGGCACGCGCACGATCAGGCGTCGCCCTGTCCGCCGCCACCGCACAGTGCAGCAGCACCGACACCGCCGCCGCGACGCTTCAGCTCGAGCGCGAGGTGCAGTGCGATCCGGGCGCCGGACATACCAAGCGGGTGGCCGAGAGCGATCGCACCACCGTTGACGTTGACCTTGGCGGCATCGATACCGAGCTCGCGGGCCGACGCGATACCGACCGCGGCGAACGCCTCGTTGATCTCGACGAGGTCGAGATCCTTCGGATCGATGCCCTCACGCTCACAAGCCTTGGCGATCGCGCGGGCCGGCTGCTGCTGCAGCGTCGAGTCGGGCCCGGCGACGACACCGGATGCACCGATCTCCGCGATCCAGGTCAACCCGAGCTCCTCGGCCTTCGCCTTGCTCATCACGACCACCGCGGCGGCACCGTCTGAGATCTGCGACGCCGAACCGGCAGTGACGGTGCCGTCCTTCGCGAACGCCGGACGCAGCTTGCCGAGCGATTCGACGGTGGTGTCGGCGCGGATGCCTTCGTCGGCGGCGAACACGATCGGATCGCCCTTGCGCTGCGGGATCGACACGGGCACGACCTCGTCGTCGAACAGACCGTCCTTCCAGGCACGCGCCGCGTTCTGGTGCGAGGCCGCAGCGAAGGTGTCCTGCTCCTCACGGGAGACGAAGTCCGAGTCCTTGTTCGCCGATTCGGTCAACAGACCCATCGCCTCGTCGGTGAAGATGTCGTGCAGGCCGTCGTAGGCCATGTGGTCGCGCAGGGTGACATCGCCGTACTTGAATCCGGCGCGGCTCTTCTCGAGCATGTGCGGGGCCTGGCTCATCGATTCCTGACCGCCCGCGACGACGATATCGAATTCTCCGGCGCGGATCAGCTGGTCGGCCAGGGCGATGGCGTTGATGCCCGACAGACACACCTTGTTGATCGTGAGGGCGGGCACATCCATCGGAATGCCGGCGGCGACGGCAGCCTGACGTGCGGGGATCTGGCCGGCACCGGCGGTGAGCACCTGACCCATGATCACGTAGTCGACCTTCTCCGGCGCGACCCCGGCCTTGTCCAGGGCACCTTTGATGGCAACCCCACCGAGATCGGATCCGGAGAAGTCCTTCAACGAACCCTGCAGGCGACCCATTGGCGTACGGGCTCCAGCGACTATCACAGAACTGCTCACGGGAAATGTCCTCCGAATAGACAACGCGGACGCTCACACTGTGGATACCTGGGACCCGATATGAGCTTGACCAACGGTACCGCTACCGTCAGAGGCATGACCGAGACCTCTCCCACATCGTCGCCCGTCGCGGCAGCTCTGTCCTCCGGGCTCGTCACGGCGATCGATCACGTCGGCATCGCCGTGCCCGATCTCGACGCCGCACTCACGTGGTACGCCGAGAATGTCGGGCTCGTGTCCACGCACGAGGAGATCAACGAGGAGCAGGCGTCCGGGAGGCCATGCTCTCCGTTCCCGGCAGCCCCGACGGTGCCACCCAGATCCAGCTGCTCGCTCCGCTGAACGAGAACTCGACGATCGCGAAGTTCATCGACCGCAGCGGCCCCGGCCTGCAGCAGCTCGCCTACCGGGTCACCGACCTCGATGCGATCTCCACGCACCTGCGTGAACAAGGCGTCCGGCTTCTGTACGACGCACCGCGCCGCGGCACCGCAGACTCACGGATCAACTTCCTCCATCCGAAGGATGCAGGTGGTGTTCTGGTCGAGCTCGTCGAGCCCGCCGCAGACTCCGCTCACTGACGCGGGCGGTGAGAGCAGCTCCGGTACCTGTGGTACTGGAGCTGCCCAAGTGATCCCGCATTCGAGCGGGTAGATTGTCTTCATGGTCTTCGATCGTGATCGCGCCCCCAGCCACCTGCCGTTCTCCATCGTGCGGAAGGGCTTCGACCGCGACGAGGTGACCAACTACTTCGCCCGTTTCGAGGCCGAGCTCCGCGTGACGGCAACCGACCGCGACGCGGCATCGGCACAGGCCCGCGACCTCGCGCGCCAGCTGGAGAATGCCCGGAACGAGATCGACGACCTGCGTAAGGACGTCGATCGCCTCTCGGTTCCTCCGACCACCGCGGAAGGCATGAGCGACCGCATCTCCCGAATGCTCCGGCTGGCGTCCGACGAAGCGTCGGAACTGCGGGCCCGGGCCGAGACCGATGCCGCAGAGATGGTCTCCCTCGCCGAACAGGAAGGCCTCCGCCTCCGCGGCGATTTCGAGAAGCGCCTCAAGGACCTCGAGAACCGGCGCCTCGCCTGCGAGGAAGAACACGCGCGCACGATGGCCGCTGCTCGTGCCGAATCCGACCGGATAATCGCTGCCGCGCGCGCCGAGTCCGACCGCCGCGCCGCCGAGGCGGAGAGCAAGCGCGAGCAGGTGCAGCAGGACTTCGAGATCACGATGTCCGAGCGCCGGTCGAAGCTGCTGGGTTCGCTCGACGAACTCGAACGTTCAAGCAAGGGTGAAGCAGAACGTCGCCTCGAACAGGCCACTTCCGAAGCGGCGCGGCGCCTCTCGGTGGCCACTGAAGCCTCCGAACGCAAGATCGCGAGCGCCAAGGGACTCACCGAGGAACTTCTCGTCCTGCGCGGACGCATCCTCGGTCAGCTCGACGGCGTACGTGAACAGCTCGACGGCGTGCCCGACATGCTCGCGGCCGTGACCGACGAAACCGACCTCCTCGCGCGCGACCTCTCGGACGACACGACGCCCCCATCATCGGACTCCGAGAACGACTTGTCCGACCAGCGTGCAGAAAGGGCCTCGACCGACAGCACCCGGCGCGGAGGCAAGACCGACGACTCCGGCACCACAAGCACGGGAACAGGGTCCGAGAAGTCCGGGGCGGGCGCGGCGAATCTGCGCGCAACAGTAAGGACTCCGACGCTACCGGCTCGAGCGAGGCCAGCCGAAGCGCTGCCCCGCAGGCGCCGAAGCAGACCCAGC
>BBEG01000479.1 GCA_001312645.1 Rhodococcus sp. JCM 9791
GCCACCGACCGCCGCTGCCACAGCTTCGGCCTTGGCCTCACCGGTGACGAGCAGCCACACCTGTCGCGCGCGCTGAATCGCGGGCAACGTCAGCGTCACCCGCGCGGGTGGGGGTTTCGGGGAATCGTCGAGGCCGACCACGAACCGGGTGTCCTCACGCACCGCATCCGTCTGCGGGAACAACGAATTGATGTGCCCCTCGCCGCCCATGCCGAGCAGGTGCACATCGAAGGTGGGGACGGTGCCGTCGGGGGAGTGCTGCGCGAGCACCTCCGCGTAGCGAGCAGCGGATTCCTGCGGGGTGGTGCAGCCGTCCTCACCGAGCGCCGGCATCGCGAGGACACGCGACGGGTCGATGGGTACGAGATCGAGCAGCGCGGCTCGGGCCTGGACCTCGTTGCGGTCGGGATGGCCGGGCGGCAGGAACCGCTCGTCGCCGAAGAACACGTTCACCGCCGACCAGTCGATGCCGCCCTGAGCGCGGCGGACATACTCGAGCACCGCGATGCCGGTGCCCCCGCCCGTCAGTACAACCGATGCCTGCACACGCTCCCGCTGCGCGGCGACGGTCGCCTCGACGAAAGCCGCTGCAGCCGCCTTCGCGACGGCGTCGGCATCGGCGAACTTCGCAACCTCGACAGGACCCAGTTCAGACATATTCCACCTTCGGCAGTTCGGCCAGCGCGGCTCGTAGATTTCGTCGGGATCGAGGCGTCGAAGCTCCTCTGCGAGACATTCGGCAGAGTCTCGGCGTGCCAGCGTGATCAGCGCGTCGGGCTTGTCGGTGCGCAGCAACGTCGCCACACGACCGTCCTGCGGGCGATCGAGCACGATCGTCTGGGTTTCGGTGTGCAATTCGACGCGCAGCTCACCGACCGCGCGCTGCACCGGGCAGTCGAGCCGACTCGCGAGCCATCCGGCCAGGAGATCGATCGCGACCTCCCCGTGCAGACCCGACACCCTCGCCGAGAGCACCTTCTCGTGCGGCGGCTGGTCCAATGCGGACACGAGCAGTGCACGCCAGTACGTGATCCGGGCCCACGCAAGGTCGGTGTCGCCGGGCCGGTACCCGGTGAGACGTCCCACGATGTCGGCTCGCGGATCGATCGCGTTGGTGGCGTCGGTGATGCGTCGCACGGCGAGCTTCCCGACCGGATCCTCGGCCGGAACGGCAGGGGCCTGATTCGGCCACCACACGACCACCGGGGTGTCCGGAAGCAGGAACGGTACGACGACCGATTCCTGATGGTCGCCGAGTTCGCCGTGCAACGCGAGGATCAGCACCTCGGAGGCACCCGCTTCTCCGGCGACTCGGATCTCCGCATCGAGACGGGGCGGGCCGTCGATGCGCCCCCGACCGATCACGATGACGCGACACGGATGTTCGCGGGACGCGTCGGTCGCCGCCGAGATCGATGCTTCGAGCGTCGTGCGTCGCCGGCGCACACGATCAAGGTGAGTACGCGACCCTGAGTGACGACGCCACCCGTCCGCCGCAGTTCCACGATCTTCTTGCTGACATCCACGGCGGAGGTGTCGCGCAACTGAACCCTCACGGTCGCCTCCATTCGCGGCCGGAACGGCGCAGCATCTCGTCGGCGGTCGCCGGGCCCCAGGTACCGGACTCGTATCCTTCGGGGCGACCCGACGCCGCCCAATATTCGAGCACCGGATCGAGGATGCGCCAGGACAATTCGACCTCCTGGTCGACTGGGAACAGCGACGGCTCGCCGAGCAGGACATCGAGCAACAACCGCTCGTACGCCTCGGGGGACGACACCGTGAAGGCCTGACCGTAGCTGAAGTCCATGTTCACGTCACGGACCTGCATCTCGGAGCCGGGCACCTTGGACCCGAAGCGCATCGTCACACCTTCGTCGGGCTGGACTCTGATGACGAGGGCGTTCTGACCGAGTTCCTCGGTCATCGTGGTGTCGAACGGCAAGTGTGGTGCGCGTTTGAACACCACCGCGATCTCGGTGACGCGGCGACCGAGCCGTTTGCCGGTGCGGAGATAGAACGGCACACCCGCCCACCGGCGAGTATCGACCTCGAGGGTGATCGCAGCGTAGGTCTCCGTCGTCGAATCGGACGCGAAGCCCTTCTCCTCGAGCAACCCCACAACGGGTTCACCGCCCTGCCAGCCCGCGGTGTACTGGCCGCGTGCGGTGGTCTCGTCGAGCGGCTCGGCGAGGCGGGTGGCGGAGAGCACCTTGATCCTCTCGGCGCGCAACTCGGACGGCGCGAAGCTGACCGGTTCCTCCATCGCCGTGAAGGCGAGCAGCTGAATCAGATGGTTCTGGATGACGTCGCGCGCCGCACCGATCCCGTCGTAATACCCCGCGCGACCCCCGAGACCGATGTCCTCGGCCATCGTGATCTGCACGTGGTCGACATAATGGGCGTTCCAGATCGGATCGAACAGCTGGTTCGCGAAACGCAGTGCCAGGATGTTCTGGACTGTTTCCTTGCCGAGATAGTGGTCGATGCGGAACACCGAATCCTCGGAGAACACCTCACTGACGACGGAGTTGAGGTCGCGGGCACTCTCCTGGTCGTGCCCGAACGGCTTCTCGATCACCACGCGGCTCCACGCACCGTTCTCCGGTTCGGCGAGTCCGGATCGGGACAGCTGCCCGCAGACCACAGGGAACGCGGCCGGCGGAACCGACAGGTAGAACGCGTGGTTACCGCCCGTGCCGCGCTCACGATCGAGCTTTTCGAGTGTGGCCGTCAGTTCCGCGAAGGCGTCGTCGTCGTCGAACGAACCCTGCACGAAGCGGATACCTTCGGCGAGACGCTGCCACACCTCCTCACGGAACGGGGTGCGTGAATGCTCGCGCACCGCGTCGTGCACGACCTGACCGAAGTCCTCGTCGGCCCAGTCCCTCCGGGCGAAGCGACCAATGCGAACCCGGGCGGCAGCAGACCTCGGTTGGCAAGGTCGTACACCGCGGGCATCAGCTTCCGTCGGGCCAGGTCGCCGGTGACCCCGAAGATCACCAGCGCGCACGGTCCCGCGATTCGGGGAAGTCGACGGTCTCTGCTGTCCCGCAGCGGGTTGACCCACGCCGCCGCGCCGGATTCGCGCACGCTCAGCCCTCCGCGCCCGGAGCGTGCGCGGCCAGCTGCTCGGAGGTGGCCGTCAGCAACTCGTTCCACGACACCTCGAACTTCTCGACGCCCTCGTCCTCGAGCTTGCGGAAGACGTCGGCAGATCGACACCGATCTTGGTGAGCGCATCGAACACCTGCTGAGCGGCCGCGGTGTTGCCGGTGACGGTGTCGCCGGTGATCTCCCCGTGGTCGGCGACGGCCTCGAGCGTCTTCTCCGGCATCGTGTTGACCGTGTTCGGCGCCACCAACTCCGTGACGTACAACGTGTCGGAGTAGGCGGGGTTCTTCACACCCGTCGACGCCCACAGTGCCCGCTGCGGGTGGGCACCTGCGGTCTCGAGCTGGGTGAAGCGTGCCCCGCCCTCGAACGCCGCCCGGTAGGCCGCGTAGCGAG
>BBEG01000480.1 GCA_001312645.1 Rhodococcus sp. JCM 9791
AGTCGACGCTTCACCGCCGGCCGGACCGTCGCTGCTCGACTCGCGGACTCGGCCCGACCACCTGCCTTTGTCCTACGCTCAGCAACGCATGTGGTTCCTCAACCGACTCGAACCGCAGTCGTCGCTCTACAACATTCCGCTCGCGGTGAGGCTCACCGGACACCTCGACGTGGACGCGATGCGCGCCGCGCTCGCCGATATCGTTGCGAGGCACGAGACGCTGCGCACGGTATACCCGGAGATCGACGCGTCGGTGAACAGAGGATCCTCGAATTTGCCGATGTCGAGTTCGATGTGGCTGTCGAGACCGTGGAGGCACAGGACCTTCCGCAGCGACTCGGCGAACTTGCGGGCGAAGCATTCGACGTCACGGTCCAGGTCCCGTGCGTGCACACATTCTCGCGAGCGGCCCGAGCGAACACGTCCTCGCCCTGGTGATGCACCATATCGCCGGTGACGGATCATCGCTGGCTCCGCTCGTGCGCGACCTCGTCTCCGCGTATACCGCGCGCAGCGGCGGCGCTCGACCCGACTGGGCCCCGATGCCCGTCCAGTACGCCGACTACACACTCTGGCAGCGTGAGCTCCTCGGATCCGACGAGGATCCGCGGTCCGTCGCGGGTCGGCAACGTGCATTCTGGGCCGAGACCCTGGAAGGGATCCCCGGATCCCTCGAGCTCTGCACCGATCACCCACGCCCTGCGATCCTCGGATCCGCCGGCGACCGGGTGCGCGCCGCACTCGACCCCGCGATGTACCGGGAGATCTCGGAACTTGCACGTCACGCCGGTGCGACGCCGTTCATGGTCATGCATGCCGCCCTCGCGGTTCTCCTCGCGCGACTGTCCGACACTGTCGACGTGGTGGTCGGTACCCCGGTCGCCGGTCGATCCGCGCCCGAGCTCGACGATGTCGTCGGGATGTTCGTCAACATGCTCGCCCTCCGCACGCCGGTGGAGCTGGGAGACACGTTCGCCGAACTACTCGAACAGGTGCGGACCGCGGACCTTGCCGCGTTCGACAACGCCGACGTCCCCTTCGAACGACTCGTCGAGGTGCTCGACCCGGTGCGGTCGCCTGCACAGCATCCCGTGTTCCAGGTCGGATTCTCGTACCAGAACTTCACCGTCGACTCCCTGGACCTTCCCGGACTGAAGGTCGAGCCGCTCGAGGCCGCATCGACATCGGTCCGGTTCGACCTGCATGTGACCATCGTCGACCACGGCGCTGGTGGTGGACGGGGCGGATTCGGTATCGAGTTCGGCTTCGCCACAGAACTGTTCGACCGCTCGTCGGTGCAGCGGATGCTCGACCGGTACGAGCGGATCCTCGCCGCAGTGGTGGGCGACCCATCGGTACCGGTCGGCGACGTCGACCTGCACGACCCGCAGGAACTCGAAGCAATGCTGCAGGCATGGGAGGCCGAACAGTACGCCGTCGGTTCTGGCGGGACCCTGGCCGACCTGTTCGACGACCAGGTGCATGCGACACCCGACGCCGTGGCTCTCGTCCACGAGACCGGTGCCCTCACCTACAAGGAGTTCGCGACGCGAGTGAACCGACTCGCACGGCTTCTCATCGAACGCGGAGTGGGTCCCGAGACTGTGGTGGCACTCGCCATGCGACGTTCCGTCGACCTGGTCGTCGCGATGTATGCAGTGACCGAAGCTGGGGGTGCCTACCTGCCGCTCGACCCCGACCACCCGGCCGGCCGCATAGGGTACATCCTCGACACCGCGTCCCCGGCCGGTGTACTCACGACCTCGCAGGACCGGATCGATCTACCGGCCGGACCTTTCGTCCTCCAGGTCGATTCCCTCGACCTCGACGCCTACGACAGCAGGCCGATCCGCAACTCCGAGCGGCTCGCACCCCTGCGCTCCGACAACGCCGCCTACGTCATCTTCACTTCCGGTTCCACAGGCCGCCCCAAGGGCGTCGTCGTGTCGCACGGTGCGATCGTCAATCAGCTCGTCTGGAAGCGTGAACATTTCGCCCTCACCCCGTCCGACGCGGTGCTCCTCAAGACCGCGGCGACGTTCGACCTGTCGGTGTGGGAATTCTGGTCCGCGCTCACCGCAGGTGCAAGGCTTGTGATCGCGGCACCCGGCGGACACCGCGACCCCGCCTACCTCAACGATCTGATCCGGCGCGAACGCATCACCACCCTGCATGTCGTTCCGTCGATGCTCGACGCCTTGCTCGACGATGCCGGCGGTGAGTTGCCCGACACGCTCCGCCAGGTCCTGGCGATCGGCGAAGCACTGCCTGTCGACACCGCCGAACGGACCTTGCGCAGTCGGCCACCGGACTGGTCAACCTCTACGGCCCGACGGAAGCCGCGGTGTCGGTGACCGCCCACGAGGTTCTCGAACTGACCTCGAACTCCGTACCGATCGGCGACCCGGTGTCGAACACGCAGGTGTTCGTCCTCGACGAGCGGCTCCACCCCGTGCCGCCGGGCGTGGCCGGCGAGCTCTACCTCGCAGGCACGCAGCTGGCCCGCGGCTACCTCGGACGACCCGGTCTGACCACGGAACGTTTCATCGCGAACCCGTTCGGAGAACCCGGAACCAGGTTGTACCGCACAGGTGACATCGTGCGGTGGCGTCCCTTCGGTGGGACCGGCTCCGGCACCCTCGAATACCTCGATCGGGCCGATTTCCAGGTCAAGGTCCGAGGATTCCGTATCGAACTCGGCGAGATCGAGGTCGCGATGCGTTCGCTCCCCCAAGTACGTGAGGCTGTCGCGTCGGTACGGCAGGGTTCCTCGGTGCAGTCGAGCGACCGCATCGTCGCGTTCGTCGTACCCACCGGTGACCAGCTCGACATTCCCGCGATGCGCTCGGACCTCGCCCGACTGTTGCCGTCGTACATGATTCCGCAGGGCTTCGTGACCCTCGACGCGGTGCCGCTGAACATCAACGGCAAGGTCGACAGGAAGGCACTGCCCGAACCCGAGGTGACCCCGCGGCCGTACCGGGCACCGCGCTCCACGACCGAGAACGTGGTCGCCGCTGCTTTCGCCGAGGTGCTCGACGTCCCGGGGAAGGTGGGCCTCGACGACGACTTCTTCGAGGTCGGTGGAACCTCGCTCAGTGCCGTGAAGGTGGTCGCCCGCGTGCGGGAATATCTGTTCACCGAGGTGCCGCTGCCGTGGTTGTTCCTGCATCCGACCGTCGAACAGCTCGCCGGTCGAATCGATGCCGAAGCGGTCGGTGTCGGCAGCGATGCCGTAGGCCCGTTCGATTCCGTACTTCCACTGAAGACCGGAGGCTCGGGGGCGCCGGTGTTCTGCTTCCACCCGGTGACCGGCCTGTCCTGGAGCTTTGCCGGTCTCGCCCGGCATCTGGGCGACAACCGTCCGGTCTACGGTCTGCAGTCGCCGGCAGTGCAGGAGGGCGCTGCCCTGCCCGCCGACATCGACGCCTGGGCCGACGAATATATGCGGACCATCCGCAACATCGCACCGCACGGCCCCTACCA
>BBEG01000481.1 GCA_001312645.1 Rhodococcus sp. JCM 9791
CGTCTGGCTGGGGTTCTCACGGCACTCGCCCTGCTGGTCCGGGTCGCGGGCCGTGGTCCCGGCTGCTGCCGCGTTATTCGGAACTCGCGACGAAATGCGTCGTCGTCCTCGGGGTGACCGGTGTGATCGACGCGGCCGTGCGTCTCGAGTCGGTGGCCGCACTCGTCGATACCGGCTACGGGCGCGTCCTGCTCGCCAAGGTCGCGGTGCTCGTGGCGCTGCTCGCGCTGGCGTGGATCTGGCGGCGCACGTGGGTGCCCGCGGCAGGCGCCCATCGGAGCACCGCCGACGTCTCCCTGCGCAATGCCGTCATCGAAGTATGTGCAATGTCGGTGGCATTCGGGCTCGCAGCCGCGCTCGCCACGACAGCATGATCAGGTCAGAGCAACCCGGCGGCGCGCTGAAGATCGCGCACGAGTGATTCGAACGCGGCGGTGCGGTCGACGTGGGCACGCAGCGCCGCGGATGGATGGATCGTGGCGACCACTCTCGGATCGAGCGTGCCCCGCAATTCTTCGTCGAGGTGCAGCACCTCGCCACGATGCGCGGTGAGCGTGAAATTCTTCTCGATCAACGCGCGGGCCGCCGTCACACCGAGACACACCACGACGTCGGGACGAACCACGTCGAGCTCCGCGGCCAGCCACGGTCGGCACGCGGTGACCTGCCCGCCCGACGGTTTCTTGTGGATGCGACGCTTTCCGCCCGCGGCCCGGTCGAACCGGAAATGCTTGACGGCATTGGTGACGTACACGGCGTCGCGCTCGACACCGGCGGCTGCGAGCGCCTTGTCCAGCAATCGGCCTGCGGGGCCGACGAACGGCTCCCCCTCGAGGTCTTCCTCGTTGCCGGGTTGCTCGCCGACGAGCATCAGACCCGCGTCGGCGGGGCCTGCGCCGAAGACCGTCTGCTCGGCAGCCTTGAACAGGTCACACCCGCGACACCCCCGGGCCGCTGTCTCGAGTGAGAGGAGGTCGAGGGTGTCGGGAAGATAATTCTGTGCTCCGCGATAGGTGACCATGTCGAAGAAGTACCCCTGTCAGCGCCGTGAAATCATCGCAGTTCCGAGATCCACGTGCGGGTCTCGGCGGGGTCGATGACGTCGTCGAGTTCGAAGATCGTCGCCGCCTGCAGTGCCTTACCGCGCTGATACGCCGCCGCGACCAGTTTCCCGAACAGTTCCTCGCGAGCTTCGGCGGTGGGCGCGGCATCGAGTTCCTTGCGGAAGCCGAGTCGCACCGCGCCTTCGAGTCCCATCCCGCCGATTTCGCCGGTCGGCCACGCGACCGTGAACTGCGGTGAGTGGAACGATCCACCGGCCATCGCCATGGCACCGAGCCCGTATCCTTTACGGAGGATGATCGTGCCGAACGGCACCGTCAACCGCGCCCCCGCGATGAAGAACCGGCCGAATCGCCGCACGGTCGCCTGCTTTTCCGATTCCGGACCGACCATGAAACCCGGTGTGTCGCACAGACTCACCACGGGAATCCGGTGCTCTTCGCACAGTTCGAGGAAGTCCGCGGCCTTGTCGGCGGCTTCGGCGTCGATCGCGCCTCCGAGATGGTGGCTGCTGTTGGCGAGCACACCGTAGGCCTTGCCCTCGACCCGCACGAGGGCGGTGACGATGCCGACCCCGTAGTCCGCGCGCAGCTCGAGCACCGAATCGACGTCTGCGATCGCGGTGAGCGCCGTGCGCACGTCGTAGGCGCGGAGCCGATTCTCGGGGACCACGTGTCGCGCGAGACGCGGATCGGGTGCCTCGAATTCGGTTGTCCGGACGGTGAAATACGACAGGTACTGCCGGGTCAGCGCGACGGCATGCTCCTCGTCGCGCGCGGCGAGGTGGACGACGCCGTTACGGCGTTGCACATCGATCGGACCGATCTCTTCGGGTCGGTGCTCTCCGAGTCCGCCGCCCTCGATCATGGCGGGCCCGCCCATCCCGATGTTGGCGTCGGGCGTCGCGATGAGCACATCACACACACCGGCGAGTGCGGCGTTGCCCGCGAAACACCGGCCCGACACCACAGCCGCAGTGGGCACGCGACCGCGCAACGCTGCCATCGACCGGAACGTCGACAGGTCCAGGCCGGCACCGTGCGCTACGTCGACATCGCCCGGTCGTCCGCCGCCGCCCTCGGCGAACAGCACCAGCGGCACCTCGCGGCGCGCAGCGAGTTCGAGGAGCCGGTCGGTCTTGCTGTGGTTGTACCTGCCCTGAGTTCCGGCAAGCACGGTGTAGTCGTACGACATGACGACCACGTCGCACCGTCGATACGTGCCGTGCCTCCTACAAGTCCGTCGGCGGGGGTGTTCGCGATGAGGTCTTCTTCGCTGCGCCGTGCGCGTTGCGCCGCGAGGACGAGACCGCCGTACTCGACGAAGCTGCCGGCGTCGACGAGATCGGTGATGTTCTCTCGGGCGGTGCGTCGGCCGCGGCTGTGCCGTCGGGCGACCGTGTCGGGACGGGCGGCGTCGAGGGTGGCTGAGTGCCGCGCGTGGATCTCGTCGAGGTCGGCGCGCTCGTCATCGAGGTCGAATGCGTCTGCGGCAGTGCTTGCTCCGGTTTCGTCGTCGAGGTGGACCACGGCGAGCACCGTTCCGGGTTGCACGGTCTGCCCGGGCTGTACGAGCATCCGAGTCACGGTGGCGGTTCCCGGCGCGGTGACCGCGTGCTGCATCTTCATCGCGTCGAGGATCACGATGGGCGAACCGGCGGGCGCGGTGCCGCCCTCCGCAGCGGATTCGACTACTGTGCCGACCATTTCGGCGCGCACCGCATACTCACCGGCGCTCAGTTCGGGCGCTTCCGCCGCGACCGATGTCTCCGCGTGCGGGTCGACGAACTCCTCGAGACGCTCACCGAGCCACGACGTGGTGACCGGACCGGACCGGAATTCCCTGTCGGTGAGAATCTTCCGCAGCACATTCCGGTTGGTGGCGACACCGTCGACGACGAACTCGCCGAGCGAGACCTCGAGTTTCCGGATCGCGGCGCCGACTCCACGCGTGAAATCCCCGGTCGCTTCGCTCGCCCCGACCCGCACGTGTGCGATGACCTTCGCGAGCAGGGAATCGTAGCGGGCACCCACCTCGAGCCCCGGGCGGCCGTGGGTGTCGACGCGAATGCCGGGGCCGGACGGAGGGGTGAATGCGGACAGGGTTCCGGTCGCGGGGACGGCCTGTCCGTCCTGACGCAGCGTTTCGGTGTTGATGCGTGCCTGCACGGCCACTCCCCGGACACGGGTGGGCGCTCCGGTGACACCGTGGGAGTCGGCGGTGACACCGTCGGAGAGCTCGAGTTCGTCGAACAAGGCTCCGCGCGCGACCGCGATCTGCACGGCCACGAGATCGATGCCGGCGACCTCTTCGGTGACGGTGTGTTCGACCTGGATCCGCGGGTTCACCTCGAGGAACACCATGCCCGAGCCGGACACGAGGAACTCGACCGTCGCCACCCCGCGCAGGTGCGTGCCGG
>BBEG01000482.1 GCA_001312645.1 Rhodococcus sp. JCM 9791
ATCGGTGTCGAGTTCGCGGCCATTGACGGTGAATTTCATGCCGGGACCTCCCCCGTTCGACAGCTCTGCCCGGACCTCGGCGGCGAGCACTGCGGTGACGGCCCGCCGCCAGTCTGCCGCGCCGTGCGCATCGGTGTGGTACGCCTCGACCGGAATGCTCCGGGTGAGCGCGTCGGAGAGATCCCGCTCCGACGGGAGCTCGGGAAACCGCAGAACATACGGGCGTACGGTGGACGCGGTCACCGAGAGTACGAAGCCGCCGTCGACGTCGATTCGTCCGATGACGACCGCTCCGGAGCGACCCAGAGGCGACAGCGCGATCTTCCGGAATGCGGTGCGTGCCCGGAGTACGGACAGCGGGATACGGATACTGCGCAGCACGTCGCCGGGTGTCAGCACATTGGATCCGGCCCCGGTGACGAAATCGAGTATGGGAAAGTAGGTTTCACGACCATCTGCAGTCCATATCACGGCGGTGGCCTCGAGTGCGGAGGCGAGGGAGATCATCGCCCCCGCGGGGAACGACAGGCAGATGTTGCCGCCGACCGTGGCACTCTTCCAGATCTTCCACGACGCGAGCAGGGCCTGCGCGCATTGCCGGAACAGCGGCGCTGCCGGCCACTGCTCGGTGGTCGAGAGCTCCGACAGGCGTTCGACCGTGCAGGTGGCTGCGATCTCGAGGTGATCGGCGGTGAGCGTCACTGCGGGCCAATCGAGCCCGGTCAGATCGACCAGCCGGTGCAGATGCAGCTGGGGTTCGGAGAACATCCACGTCCCCCCGGCGACGAACGCCTCACCGGCCCGATGTCCAGGTCGCCTCGTTCATGAGCCAGGTCGTACGCGGTGATCGTGTGGAGATCCACGGCACTCACCCCGCTTTCGCGACGAGCTTGACGTGTTCGTCGGCGACCTGCCGGGCGACGACCTCCTCGTCGACCGTGCACACCACGTCGCGGCGCACCACGTCACGGCCGTCGACCAACAGCAGTTCCAGCGGCGGTTGGCTGCCGAGGACCAGCGCCGCGACCGGGTCGTGATCCCCGAATGCGCGAGACCGTCGAGGCGCCACAGCGCCAGATCGGCGAGCTTGCCGACTTCGATCGATCCGATCTCGTTCTCGCGGCCCAGAACGTGCGCGCCGCCGATGGTGGCGAGTTCGAGGCTCTGCCGCACCGTCATGGCTCGCGGTCCGCTGCGGGCGCGAGCGAACAGCGCTGCATGATGGGCTTCTTCGAGCATGCAGCACGATTCGTTGCTTGCGGCGCCGTCGACACCGAGGCCGAGGGGCACACCTGCGGCGTAGAGGTCGGCGGCCCGTGCGATGCCTGCGCCGAGGCGCGCGTTGGAAGTAGGACAGTGGGCGGCGCCGGTGCCCGATGCGGCGAGCACCCCGATGTCGTGGTCGTCGAGGTGCACGGCGTGCGCGTACCAGACGTCCGAGCCCGTCCATCCCAACGACTCCATGTACTGCACGGGCCGGCAACCGAACTTCTCGAGGCAGAAGTCCTCTTCGTCGAGGGTCTCGGCGAGATGGGTGTGCAGCCGGACTCCGAGATCGCGGGCGAGCAGCGCAGACTCCCTCAACAGATCGCCGGTGACCGAGAACGGTGAACACGGCGCGAGAGCGACCCGCAACATCGAATCGAACGACGGATCGTGCCAGGTGTCGACGGCCTCACGGCTGCCTCGAGGATCGCGTCGAGTTTCTCCACGATGTGATCGGGTGGGAGACCGCCTGCGCTCGCACCGAGGTCCATCGAGCCGCGGCACGGGTGGAACCTGATGCCGACCTCGGCCGCAGCGGTGATCTCGGCGCCGAAGACATCGCCACCGTCACGCGGGACGACGTAGTGGTGGTCGGTGCTCGTGGTGCACCCGGTGCGGACGAGGTGGGCCAGGGCGCCCTTGGCTCCGACGTGGACGCATCGGCGTCGATGCCACCCCAGATCGGGTAGAGCGTGGTGAGCCACTCGAAGAGGGTGTGATCGACCGCGAGCCCGCGGGTGATCCATTGATACAGGTGGTGGTGGGTGTTGATGAGACCCGGTGTGAGCACGCACCCGGTTCCGTCGACGAGCTGCGCGTCGTCGTAGCCGACGGGTTCGCCCGGTCCCACCGCGACGATGCGGTTGCCGTCGACGACGACGTGTCCGGTCCGGTATTCGGCGCGCGCGGAGTTCATCGTCACGATGTGCGCGCCGCGGATCACACGCTGCGTGTCGGTGAGGTGCGGGTGCATCGGTGACTCCTCGAAACTCGTCGGAGCCTTCAGTCAACGCCGTCGGAGGTCGAAACCTCTCCGGCAGCACACACGAAACGCTCCGGAAATCTTGCGCTCCTACTGTTCGATCATCCAAGACGATCACAAGTAGGTGAACAGCGTGCTTCTTTGCGATGTGGTGGCCTCACCGGATCTGGGAATTCGGGTGCTCTACGGCGAGACGGACGCGCTCACGCGTCCGGTGCTGAGAGCCTGCACGACCGACATGCCGGATCCCACGCGCTACGTCTCCGCGGGTTCGCTGGTGTTCACGGGACTGGTATGGCGGCGTTCGTCGGAGGACACCGATCTGTTCGTCAAGCGACTGGTTGCCGCCGGTGTCTCCGCGATGGCAGCGGGGGAGGCCTTGCACGGTCGGGTACCGGACGACGTGGTCGACGCCTGCGCTCGACACCGATTACCGCTGCTGGTGGTGCCCGAAGACGTGCCGTTCAGTCGAGTGATCGAATACATGACCGGCCGGATGGCCGGGGCGCGCATGGATCGTCTGCAGACCGGGCTCGCGCGGCAACGGCAGTGGCTCGCCGCTGTCGCCGACGGCCGCCCCGTCGATGAGCTTCTCGACCGGCTTGCGCAGCAGTTCGGGGTGCAGACATGGCTGATCACCGCAACGGGGGTGACGGTGACGGACACCCCGCCGCTCGACGACACCGCACTCGACCGCGTCACCGCCGCTGCGCTCACTGCCTCGAGGTTTCCGGTCGAGACGCCCGGTGGGTTCACGCTCCTGTCTGTGGGCCGCGGTCTCGGCGACCGGCTCGACTCCTGGTTCCTCGTGATCCGGGACCGGGACGGGTGTGTGCATGTCGAATCCGAGTGCCTGGAGGCATTCGGCGAGCTCGCGACGGTCGTCGCGTTCGACCGGGTACGACGTGACGAGCGCCGCCGGACATCGTGGGAGATCGCCGATCGCTCGGGTGGTGCCGCACCGGCGGGCGACCGGTTCTCAGAGACCGACCTGGTCGCCGTGGTTGCCGAAGCCGAGGGTCGTATCCCCGCAGACATGCTGCGAGCCTGGTCGAGGACGTCCTGGGGTCACCCGTCACCTCGATGGATGCGTCGGGTCGGGTGGTCGCGCTGACCAGTGGCACGGAGGAGGAGATCGCCGCGATCCTGCGGCGCCGCCTGGGCAGGCTGACGCCGGCACTACGGCACGACCGGTTGTTCGTCGGGGTCAGCGACCGCTGCACCGGCGAC
>BBEG01000483.1 GCA_001312645.1 Rhodococcus sp. JCM 9791
ATCGCTGAGCCCGCGGCTCGGGCTCGGCACCGGCATGGTGCTCTCGCGTCTCGACGACGAAGCGAACGTGGCGCCGTGGCTACGGGTGGCCAGTCGTTACGGCGCGCAGGTGCGGTGGGCCGAGGTCGAGATCGAGACATGCGACATGCCGGCCTGGCAATACGAAGAACTGATCACACCCACGACGCGACTGGTCGCGTTGTCCGCGGCCTCGTCGATCGTGGGTTCGGCGCCCGACGTCCGTGCAGTGTCCGACCTCATCCACGAGGCGGGCGGTCTCATGGTCGTCGATGCCGCAGGTGCCGCACCGTACGCCCACCTCGACATGTCCGACCTCGCGCCGACATCGTCACCATCGACGCGGCCGCCTGGGGCGGACCGCAGATCGGGGCGCTGGTCTTTGCCGACCTGCGCACCTCGACCGGGTCCCCGCGATGTCGCTCGACCCGCAGGCGCGCGGGCCGGAACGTCTCGAAGTGGGTGGTCATCAGTACGCGCTGCTGGCCGGAGTCACCACATCGATCGACTTCATAGCTTCGCTCGACGACGAAGCCACCGGTACTCGACGAGAACGGCTCGAGATTTCCATCAGCTCGATGCAGCACTACCAGGACAAGCTTTTCGATCGGCTCCTGCGCCAACTCGACAGTCTCAGCGGTGTCATGGTGCTCGGCCGCGCGTCGAGTCGGGTACCCACGATCAGCTTCACGATCGACGGTGTGCCCGCCGACAAGGTCGCCGCGCACCTGGCGGATCGTCGCATCGCGACAGTCGCAAGCACTCGCGGGACGAGCCGGTTGCTCGACTCACTGGGTGTGAGCGACGAGGGTGGCGCCGTCAGCGTCGGCCTCGCGCCCTACACCACAGCGTTCGAGATCGACCAGCTCGTCCGCGAACTCCGCAACTTCTGATCTCGGTTCGCGTGGCCTACCGACGGTCGATCTTCAGCACGACCTTGCCCACCGTCTCGGGGGAGTCGAGCAGCTCGTGGGCTTTGGCGGCTTCCGTGATCGGAAGTTCGGCGTGTACGACGGGCTGAATCTTGCCCTCGGCGACCAGCGGCCAGAGATGTTCACGGACCGCGGCGACGATCGCGCTCTTGCCCGATTTGCCGGTGTCGGGTCGGCCGCGCAGGCCCGTCGCAGTGACATGGCCGCGTTTGGCGAGCAGTTTGCCGAGGTTCAACTCGCCCTTGGTTCCGCCCTGCATACCGATCACCACCAGAGTGCCGTCGGGTGCGAGGACGTCGATGTTCCGCGACAGGTAGGCAGCGCCCATGTTGTCGAGCACCACGTTCGCGCCGCCGTAGGTCTTCTTCACCTCGACGACGAAATCCTGGTTGCGGTAGTCGATCGCCAGGTCGGCGCCCAGTTCACGGCAGCGATCGAGCTTGCCGGCGGACGCTGTGACCACCACCGTCGCACCCAGGGCCTTGCCGACCTGGATGGCGTGCGTACCGATGCCGCCACCACCGCCGTGCACGAGCAGGACATCCCCACGGCTCAGGCCGGCGCTCATGACGACGTTCGACCACACCGTGCACGCGACCTCGGGCAGTGACGCTGCCACAGCGAGGTCCATGCCTTCGGGTACCGGAAGCAGCTGTGATGTGGAAACCACCACCTGTTCCGCGTATCCGCCGCCGGTCAGTAGCGCGCAGACCCGGTCACCGATCTTCCACCCGGACACTCCCTCACCGAGTTCGGCGATCACACCGGAACATTCGAGCCCGAGGATCTCGCTGGCTCCGGGAGGTGGCGGATACAGGCCTCGACGCTGCAGCAGGTCGGCTCGGTTGACCGCGGTAGCGGCGACATCGAGGAGAACCTGTCCGGGACCGAGTTCCGGGTCCGGCTGCTCGATCCACTGGAGAACTTCGGGCCCACCGGGTTCGGTGGCGACGATTGCGTGCATGTCGACGACGTTATCGTGAGGGGCTCGAGATATGGCAATGACTCGCGCAGAGGCACTCCTCGGAGTACCTGGCGGTAACTTCCCCGGCACGTCCGTGATTACACTTCCCGCGTGACCGGCGAACATGACACACCGAACTGGCTGACCGCGGAGGAACAGGACGCCTGGCGGCGGTATATGGACGGCAACAGTCGGCTGATGGAAGTGCTCAACCGTAACCTGCAGGATCAGCATGGGTTGTCTCTCGCCGAGTACCGGATCCTGGTCATGCTGACCGAAGCAGCCGACGGTTCGCTGCGGATGAGTGAACTGGCCGACGGTGTGCTGTCGTCCCGCAGTCGCCTCACTCACCAGATTCGGCGCATGGAGACGGACGGAATGGTCGTGCGGAGTTCATGTCCCGACGACGGTCGTGGTGTGCTGGCCACCGTCACCGATGAAGGCCGACGTCGTCTCGCGGAGGCTGCTCCCACCCACGTCGACGACGTGCGCACCAACCTCATCGATCTGTTGAGCAAGAGCGAGCTGAAGACCCTCGCCGGATCTTTGCGCGCGTCGACGAAGCCCTCGTCGACAAGTAGATCGGCGATGCAGTTAAGATTTGGCACGGAAGCGTGGCAGAGCGGCCGAATGCACTCGCCTTGAAAGCGAGCGTCGTGAGAGCGACCGGGGGTTCAAATCCCTCCGCTTCCGCCAACGACCCCGACCTGGTGACTACAGGTCGGGGTCTTGTTTCGGCCCTGGAGGCTGCCGAGACGACGGGTCAGGAATGTCACCCGCGGCCCCACTCGGCAAGCACCTCGGCGGTGAGCCGGCCACTTACCGGTGTTGTCGCATGCCCGAGGGCCCCAGCTGTGCGGAGGATCGTGCGAACTGTCTCACCCCGGTCGAGAAGGAAACGACAGAGGGACGGATCCAGCTCGATATCGGGCTCGGCTACGGAAGCAATGTCCCAGCTGTGCAACACCAGCTCCTGTACACGCATTACCAGCAGTTGGCGCGTCGACGTCCTGGATCGGATGGTGCAGGACGATGCCGTCGTCGCGATGGTCGACGAATTCGCGGCGAAGTGCGTCGGCAAGCGTTCGATGGGCCCGGGCCGGGTCGCGGCCGACATGGTCGGCCGTTCGTGTCCAGGCGATCTCGGCGGGGTCGCCACCGGAAAAATAGTGCGTGTACCGGATGGCACCGCCGAGTACGTGGTTGGCGACGTCACGCGTGCTCCATCCCGGGCAGCGGCTGAGTTGGGTCCCGATCAGGTCCTCGTCGCTCAGCACTCTCTCGAACGCGTCGGTCGCTAGGTCGAGCTTCTGCAGATCGTCCTCGGAGATCATTCGGCGCGTCCTCTCACTCGTCTGGGTAGGCCCGCATCTTGTCACGTTCCGAGTCTCGAGCCACCGATGCCAGGGCACCCAAGTGCCCTGGTAACGGTGGCTGTGTTCTCTTGGTTCTTTTGCGTGTGGGTCAGACGATCAGATCCGGCCTGTTCCCGGGTATGGACTTCCGGAACAGATCGATGCTCGCGGGC
>BBEG01000484.1 GCA_001312645.1 Rhodococcus sp. JCM 9791
GTCCCGGCGGAGCCCGGCGTGCGTTGCGCCGGATCGGTGCGCTGATAGCCGTACTGCTGGTCGCGGCGGTCGCGGGCGTCGTCTACTTCGACGGCAAGCTCGCCCGGATCGATGCGCTCGCCGACTACGAGGGCCGTATCGGCGACACACCCGGATCCAATTTCCTGTTGGTGGGCTCCGACAGTCGGATCGGGCTGACCCCCGAACAGGAACAGGAACTCGCGACCGGCGGCGACGTCGGCCCCGATCGCACCGACACCATCCTGCTCGTCCACGTCCCCAGCGGAGGTGGCGCAACCACGATGGTGAGCCTGCCCCGCGACTCGTACGTTCCCGTTCCCGGATTCGGACAGGACAAACTGAACGCCTCGTTCGCGCTCGGTGGGCCACAACTCCTCGTCCAGACAGTCGAGGGAGCGACGGGAATCCACATCGATCACTACACCGAGATCGGCTTCAGTGGATTCGCGTCGATCGTGGACGCAATCGGCGGAGTCGACATCTGCGTCCCGTATCCGATCGACGACCCTCTCGCGGGCCTGCAACTCGAAGCAGGCTGCCAGGAACTGAACGGCGCGCAGTCGCTCGGATTCGTGCGCACCCGCGCCACACCGCTCGCCGATCTCGACCGGATGAACAACCAGCGGCTGTTCATGTCGCGTTGCTCAGCAAGGCAACCGGCCCCACCACCTTCCTCAATCCGTTCCGGCTGTGGCCGCTCGTATCGGGTGCAGCAGGCTCCGTACGCGTCGACGACGACGATCACCTGTGGAACCTCGGCCGGCTCGCATGGGCGATGCGCGGCGAGACGGTGACGGCCACCGTGCCGGTCGGCGGATTCGAGGATGTCTACGGAGTCGGCAACGTACTTCTGTGGGATCGCGAGCGCGCGATCGAGTTCTTCGGGGCACTCGAGCAGGATCAGCAGATCCCCGCAGACCTTCTCGCGCCCGCGCCGTAACCATCGGGCCGGCGTGTGATAATGGGCACAACCACGACACCTTCGACGTGATTTCACACCAGACTCCACGAGGAGATCGGGAATTTCTCGGGGGGATACCACCAACACATGGCGATCGCAGTGCATTTCGACAACGCGCAGCTGCCCCCGTCGGGGCGCCTATTTCGATTCGCAGGCGAAGGAGAAACGCCGAAGCGAACTGATGGTGATCCGCTGTTTCGTCGACCGGAACACGGCCACCGAACTCTCTGCGGTCGACCCCACCGTATCGGGATCCGCACACGTGCACGCAGCCCTCGAGAACGAGAACCGCATGACCTACGAGGTCTCCGAACTCGCCCGCAACGCCCCCAAAAAAGGCTTCTACCTCGAAGAACAGTGGTTCCTGCAGGAGCAGGTGAGCGAAGTCGCGACCATGAACACCCTTGCAAAGGCCACGCCCCGAGCGGGCGATGACCTTGTCGAACTCGAGAACTTCGCGGCGCCGGAATTACCGAGGCACCGGAGAAGATGAGCGCCCCGCCGCTCCCCCGGAAAATGATCCGAATTTCCACGACAGGGCGAAGAAATAGCGGCGGAATCGCGTTCCGATCACCCTCGATGATCTTGGGTAAGCCAACCCTGAAACGACGAAGTGTAGGCAACACTCTGATTAATCAGCCTAGCCATAGCTTCGATGAAAATATCGCTGACCTGCATTAACGTCGTCGGCATGACAACAATGGGCGACACTCGCAAAACCAAATTCCATTCGCTGCTGCACGATCAGATTCGCAACGAATTCAATGCGTCGCACCAGTACATTGCCACCGCAATTTTCTACGACAACGCCGATCTCCCGCAGCTCGCAAAGCACTTCTACGCGCAGGCGGTCGAAGAGCGCAATCACGCCATGATGATCGTCCAGTACTTCCTGGATCGCGACATCGCCGTCGACCTCACCGGCGTCGACGCTGTGCAGTCGTTTTTCGAGAGCGCCCGCGAGCCCATCGCGCTGGCACTCGAACAAGAGAAGCGCGTCACCGAGCAGATCGTCGAGCTCGCCCGCACCGCGCGCGAGGACGGCGACTACCTGGGCGAGCAGTTCATGCAGTGGTTCCTGCAGGAGCAGGTCGAAGAGGTCGCGACGGTGACCACGCTGCTGACCGTCGCCGATCGCGCAGGCAGCAACCTGTTCAATCTCGAGGACTTCGTTGCGCGGGAGCTCAACTCGAAGGAGCGTTCGAGCGACAACGCTCCGCTCGCCGCAGGCGGCAGCATCTGATCAGCCCCGCTGCCCCTCGGCCGAACGTCACCTTCATGCTTCAACAGCGTGAAGTGAGTTCGGCGTTCGGGGGTCAGCGCAGAGTGACCTGACGGCTGCGCAGGCCGTCGCGGGAGCCTCGCTCGGCGACGGTGAGCGGCGAATCGTCGGCGAGTGCCGCATCGATTCGCGCACCGAGCTCTCGTGTCGCCGCGGCCCATTCGTCGGGATGCTTCTCACGATCGAGGTCGAATACGGGCACCAACAGGCCGTGCGTGCGGAACGAACCCGCGAATCGCGAACCGTCACCGAGGTGCAGTCCACCGGCAGCGTGCACGCGCGACAGGGCCGTCATCAGCGCGTCCTCGTCCTCGGGGCGAATCCACCGCAGGTGGGCTTTCTCTCCGGTATCGACCCACCATGCCGCGACGAGATCCTCGCCGTCGAGACGCGCCGAGGGCATCACTGCGGCGTTGGCCTGCTGCAGCGTCTGCGCGACATCGGGAGCGGCCTCGACGCCTTCCGGGATCCACCACTGGAAATCCTGGTGCACGGTGATCGACGGAAGCTCGTCGGCAACGAGCAGATCCTGCAGACGCGCCGAGTCCGCAGTAGTCTCCGCCACCTTCAGCGACGTCCCGGGCTCTGCGGTGAGAACCCACTCGACTGCCGCACCGAGTTCCCCGGCCGGGTCGGGACCGAACGTCGCCAACTGCAACCCGACGTATCCGACGACCTCGTCACCTTCCTCACGCGCAAGTGCCGCGACACCGCCCGGGAGGATCGTCGCGCCGACCACCCGGCGTCCGCCACCCTCGACCGGAAGATCGACGAGCGCAGACGGCACGAACTCCCGCAACGCCACGAGATCGAGTTCGAGGGCAAGTCCCTCGAACGGTCGGGACGATGCGCCGGACGACGCTTCCCGTTCGAGCCTGCGCTGCTCGAGCTTGGCCGCGCGATTGCTGCCGGGTTTGGGTCCGCTGTTTCTCTTGCTCTTCTTCGCCACGGCGCAAAACTACACGCCGGGCACTGTCTCGAGTTGAGCCTTGGTGCGTCCGGATGATTGGTGGCCACCCAGCCGACGCCGAGCGTGCGGCACAACTCCACGTCGTCGGGCTCGTCGACGGTCCAGCAGTACGTGGCCCGACCCGCGAGGGCGGCTCTGTCGACGAGATCGCGATGCTCACGCAACGTCGCGACGGACGGGCCGATCGCGGTGGCGCCGACGG
>BBEG01000485.1 GCA_001312645.1 Rhodococcus sp. JCM 9791
GCACGCACACCGGCCCCCGCGGTGCGAGGACTGCTGCTGCTTGTTCCGGGTCGAGACCGTCCACCGCTGCTTCCACACGCATGGCCTCCATCATGCAGTGCGGACCGACATCGCGGCCGACCGGCGTCACCATCCGCGCGCCACCTGTGTCGGAGAACACATTTCAAGGGTCGGTGGAACAGATCAGCGCCCCTGCGACGTTGTCGCCGTCATGACGACCACCGATACGACGACCACCGACACACACGCCCTCACCATCTACTCGACACGTGGTGCGGGTACTGCAAGCGGCTGAAGAAGCAGCTCGACGAGAACGGCATCGGCTACGCGAGATCGACATCGAGGCCGATCCCGCAGCCGCAGAGTTCGTCGGCAGCGTCAACGGCGGCAACCACGTCGTTCCGACGGTCAAGTACGCGGATGGAACCACCGCGACCAATCCGCCGCTGTCGGCGGTCAAGCGCGCACTGGCGTGTAGTCGGCCCTGAGCGGGCGGTGCCGGCCCGTTACCTGCACCGCCCGACCCGTCCGGTAATACTCATTCGCCGGGAGCCGGGACGGCAGACTCCGCGGCCCGGCTCACCTGCTCCCATTCCATCCAGGTGTCGACGCGCTGTTTCGCCGCGTCGACGGCGGCGTCGAGCACCGCACTGCCGAGGATGAGACGTAGTGGCGGCTCGTCACTGTCGACGAGTGCCCTGATCGCCGTCGCCGCGAGCGCCGGTTCGCTGTCGATGCTGGTGTCCGCGAACTGTTCGGCAATCTGCGCGCGGAGTTGCTCATAGTCGTCCGACGGTTCGGTGAATCCCATTCCCGTATAGAGGTCGGTCCAGTATCCGCCGGGTTCGACGATGGTGACGTCGACGCCGAAACCCGCGAGTTCCGCGGCGAGCGCCTCACTCGCTCCTTCGAGCGCGAACTTGCTGGCGCTGTAGATTCCCGAGGTCGGGCCGGTGACGACGCCGCCGATGCTCGAGATCTGCACGAGATGACCGTCTCGCTGCCGCCTCATCGCCCCCGCGACCGCCTGACTCACCCATAGTGCCCCGAAGAAGTTCGTCTCCATCTGCTCGCGTACCTGAGCTTCGTCGAATTCCTCGACGAATCCCGACCACATGGTGCCGGCGTTGTTGATCGCGATGTCGATGTGCCCGAAACGTTCGACTGCGGTGTCGACAGCTTCGAAGACAGAGGCGCGATCGGTGACGTCGACGGCGAGTCCGAGCACCCTGTCGTCGTCGAGATCGGTGACGGTATCGATCGTGCGAGCCACCGCGACGACACGATCGCCCGCTGCGAGCGCTTCGTCGACGAACGCCCTGCCCAGACCGCGGCTCGCTCCGGTGACGAACCACACGCGTTTTCCTGCGTCAGATCGCATCAACTGCGCCTCCTTCAGAATAAGACGAGACGATCCGTCTCGTTACGAACGAGACGGTAGTTCCATCTCTCGATTATGTCAATACGGTCCGTCTCGTCTCGTGTGGGCTATGATCACGCCATGCCCCCCTTCGAACCGAACCGTTCACGACGCAGCACCGCCTCGCACATCGCAATCCTCGATGCGGCTGTCGAACTCGTCGCCGATGTCGGCTACGGTCGCCTGTCGATCGAAGCAATCGCCACGCGCGCCGGCGTCGGGAAGCAGACGATCTACCGCTGGTGGCCGTCCAAGGGTGCGGTGCTCCTCGACGCGTTCCTGCGTAAGAACATGGGCGATGGGGGTGCTGCGAGCTCGCCGGGATTACCCGACACCGGCGACCTCGACGCGGATCTGAAGACGGTCCTGCGCGCGACGATCGAGGAACTGCACGATCCCACCTTCGAGAAGCCGCTCCGCGCGCTCACCGTCGCGGTCCTCACCGACGACGCACTCGCCGAGGAGTATCTGCAGCGGTTCGAGGCACCGACACGAGAACTGAAGAAGCAGCGGCTCCGCTCCGCGCAGGAATCGGGTGAACTCCCCGACGACCTGGACCTCGACGCTGCACTCGATGCGATCTTCTCGCCGCTCACCCAGCGATGGCTGTTCCGGACCGGACCGCTGACGGCCGACTACGCCGACCGTACGGTCGAGGTCGCGCTGGACGGAATACGAACGGGTGACTCGGCGATCAGCCGTTCACCCAGCCGATGATCAGGCCGCGCGCGATCGAGATCGAACCGGGCAGCAACAGCGGCGCCTCTTCCGAGGATGCCCAGTCGCCTACCTCGAGGGCCGCGCGCACCTCCTCGCGGGTGAACCACTGTGCCTCCGAAATCTCGCCGTCCAGAAACTCGACGTTCTGCTCCGGGTCTGCCACGGCGGAGAAGCCGAGCATCAGCGAGCGCGGGAACGGCCAGGGCTGACTCCCGAGGTACTGCACGTCATGGACATCGACGCCGACCTCTTCGCGGATCTCGCGAACCACGCACGCTTCGAGCGACTCCCCCGCCTCGACGAATCCCGCCAACACCGAAAAGCGACGCTCGGGCCACGTCGGCTGGCGAGCGAGCAGGACGCGGTCGCCGCCGTCGTGAACGAGGCAGATGATGGCCGGATCGGTTCGGGGGAATTCCTCGTGGCCGGTCACCGTGCTGATCCGCGACCAGCCCGCGACAGTGGGCTCGCTGGGAGAACCGTCGACGGCGCTGAACGCGGCCTGGTCATGCCAATTGAGCAGCGCCACAGCACTGACCATCAGATCGGCGTCGGCATCACCGAGATCTTCGCCCACGCGGCGGAGGTCGGCGACCGTTCCGGTCTGCGCGAGCACGCGCACCGCCCACACGTGCAGACCGTCGCGAATCCCGAGGAACACTGCGCCGGATACCGGCTCGGGGCCCAGTTCGGTGGCATCGGCCAGCACGAGCACCGACCCGTCGACAGGCGCCTGGCCTCGGCGATCGATCCGCAAGAGCTTCGCGGTAACCCAACCGACACGAAGCGCGTCGACGTCGGAGCGCAATTCCTCGGCACGCTCGACGACGGTGCGCGACAACAACGGCGTCTCACCCAATGCGAAGGTCGTCACACCGTGCACACTAACCGCGCATCGCTCCGGAAGCCGAACCGGACACCAGCCGGATGTACAGGAGCTTGTCACCGGGCTCGATCGCATCCACCTCCGGGGAACCGATCCTCCACATGCGGCCGTCGCGCACCACCGCGAGAACGATGTCCTTGAGGTGGCGGGGCGACCCACCCACCTCGCTCTCGTCCACGTCGCGCTCGGCGATCGCGAAACCCGCCTCGGGTGTCAGCAGATCCTCGATCATCTCCACGACGTTCGGGGTGGTGGTCGCGATGCCGAGGAGCCGGCCGGCGGTCTCGGACGAGATCACCACCGAATCCGCTCCCGACTGCCGCATCAGATGGGTGTTCTCCGATTCGCGGATCGCTGCAACGATCTTCGCCTTCGGCGCGATCTCGCGCGCGCTGAGAGTGACCAGAACC
>BBEG01000486.1 GCA_001312645.1 Rhodococcus sp. JCM 9791
GTGTTCGCTGTCGGATTCGACCGCCGCCGCCAGCGCGAGCAGGTGTTCTTCGGTGATCCCGTGGGCGGCGACGCCGGTGACCTGGTGTCGGCCCTGGGTCAGGGTGCCGGTCTTGTCGAACAGGACCACGTCGACGGTGCGCATGCGTTCGAGCGCGAGCCGGTCCTTGACCAGCACCCCGGATCTGGCGGCGCGTTCGGTGGAGATCGCGATCACCAGCGGGATCGCCAACCCGAGGGCGTGGGGGCAGGCGATGACGAGCACGGTGACGGTGCGCACCACCGCTTCGTCGAGGTTGCCGAGCAACGCCCATATCGCGAAGGTGAGGATGCCGGCGAGGGTGGCAAAGTAGAACAGGAACGCCGCGGCCTTGTCTGCCAGCGCCTGGGCACGGGACGAGGAGGCCTGGGCGTCGGCGACCATCCGCTGGATCCCGGCCAGGGCCGTGTTCTCGCCGACCGCAGTGATCCGCACCCGCAGCGCGCTGTCGGTCGCGACCGTGCCGGCAACCACGGTGTCGCCTACCTGCCGGGTGACCGCCTTGGATTCGCCGGTGATCATCGATTCGTCGACCTCGGCGCGGCCGTCGGTGACGGTGCCGTCGGCGGGCACCCGCGCCCCGGCGCGCACCAGCACCAGATCCCCGAGTTCGAGTTCCTGCAGCGGAACGTCGGCGGTACCGGTCTCGGTGATCTTCTCCGCGGTGTCCGGCAGCATCGCGGCGAGTGCGTCGAGGGCGCCCGACGCCGAGCCGAGGGCACGCATTTCGAGCCAGTGCCCGAGCAGCATGATCACGATCAGCAGCGCGAGCTCCCACCAGAAGTCCAGGTCGAACCCGCCGAGACCCAAGGTGGTGACCCAGGAGGCGAGGAACGCGACGCTGATCGCCATGGCGATCAGCAGCATCATCCCGGGACGGCGGGTTTTGAGCTCGGCCCAGCCTCCGGTGAGGAACGGGGTGCCGCCGTAGACGAAGATCACCGTGCCCAGTACCGGGGGAATCCACATGGCGCCGGGGAAGTCCGGCATGGTGTAGCCGAGCAGGTCGGCGACCATGTGGCTGAAGAACACCACCGGTATCGCCAGCACCAGCGACACCCAGAACCGGCGGCGGAACATCTCCCGTGTGCGCCGTGCCCCGCGTGCCGATCGTGCCGGTGTGCTCACCCGGCCCGGCGTGCGCATCATGCTCGTCGGGGGGCGGGCTCTGGACGTCGGCGCCGTGATTGTGTCCGGCGGGCGCGGGTCCGGGTGGGGGTGTCCGTGCTGCGGGTGCGACATCGAAAGCCTCCTGGGATGGCGGACGGGCCGAGAGGAACCGTGCGAGGGTGCTCTACAGGGTGGTCAGCAGCTCACGCATCGTCTCGATCTCCTGCTGCTGGGTGTCGACGATGGTGCGGGCCATCTCTACCGCCTCGGGGAACTGTCCGTCCTCGATCTCGGTCTGCGCCATGTCGACTGCGCCTTCGTGGTGGGCGATCATCTGCTCGAGGAACAGGCGAGCGGCGTCGGCGCCCTGCGCCTCGGACAGCGCCTGCATGTCCTCCTCGCTCATCATCCCTTCCATCTGCATCCCCTCCATACCGTCCATGCCCTCGTCCATGTCCATGCCGGGCATGTCGTTGTTGCCGGTCTCGGGCATCTCGGTGGGCTCGCCCCACTGCGCGAGCCAGGATTCGAGCTGTGCGATCTCCGGGCCTTGAGCGGCCTTGATCTGCTCGGCCAGGGCGGTCACGTCCGCGGGGATGTCCTGCTTGTCCAGCAGAATGTCGCTCATCTCGATGGCCTGACTGTGGTGCGGCAGCATCATCTGCGCGAACATCACGTCGGCGTCGTTGTGCGCGGCGGCCTCGTCTGCGGCGGTGGTGGTGGTGGCCGAGGTCGTGGCGGGCGAGGTGGCGACGGTGGTGTCGGTGTCGGTCCCGGTGTCGCTGCATGCCGCCGCGGCGAACACCACCGCGAGCGCCATCGCGCCGACGGCGAGAGTCTTCTTGTTCATGGGATATGTTCCTTTCTCGAACGGTCATAGACCACCGTGAATCCGGCGACCAGTCACGGCCGGTCGGCGTGCTGGGATCAGGCCAGGTAGGACACGGTGGTCATCATCCCGGCTTCCTGGTGATACGCGTTGTGGCAGTGCAGCGCCCACTGGCCGGGATTGTCGGTGTCGAATTCGATCTCCACGGTGCGCATCGGCCCGATCGTGACGGTGTCCTTGCGCAGGCCGGTGTCGGTGAGCGCGAAGGTGTGTCCGTGCAGGTGCATCGGATGGAACATGTCCGACATGTTCCGCATCCGCATCCGCATCCGCACCCGCTGCCCTTCGGCCACGTTCAGCGGCGGGATGTCGGGGTGGGCGCGGCCGTTGAGAGTCCACCGGTACGGCGACATGGTCCCGCCCATGTCCACGCTGTGAAACACATCGTGCTCCCTCTCGAGCAGGCGCACATACTCCCGAGGCGCCAGATCGGTGCCGAGCAACACCTGCCGGTCCAGCTCGCCGGGCCGCGACTGTGCGGGCAGCGCGCCGGCGGCGGTGCGCACCAGGGCCTGTCCGTGCCCGGTCTTGCCTTCGGCCTGCGCGAACAGGGGAAAGACGCCGTCGCCGAGGGTGACGAGCACATCGACGCGTTCGCCCATCCCGATCAGCAGGCGTCGGTGTCCTGCGGCACGACGGGGAAGCCGTCGGTGTGGGTGACGGTCATCCGGTGCCCGCCGAGGGCGACGCGGAAGGCGGTGTCGGCGCCGGCGTTGATGAACCGGATCCGTGCCCGCTGCCCGGGTGTCGCGGTGAACACGATCGGGTCCTCCGGGACCCGGCCGCCGACCAGGAAATGCGGGTAGCTCACGTCCCCGGCGCGCCGAGCAGCGGGGAGAGCATCGTCTCCTCACCCATGTCCATGCCGTCCATGTCCATGGCGCCGTGGTCCATCCCGCCCATCCCGCCGTCGCTGCTGTCACCGGTGGCGGCGGCGCCGATGCCCAGGTCGCGGGCCACGTCGTCGGGGGTGCGGCCGGTGCCGTCGAGCCAGTCGTCGAGCACCACGATCCACTCGTGGTCGTAGTCGCCGGGCTCGTTCGGATCATCGATGACCAGGGGCCCGTACAGGCCGCGGTCGAGCTGCAGCCCGGAATGCGAATGGTAGAAGTACGTGCCCGCATCCGGGACGGTGAACTCGTAGGTGAACCGGCCACCGGCGGTGATGGGGTCCTGGGTCAGCCCGGGTACCCCGTCCATGTCGTTGCTCAGCGCCAGCCCGTGCCAGTGCACGCTCGTCTCGACCGGCAGCCGGTTGTCGACCTCGACCCGCAGCAGATCCCCGGCGCGGGCGCGGAGCAACGGCCCGGGCAGACTCTGGTCGTACCCCCAGGTCGACACGACACGTCCGCCGAGGTCCACCTGGACCGGGCGCGGCGTCAACCGGGCCGTGACC
>BBEG01000487.1 GCA_001312645.1 Rhodococcus sp. JCM 9791
CCACACCGAGTGGGAAGTCGAGATGACTAAAGAGCTTCGGCCACAGTTCATTCCACCCGCGAGCATCGATCTGTTCCGGACACCGATACCAGGGAACAGGCCCGAGTTGGTCGCCTAGTTCACACCAGATCACAAAGACAGCCACCGTTACCAGGCACCCGTGTGCCCTGGCAGCGGTGGCTGCGCGCTGTCCTCGACGTCCTACTTGACGATGTTGACCATCTTGCCGGGCACCACGATCACCTTGCGCGGCGCGGCACCCGCGAGCAGCTCGACGATCTTCTCGTCGGCCAACGCCGCGGCCTCGATGGCGTCGGGCGACGCATCGGCAGGAACGGTGATGCGGCTGCGGACCTTGCCGTTGACCTGGATCGGGTACTCGACGGAATCCGCCACCAGCCACTTCTCGTCGGCGGTCGGGAAAGGCCCGTGCGCAAGTGGTTCGGAGTTCCCGAGCCGCGACCACAGCTCCTCTGCGAGGTGCGGCGCGACCGGAGCCATCATCAACACGAGCGGCTCGACCGCGGTGCGCGGCGCACCCGACGGGTACTGCTTCGTCAGGTGATTCGTGTACTCGATCAGTTTCGCGATCGCGGTGTTGTCGCGCAGATGAGCGTAATCGTCGGTCACGCCGGCGACGGCCCTGTTCAGCGCGCGCAGGGTGTCCTCGCCCGGCTCGTCCTCGGTGACGCGGACAGCACCGGTCTCCTCGTCGACCACCAGACGCCACGCGCGTTGCAGGAACCGCGACGCACCCACGACGTCCTTGGTCGCCCACGGACGAGACTGGTCGAGGGGACCCATCGACATCTCGTACACGCGCAGGGTGTCGGCACCGAAGTCGTTGCAGATCTCGTCGGGCGCAACGGAATTCTTGAGCGACTTGCCCATCTTTCCGTATTCGCGGGCAACTTCCTGCTCACCTTCGGGACCCGTCCAGAAGAACTTGCCGTCACGCTCGACCACCTCGTCGGCGGGAACGTACACGCCACGCGCATCGGTGTAGGCGTAGGCCTGGATGTAGCCCTGGTTGAACAGGCGGCGGTACGGCTCGGACGATGTGACATAGCCGAGGTCGAAAAGCACCTTGTGCCAGAAGCGAGCGTAGAGCAGGTGCAGCACCGCGTGCTCGACACCGCCCACGTACAGGTCGACGCCACCCGGATCGTTCGGGCCGTGCAGTTCGGGTCGCGGACCCGTCCAGTACGCCTCGTTTTCCTTGGCGCAGAACTCTTCCGAGTTCGTCGGGTCGATGTAGCGCAGCTGGTACCACGAACTGCCCGCCCACTGCGGCATCACGTTGGTGTCGCGGGTGTAGCGCTGCAGCCCGTCGCCCAGATCGAGTTCGACGTTCACCCAGTCGGTGGCCTTCGCGAGCGGGGGAGACGGCTCGGAGTTCGCATCGTCGGGGTCGAACGACACCGGCGCGTAGTCCTCGACCTCCGGAAGTTCCACCGGCAGCATCGAATCGGGCAGTGCATGTGCGCCACCCTGCTCGTCGTAGACGATCGGGAACGGCTCGCCCCAGTAACGCTGGCGGGCGAAGAGCCAGTCGCGCAGCTTGTACTGGACGGTACCGGTGCCGGTGCCGTCTTCCTCGAGTTTCGCGATGATGGTCTTCTTCGCGTCGGCGATGCTCAGTCCGTCCAGCAGGCCGGAATTCACGAGAGTGCCGTCGCCTGTGTAGGCTCGGTCGTGATGTCGCCACCCGAGATGACCTCGCGGATGGGCAGCCCGAACGCGGTCGCGAATTCCCAGTCGCGCTGGTCGTGGCCGGGGACGGCCATGATCGCGCCGGTGCCGTACCCGGTGAGCACGTAATCGGCGATGAAGATGGGGAGCTTTTCACCGTTGACCGGGTTCACGGCGTACGTGCCGAGGAACACACCTGTCTTCTCTTTCGACTCCTGGCGTTCCAGGTCGGATTTCGCGGCGATCGCCGCCCGGTACGCAACAACGGCGTCGGTGGGGGTCGCAGCACCGCCGGTCCAGCGCTCGTCGACATCGTCCGGCCACGCCGATGCGACGATCTCGTCGACGAGTTCGTGTTCGGGTGCGAGGGTGACGTAGCTCGCGCCGAACAGGGTGTCGGGGCGGGTCGTGAAGACCTCGACCGCGGCATCCGCACCGTCGATCGCAAATGCCACCTGGGCGCCGTTCGAGCGACCGATCCAGTTGCGCTGCATGGACTTGACCTTGTCGGGCCAGTCCAGGTACTCGAGGTCGTCGATGAGGCGATCGGAGTACGCGGTGATGCGCATCATCCACTGCCGCAGGTTCTTCCGGAACACGGGGAAGTTGCCGCGCTCCGAACGGCCGTCGGCCGTGACCTCTTCGTTGGCCAGCACGGTACCCAGTCCGGGGCACCAGTTCACGAGCGAATTCGACTGGTAGACGAGGCGGTACGAGTCCAACACCGCGGCGCGCTCACTCACCGACAGCGACGCCAGTCGCGGCCGTCGCCGAGGGCGCGCGTGCCGTCGGCGAATTCGGCCTCGAGCTCGCCGATCCGGCGGGCCTTGCCTGCGGCGGTGTCGTACCACGCGTTGTAGATCGTGAGGAAGATCCACTGCGTCCAGTGGTAGAAGTCGACATCGGTGGTCGCGACGGAGCGACGGTCGTCGTGGCCGAGCCCCAGACGCCCGAGCTGCCGCTTCATGTTCACGATGTTGGCTTCGGTGGTGGTGCGGGGATGGGTGCCTGTCTGCACCGCATACTGCTCGGCGGGCAGACCGAACGCGTCGTAGCCGAGCGTGTGCAGCACGTTGTGGCCCTGCATCCGATGGAAGCGGGCGTAGACGTCGGTCGCGATGTAGCCGAGCGGGTGCCCGACGTGCAGACCGGAGCCCGACGGGTACGGGAACATGTCCTGCACGAACAGCTTGTCGGCGGGCACCCCGCTTGCAGGGTCACTGCCGGCGAGGTCGCCCACCGGATTGGGTGCGTGGAAGGTGCCGCGCTCGCGCCACAACTCCTGCCAGCGCTGCTCGATCTGCCCCGCGAGTTCCGCCGTGTAGCGATGCTGCGGGGTGGCGTCGGACGACGGTGTGGAGGACTGATGGGGACGGGTCACGGTGATCGCTATCTACTCGGCCGGCGTTTGTGGGCTCCAACCAGGTAGAACGTGCCCGCACCCGACGGTTGGGGCGGCCACACGCGGCGGTATCCTGATCGGGTGCTGATCGTCGCCATTCTGCTTTTCCTTATCGCCCTCGCTGTCGGCGCGGTCGGTGTCGCGGCGCTGACCGGCAAGTTGCCGCGCAACCGCTGGGCGGGTGTGCGCACGTCGGAGTCACTCCGCGACGACGCCACCTTCGCCATGTCCAACAAGGTCGCCGCACCCAGCATGCTCGGCGCAGCTGCGCTGTGTGTCTTCGGTGGCGTCGCAGCGTTGACCCTGCCGACCGTCTGGGGCGTGGTCGCCGT
>BBEG01000488.1 GCA_001312645.1 Rhodococcus sp. JCM 9791
CGGCAGCACTCGGCCCGGTCGAGCAGCTCGGCGGCGATATCGCCGCGCTTCGCGCGCAGGCGGTCACGGCAGGCCGCACCGACCACATAGACGTCGTCTACTCGTACAGCCAGGAAATCATGTTGTCGTCCGTCGAGGCCGACCGTCATCACGACGTGCTCGACCAGCTCGAGAAGGCGGGCGTCGACTGGGTGCTGGTGTCGTGTCCCATAGAAGGGCTCTCGGCCACCACAGATTTCCTCGAGTCCTTCGGCGCCACCTACATCGGAAGCAGATGAGCGACATGAGCTGGTTCGAACAGCGCGCGGGGCTCGACGGGACGGTCGCAGTGGTCACCGGCGGTGCCGGAGGTCTCGGTGCCGCCATCGTGGCGGACCTTGCCGCCAACGGGGTGCGTCCCGCTGTCATCGACCTCGACGACGCCGCGGTGAAAGAACTACGCGATGTCCTCGACAAGCAGGGCGTCGACTACATCGTCACGCAGGGCGACGCCCGCGATCCCGACGCGCTGACCGCGCTGTTCGAGCAGGTCGACGAGCGTTGGGGTCGCGTCGACACCCTCGTCAACATCGTCGGTGGCACGTTCCGGGCGCAGTTCGTCGACACCGGCGCGAAGGGGTGGGATGCGATTCTGCGGACCAACCTCTCGCACGTGCTCCATGCGTGTTCACTCGCGGTGCCGCGGATGCAGGCCGGTGGTCGCGGCGGGAGCATCATCAATCTCACGACGATCGAAGCACACCGTGCCGCACCGGGTTTTGCTGTCTACTCGGCCGCGAAGGCAGCTGTCGAGCAGTTCGCACGAACTCTCTCGATCGAGGTAGCCCCCGACGGAATCCGGGTGAACAATGTTGCACCCGACTATGTTCCGACACCCAACCTGGCCAAACTCGCCTCGCTCGGTGGCGGCGACTCGTCCATGTCCACTCCGGAAGGGGTTCGCATCGCGATCCCGATGGGTCGGGCCGGCCACGTCACCGATGTGTCGAACAGCGTGGTGTTTCTGGCGTCGAAGCTGTCGTCGTTCATCACCGGCACGACGCTGCACCCGGACGGCGGGACCTTCGCCTCGTCGGGATGGTTCAACTGGCCCGATTCTGGGTGGGCGAACCATGTTCCTTCCCGAATCCTGGCAAACGCAACCTCGGCCGACTCGCCCGAGGCGTAGCCGAAACGCAGGATCAGGCGGTGGCTTCATGGCGACCCACGCGCCGTAGCCGCCGATCAGATCGATCACGTCCTGGAATCCTTTCGCGCGCAACAGTGATGCAGCGACGCTCGACCGCCATCCGCCGGCGCAGTGCACGACGATCGGCTTCCCTGTCGGTACCTGATCGAGCCTTGTCCGGAGTTGCGCGAGCGGAACCGTGACGGATCCGGCGATGGCTCCGGCGGCACGTTCGCCGGGGTTGCGAATGTCGAGCAGCGTGATGCTGTCGGCCGCGAGAAGTTCCAGCAGTTCGTCGACGTCGATGCGACGAGCGGTACGGACCAGGTCGGTGAGTTCGGTCGGGAACCGTCCGTCGTGGTCGACGCCGAGATAACCGATCACATTGTCCTGACCTATCCGTGCGAGCCGGAGTGCGGCCATCTGCTCTTCGCCGGGGTAGGTGATCAGCACGATCGGCTCGCCCACTTCGGCCACCATCCCGCTCGTCTCGGCGAAGCGCCCGTCGAACCCCACGTTCACGGAGCCGCGTAGATGGCCGGCGGCGAAGTCGTCGACGCCGCGAGCATCGAGAATCAGTGTGCCGGAGTCCGATTCCTTCCGAACCGCCGCGGGGGAGAGTTCCGGGACGGTGCGCGTGGAACTCAGCAGTGGATGGACGTGCTTGTTCATGTCGGCATCGGTCGAGAAGTAGCCGGGTGCGGCGGGCTGACCTTCGGTGATCAGGGCGACGAATTCGTCTTCGGCCATCGGCTGCACCGATGGGTTCGTGAGGCGTTGGCGGCCTATCGTCGAGGTGAGTTCCGATGAGAGGTTCTTCCCGCACGACGATCCGGCTCCGTGCGCGGGCATCACCGTGGTCTCGTCGGGGAGCTTCAACAGGGTGTCGTGGATCGTGCGGTACATGGCATGGGCGAGATCCGCTGTCGAACCGTCTCCGAGGTTTGCCAGGTCGGGGCGGCCGACGTCGCCGATGAACATCGAATCGCCGGTGAGGACCGCGGTGGGTTCGGTATCCGGGTGCTCACGCACCAGGATGCTGATCGATTCCCACGTGTGACCGGGTGTCGACAGAATCTCCAGGTCGACTGCTCCGAGGGATATGTGCTCGCCGTGTGCGAGGCGGCGGATCGGGTATTCGGTTTCGGCTGCTTCGCCGAATCCGATCCAGGCCCCGGTCGCCTCGACGAGTTCGAGGTGTCCGGATACGAAGTCGGCGTGGAAATGGGTGTTGACGACGCCTCGATGCTCAGGCCGAGGCGGTCGGCGTCGGTGAGGTATTCGCCGATGTCGCGGCGAGGATCCACCACGATTGCGCGGCCGGTGGTGTCGTCTCCGATCAGGTACGACGCATGCGAGAGGCATTGGAGGTAGTACTGCTCGAGGATCATCGGGGTTCCTCCCCGTCGAGGGTCGTGTCGACGACCGGTCGTACCGAGAATGTGCGGTGGAAGTCCGCGTCCGTTGTGCATCACGCGCTGCGTGATGCGCCAGAGGTTCGACACCAGAATACTGCCCTTGACGCACGAGGTGTGATGTAGCTAACATCAGAGGTGCGAATCGAGCAGACGTCCGAGGACGACAGAGGCTCGTGAAGCAGAGATCCGGCCCGGAGATCGCGTAAAGCGAATCGACGGGCCGAACCCCTGTTCAGGGGCAGTTGCGGAGGAATTTCGTGGGGCAACGCATAGGTACAGTCGCGCGCGGCGACCTCATATTCGACGTGCGCGATCAAGGCCCGATCGACGGTGAACCGGTCGTCTTTCTGCACGGATTCCCGCAGGATGCAGGATCGTGGGACGGTGTCGCGGCGAATCTGCATGAGGCCGGGTACCGCACGATCGCACCCGACCAACGCGGTTACTCTCCGCGGGCACGTCCGCAGCGTCGCCGCGACTACCGACTCTCCCACCTCGCCGCCGACGTCGATGCCCTCATTGCGAAGATCGGGACGGGTCCCGTACACCTCGTCGGGCACGACTGGGGTGCGGCCGCCGCCTGGGCGGTAGCCGCGCAGCATCCGCACGCGGTGCGCACCCTGACCGCGGTGTCCGTGCCGCACCCCGCCGCCTTTCTACGGTCGATGATCACCAGCACGCAACTGTTCCGGTCCTGGTACATGCTGGCGTTCCAGTTGCCGTGGATCCCGGAGAAGCTGTTGACCGTTCCGGCGGTGAGCAATGCGGTCTTGCGGAGGACCGGGCAACTGCCGGCCGCCGCCGCGCGCGATGCGGAGCGCATGGGCGATCGTCTCGC
>BBEG01000489.1 GCA_001312645.1 Rhodococcus sp. JCM 9791
CGCTCGTCGGCCGCGAGGCGGTCGAGCAGGTCGGGTTCGCGGCCCTGCTCACGCATCGCCAGCGCCACAGACACAGCGTGTTCCTTGATCGCCTCGTGGGCGTCTCCCGACCCACACCCGCGCGCACCGCAGCCATGAGCACCTTGGTGGTCGCCAGGAACGGCAGATAACGGACGAGTTCCTTCTCGATCACCGCCGGGTACGCGCCGAACTCCGCGAGCACGGTCAGGAAGGTCTCCATCTGCCCGTCGATTGCGAAGAACGCGTCCGGCAGCGCGACACGGCGCACGACCGAGCAGAACACGTCGCCTTCGTTCCACTGGGCACCGGCGAGTTCGGCAGCCATCGAGCGTAGCCGCGCAGCACCACCTGCAGCCCGTTGACGCGCTCGCACGAGCGGGTGTTCATCTTGTGCGGCATGGCCGACGATCCGACCTGACCCGGCTGGAACCCCTCGGTGACCAGCTCGTGTCCGGCCATGAGTCGGACGGTGTGCGCGAAGGACGACGGACCCGCACCGACCTGCACGAGCGCGGACAGCACGTCGTGGTCGAGCGAACGCGGGTACACCTGACCGACGCTCGTCAGCACGTGGGAGAAGCCGAGGTGCTCGGCGACCTTCGCTTCCAGCTGTTCGAGCTTGTCGGCGTCGCCACCGAGCAGGTCGAGCATGTCCTGGGCGGTACCCATCGGGCCCTTGACCCCGCGCAGCGGGTACCGGTCGATCAGTTCGCGCACGCGCTGTAGAGCGATGAGGAGTTCGTCGGCTGCCGATGCGAACCGCTTCCCGAGCGTCGTGGCCTGCGCGGCGACGTTGTGCGAGCGTCCGGCCATCACCAGCGACGAGTACTCCGCGGCGCGCTCGGCGAGACGGGCAGCGACCGCCACACCGTGCGCGTGCACGTGCTCGAGCGACCGCAGGATCTGCAGCTGTTCGACGTTCTCTGTCAGGTCGCGGCTGGTCATGCCCTTGTGCACGTGCTCGTGACCGGCGAGGGCGTTGAACTCCTCGATGCGAGCCTTCACGTCGTGACGGGTGACCCGCTCGCGAGCGGCGATGGAGTCGAGGTCTACCTGATCGAGGACACGCTCGTAATCGGCGACCGCTTCCGCCGGCACATCGATCCCGAGCTCGGCCTGGGCACGGAGCACCGCGAGCCACAACTGGCGCTCGAGCACGATCTTGTGCTCCGGCGACCACAACTGCCGCAATTCGGGGCTGGCGTACCGGGTGGCGAGGACGTTCGGGATGTTGCTCACGGAGCAACAGTTTACGGACCCGAGCCCGCGATCATTCATCGGCTGGCGGTGCGACGGTCTCCATGACGTCGATCAAGATCGCTCGTGCCAGCGCTCTCGGGTCGGGATCGAGCTCTCCGAGACCACCGAGCACGGCGCCATCGACTACCGCGACGAGCCGACGCAGCTGATTCGTGTGCACGTTCCGCCCGCATCGGTGGAGAAGTTCGGTGAGCAACTCGTCGAGCTGTTCACGCATCTCCAGCTGTACGTCGCGCAACTCGGGGTGACGTGCGGTTGCGACATAACGCTCGTATCGCGAGATGAGGCGTTCCCGGTCTGCGGGCCCGATGGCGCGCGGGCCGATGAGCAGGTCGACGATCAGATCGGCGGTGGAGTCGACGGCGCGCGACGATTGCGGGACCTCGCGCACCCAGTCGCCCATCTCGTCGAGTTCTCGCACGCTGTTGAAGTGCACGGCACAGCTCACGAGGTCGTCGAGCGAATCGAAGTAGTACGTCGTGGACGCCAGCGGCAGGCCGGCGCGGGTCGCAACGGACCGGTGCCGAACCGCGTCGATTCCACCTTCGAGAATGAGATCGGCTGCAGCCTCGACCAGCGCCTGACGGCGCCGCTCGCCTTTCGGAGTCGCAGCAATCGACACCTAGTCATCGTGACAGCCCGACCGCCTCTACCAGGGGCGAACGGACCAGAGACCACCCGGTACGATTGGCGCGCTGTCGCAGCATGGGGGCTCGGCTGTCGCGCCCCCGGTCGTATCTACACGATCGGAGCGAATCCAGGATGAAGCGTCGTCGGTTCATACAGGCATCGGCATTGGGTGCAGCCGTGGCGTCCGTGGGTGTGCCCGGCACCCGGCTTCCGGTCGCGTCGGCGCTGCCGTCGGCGTCGACGAATACCGTCGCCTCGTCCCTGAACTGTTCACTGCTCCCCCCACGCCACCGGCCCATTCGGATGTCATCGTGGTGGTTCCGGATTCGGCGCGAGTGTCGCCGCGCTGCGGCTCGCGGAATCGGCGCGCAGGTGACCGTGCTCGAACGCGGCATGCGCTGGCCGCGCGACCCGCAGCGGGAGATCTTCACGACCGATCTGCTCGCCGACGGGCGTGGCTACTACCACCGCACCTCGTTCACCGGCCCCACCGGAGTTCCCGTCGTGTGCGACGACTTCGCGGGTGTGCTCGACGTGACCGACTACCCGAACATGTCGGTGTGGCGCGGCGCCGCCGTCGGTGGTGGCTCGATCGTGTTCACGGGCGTGATGATCGCCCCCGAACAGCACTTCTTCGAGCAGGTGTTCGGCGACCGGCTGAGCTACGACGAGATGAACTCGATGTGGTACCCCAAGGTGCGGTCGATGCTGCGACTCGACACGATGCCCGACGACATCTACAACGCCGCCGAGTTCACGCATTCGCGACGCTGGGACGACGACGCCATCAAAGCCGGCTACACGCCACACCGCATCGACGGCATCTGGGACTGGGACATCGTCCGCGCCGAACTCGCGGGGTCGGTGCGCCGCTCGGCGGTGGCCGGCGAAACGAACCTCGCAACTCCGACGGCGCGAAATTCGACCTGACCCAGAACTACATTCCCGCCGCGGAGGCCACCGGTCGCGCAGGTGTGCCACGCGCACCGGGTGCTGTCGGTCGGGCAGGAACCCGGCGGCCGCTATGTGGTGGAGGTGCAGGCCGTCGACCCCACCGGGGAAATCCTGAGTACCTCGACACTGACCTGCGACAGGCTGGTGCTGGGCGCAGGCTCCATCGGGACAACGGAACTGTTGGTCAAAGCACGTCACACGGGCTCGCTCGGAAATCTCAATGAGCACGTCGGTCGCGGCTGGGGAACGAACGGCGACGCAGTGCTCGTCCGCTCGGTGGCCCTCACCGACGGTTTCGGCGGCGACCAGGGCTCGCCTGCGGCCTCCCGCGTGGTCGACGAATCAGGCCTTCCGTTGAGCTCGAGAACTGGTTCGTCGCGGGCACCGCGAAGGACGTCGGCATGCTCGCGTCACTCGGCATGACCCTCGACCCGACGCGCGCGAGATCGTCTACGACGCGAACGCCGATCGCGGGGTGGTGAACTGGCCGGCGGGTGGCGAACGCGCGAGCGTGGACGCACTCCGCGCCGTGCACAACAAGATGGCC
>BBEG01000490.1 GCA_001312645.1 Rhodococcus sp. JCM 9791
GATCGGCGACGACAACCCCATCTACACCGACGAAACCGCGGCCATCGCCGCCGGCCACGGCGGTCTCGTCGCGCCTCCCGCGATGGCGCAGGTGTGGACGATGCGCGGCCTCGGCGCCGAACGTGAGAAGGACGATCCGCTCGGCCGCATGACCGAAATTCTCGACGAGGCCGGCTACACATCGGTGGTCGCGACCAATTCCGACCAGATCTACCACCGCTACCTTCGTCCCGGCGAAGAGGTGACGATCGAGTCCACACTCGAGGACGTCGTCGGCCCCAAGAAGACCGGACTCGGTGAGGGCTGGTTCTTCACCACCCGCAACATCTGGAAGGTCGGCGACGAAACGGTCGCCGAGATGATCTTCCGCATTCTGAAGTTCGCGCCTCCCGCCGCGGATGATGGAGCGTCGAAGTCGGTTGCAGCGCAGCAGGTACCGGAGGACCTCGATCCGACCCGCATGCTCCGGCCGTCCGTGTCGCACGACACGAAGTTCTTCTGGGACGGTGTCGCCGAACACGAACTGCGCATTCAGCGTCGTCCCGACGGGTCACTGCAGCATCCGCCGGTCCCCGCGCTGTGGCTCGACAAGAACGAGACGACCGATTACGTCGTCTCGACCGGCCGCGGCACCGTCTTCAGCTTCGTGGTGCACCACGCACCGAAGGCGCCGGGCGGCAGTTGCCGTTCGTGGTTGCGCTCGTCGAGCTCGATGAGGGAATCCGCATGCTCGGCGAGCTGCGGGGTGCCGCGCCTGCCGATGTGAAGATCGGAATGCCCGTCCAGGCAACCTATCTCGATTTTCCGGGCGACGACGAGACCGACGGAAGCCCCTGGACTCTCTACGCTTGGCAGCCCCGTGAGGAGGACGCGTGAGTACACCCATGATGACGGTGGGGGAGAAGCTCCCGCCCCTGTCCATCCACGGTGATCCGACCTTCGTCATCTCGACGGCGTTGGCGACCAGGGACTTCCAGGACGTCCACCACGACCGCGACCTTGCGCAGCAGCGCGGCTCGAAGGACATTTTTGTCAACATCCTCACCGACACCGGGCTCGTGCAACGGTATCTGACCGATTGGGCCGGGCCGCGTGCCGTCGTCAAATCCATCTCGCTGCGCCTCGGTGTCCCGTGGTATGCGTACGACACGCTCACGCTGAACGGCACCGTCGCCGGCATCGACGACGACGGTGTCATCACCGTCGACATCGTGGGCAGCAACTCGCTCGGTAGCCACATCGTCGCGAAAGCCACGTTCCTCGCAGGCGAGGGCGCATACGAAGGAGGGCTCGCATGAGTGGGCTGTCGCGTAAGGCTGCGATCGTCGGAATCGGCGCGACCGATTTCTCCAAGGACTCCGGCGCAGTGAACTGCGCCTCGCCGCAGAAGCGGTGACCGATGCCCTCGACGACGCCGGACTCACACCGGCCGACGTCGACGGTCTGGTGTCGTTCACGATGGACACCAATACCGAGGTCGCGGTCGCGCGAGCGGCGGGCATTCCGAGCCTGAAGTTCTTCTCCCGCATCCACTACGGCGGCGGTGCTGCCGCCGCGACGGTGCAGCAGGCCGCGATGGCTGTCGCGACGGGAGTCGCCGACGTCGTCGTCGCCTACCGCGCATTCAACGAACGTTCCGGTGCCCGTTACGGGCAGGTCAACAGTGCCCTTGCGGCCCAGGTGAATTCGTCTGGTACCGACAACGCGTTCTCCTACCGCACGGCCTGAGCACCCCGGCCTCGTTCGTCGCGATGACCGCGCAGCGCTACATGCACGTCACGGGAGCCACCAGCGCCGACTTCGGTGCTGTCGCGGTCGCCGACCGCAAGCACGCGGCGACGAACCCGAAGGCATTCTTCCACGGTAAGCCGATCACCCTCGAAGACCATCAGAACTCGCGCTGGATCGCAGAGCCCCTGCACCTTCTCGACTGTTGCCAGGAGTCCGATGGCGGTGTGGCCCTGGTGATCACGACACCCGAGCGTGCCCAAGACCTGAAGCAGACGCCGGCGATCATCACGGCGGCGGCGCAGGGCAGCGGCCCGGATCAGTACATCATGACGAGCTACTACCGGGACGGCCTGACCGGATTGCCCGAGATGGGCATCGTCGGCAACCAGTTGTGGGACCAGTCGGGCCTGACTCCGCAGGATGTGCAGACCGCGGTGCTCTACGACCACTTCACCCCGTACGTGCTGATGCAGCTCGAAGAATTGGGATTCTGCAAGCCCGGGGAAGCGAAGGACTTCATCGCCGGTGGTGGAATCGAACTCGGCGGGCACCTGCCGCTCAACACCCACGGTGGTCAGCTCGGAGAGGCCTACATCCACGGCATGAACGGCATCGCCGAGGCGGTTCGCCAGATCCGCGGTACGTCTGTCAACCAGGTCGACGCGGTCGAGAACGTGCTCGTCACCGCTGGTACCGGAGTACCGACGTCCGGCCTGATGCTCGCGCGGTCTTGATCGGATTCCCGGTCTTCGGGAGATTCCCGGGCGTGTCGCCGGTCCGTGGTGTAGACCGAGTCCGGCAGGTACGGAATCGAGAAGGGAACGGCATGAGCAGGTTCGAGGGCAAGGTCGCATTCATCACGGGGGCTGCGCGCGGTCAGGGACGCTCGCACGCACTGGCATTCGCCGAAGCGGGAGCGAACCTCGTACTGTGCGACCGCTGTGAGGATTCGCCCGCCGTGCGGTATCCCCTCGCCACCGACGACGACCTCGCCGAAACCGTGCGTCTGGCAGAAGCTGCCGGTGCGAAGGTGGTCTCGGAGAAGCTCGACACCGCAGATCGCGCAGCATGGACGGGCTCGTCGCACGCGCCCACGACGAGTTCGGTCGCATCGACATAGCGGTCGCCAACGCCGGGGTGTCGACGGCGGCGCCGGTCCAGTCGATGCCGCAGGCCATGTGGGACGAGACGATCTCCTCGAACCTGACGGGTGTGTTCAACACGATCGGCGCGGTGTCGCCCGGAATGATCGACCGCGGCTACGGGCGGATCGTGACGATCTCGTCGATGCTCGGGCGCGCCGGGAACACCAACATGGTGGCCTACAGTGCATCGAAGTGGGGGGTCATCGGCCTGACCAAGAGTGCTGCACTGGATCTCGCGCAGAACGGGATCACCGTCAACGCCATCGCGCCCGGCAACATCTCCACGCCGATGATCCACAACGCCGCGCTCTACGGCATGCTCCGTCCCGATCTCGAGAACCCCACCGCCGACGACGTCGCGCCGGTCTTCACCTCTCTGCACGCACAGCCGGTGCCGTGGCTCGAGCCCGCCGAGATCACCCGCGCGGTGCTGTTCTTCTGCGACGAGGCCGCCGCGCACATCAGCGGCACCGTGCTGCCGATCGATGCCGGGAACGCCGCGCGCGTTACGGGCTAGCGACTTCGGG
>BBEG01000491.1 GCA_001312645.1 Rhodococcus sp. JCM 9791
GCAGCGCCGAACCACGCCGTGTCACACCCGGTATCGGCGAGCAGACGAGACGCCCGGCGGGCGACGGCCGGGGTCGCAGCATCAACGTCGTCGGATGTCGCACGACTTCGAACGGCTGCTCCGCGTCATAGCGGATGTGACTGTCACCGCGCCAGCGCGGTGCGTATACGACGAGCTCGTCGGCCGGGAGTTGCGCCGCGAACAAGCGCAGATACGACTGGATCCTCCCGGTCGGGGCGGAAAGTCGTTGGTCACCAGCAGCGTTCGCGACATGGCTACACCGTAGGGTGTGGGAGCCCTGACCGCGCGACGGGGCCCGGGTCGACCGAGGGTGAGTCAGACCAGGTCGGTGAGCCAGTCGCCCCATCGGTCGACGACGTCCGCCGCGCTCACCCCCACGGTCGCGGTGAATGCGTCGCTCTGGCCTGCTTCCGACACCGGCCCGTCCGCGAGTGTGCGGTAGAGGGACGTCAGTTCGTCTTCGCCGTACTCCTCGGCGAGGAACGTCGCGAGACTCCACGCGGTCTCGTAGGCGATGCGGGACCGGACCGGATCGGCGAAGTCGTCGTCGGTCGGGATCTGTGACGGCGCGCCGTTACGGGACACCTCGACCGCAAGGTTCGGGGCGATGCGGCGAAGGTCCGTACCGGTCACCGGCGATCCGGCGTCGGATCGGTAACCGATGTGGTCAGCGTATCCCTCGAGGATCCACATCGGTGACCCGTCCACGGTCTGCGGTCGGGCCGCGATGTGTGTCAACTCGTGCCGGAGTACAGCACGCAGGCCTTCCCGCGAGAGGCGACTGCCCGCTGCCGGGCTGAAGACGATGCGCCGGCCGGTCGCCTGGCCGTGCTCGGGATCGACGGCATCGGAGATCGCCACCGCCGCGATCTCGTCACCGTTGTGCGCGGTGCCCACCTGGTCGGTGAATTCGTCGCGGCTCGAGGTGACCAGCACGAGCGCCTGTTCCGGCCAGTCCGTCCCCCACACGTCCGACACCGCGTCGACCGCGGAGGGAAGTTCGTCCGCGATGTCCTCGGCGAGGGCGGCCCTGTCGGGATGAGCGAGGATCGTCGACGTGCCGCCTGCCGTCTCCGCGATCCTCACGTCGAGCGGTCCGTGATCCCACGGTCCCCTCCACGTCACGGACGCGGAATCCGGGAGCGGCCGGTCGGATGCGATCTTCCATCCGTCGCTGCGCTCGACGACCAGCACGACGACGGGTTTGTGGGTCGGCGCCTCGTCGACACCCTCGATTCCGTAGCGCAGCGACACCGTGAGCGCGAGCACGGGGTCGTCCCCGAACCGGCGGACGACCCCGTCCGGAACATCGGCGGCGGGCTCGATACCGAGTTCGTATCCGAATTCGGTCAACGGCACACCACTCAATGCCTGGGCGCGACGGATCTCGGCCTCGAGCAGCTCCGGCCCGGCGGCAGCGTCGACGACCTCAGCGAGGGCTGCGCTGTCGGCGGTGCGTACCGCGTCTGCCCAGGAGTCCAGGAGCGCCTGGAACTCCGCACGGACGTCTGGCGCGGACTGCTCTTCCACTGCCGGGGCAACGAGAAACACCCCGACCGACGCAACCGCGAGTGCCAGCCCGGCGAGCCCGATGCGCTCCCACGGCAGACGGCGATGGGTTCGAGGCGAGGTCTCCGGCGCGGGCACGCCGCAAGTGTATGTGGCGCTCGGTGCCATCCTCCGTGCCGTGTGTAGGTGGGTACCCGGCAGCGGTCAGTAGCGTCGTGCGCTGTGGAACGGGAAGCTGTCCATCGCCTGCACCTTCACCGGCACACCGAACGTGGACGCGTGGACGATGTTCCCGTCGCCCGCGTAGATGCCGACGTGTGAGGCGTCGTTGTAGAAGATGATGACGTCACCGGGTTGGAGGTTGTCGCGCGAGACCGGGGTCCCGCCCTGGGCCTGCGCCTGGCTCGAGCGTGGAACGGTCTTTCCGACCTGCTGATATGCCCAGACCACGAGACCGGAGCAGTCGAACTGGTTCGGTCCGGTGGCACCCCACACGTACGGGTCACCGATCCGGGTGAGTGCGGCACGGAGTGCTCCGGCGCCGTTGCCCGGGATGAGGTGCTCCATGATGCGGTCGGCATCGAGACCGGGAGGGAACGGCGTGCCGGCGAGGATCGACTTCTCCCCGTCGCTCAGGTTGTCGAAGGCGTCGAGGACTGCGGCGATCTGCGTCTCGAGTTCGGTTTCCTGACGTTGCAGGTCGTCGCGCAGCGTCTGCGCTTGCTCTGCCGCGACGCGAGCGGCCTCGGCCGACTTCTGCGATGCCGCCGCGGCGGCCGTTGCGGCATCGGTGGCTTGACGGAACCCTTCGATCTCGCGATCGGTCTGCGCGCCGAGTACGTCGAGCATCACCATCTGGTCGAGCAGCTGCTGGGGCGAGTCGCTGACCATCACCGCGAAGAGGCGATTGGTGCGCGAACCCCGGTAGTTGGCCTGGGCCAGCTTGTCGACGGTGGGCTTGAAGCGCGCGACCTCCGCTTGGGCTGCCGTCAGCGCGTCGCGGTCCGCGGCCACACGAGCGTCGAGATCGTGCTGCTCGGCGATCCGGGCGTCCAGTTCGATTCCGGCGTGGTGCAGAGCTTCAGTAGCCTGCTCGGACCGACGTGACAGGTCGGCGAGATGTTCGAGTTTGGCAGTGGGGCTGTCGCCGATGGGGTCGGCCACTGCAGGCGCGGAAGCGAGACCCAGAATGAGAAGTACACATGCGACGAGAGCAGTGCGAACGGCCCGTCTGGCGGGAGCGGAGAACACGAGGCTTGTCTTCCTTTCGCAAAGATCTCGATCAGGTTACGGAACCGCACAGCTCCGTGTCTACCCGCGGGTAGCGCACTGCAATTCGTTATCCGACACGTTCGTCATCACAGGCTCGCCCCGACAATGACGTGAGGGTGGACCGGCATGTCACCGATCCACCCTCACAGGCACTGCTCGTCGATCAGAAGCGGCGGGCGCCATCCACCGGCATCGAGTCGAGCGGAGCAACCTTGACAGGCTGACTCGAAGTCGAGGCATGCACGATGTTGCCGTTGCCGATGTAGATACCCGTGTGGCTGCCGCCGTAGAAGGAGACGACATCACCGGGCTGCAGTGCCCCGACCGGCACGGACTGGCCGGCAGAGGCCTGCTGGTAGCTGGTGCGAGGGACACTCAGACCCACCTGCTGGTACGCCCACTGCACGAGCCCGGAGCAGTCGAACGCGTTCGGGCCCGTTGCGCCGTAGACGTACGGGGACCCGACCTTACCGAGCGCGGCGTCGGCAGCGCGCTGGCCGACCGAGCTGAACGGCGCGGAGAAGGGCGCGGCGGGAGCAGCTTCAGGAGCGGGGTGGGATGGAGGGTTGGTGACTCCGGCCGGGAGG
>BBEG01000492.1 GCA_001312645.1 Rhodococcus sp. JCM 9791
TGGTCTTGGCCGGAGCCTTCTTGGCCGCGGTGGTCTTCTTCGCTGCCGCCGTGGTCTTGGCCGCGGTGGTCTTCTTGGCCGCCACAGTCTTGGCCGCGGTGGTCTTCTTCGCTGCCGTGGTCTTCTTGGCTGCAGTCTTCTTCGCAGCTTCTTGGCAGCAGCAGACTTCTTCACTGCCGCAGCCGCACCGCGCTTGACGGCCGGGCCGCTTGCGGGAAGCTTCTGCGTGCCGGCGATGACCGCCTTGAACTGTGCACCCGGCGGAACGCCGGAACGACGTCGGCTTGACCTTGACGGTCTCACCCGTCCGGGGGTTGCGAGCAACACGAGCCGCGCGGCGACGCTGCTCGAACACACCGAAACCGGTGATGGTGACACTGTTGCCGGCGTGCACAGCGCGAACGATCGCGTCGACGATGTGCTCGACAGCGTCCGTCGCGGTGCGCCTGTCCGAACCGAGCTTCTCGGTCAGAACGTCGATCAATTCTGCCTTGTTCATTGATTTCCTCCGCATTTCACGGTCCACCGTCAGACCGACTCGAGTCCACGGTAGCCCCGCAAACGGTCAAGAGTCTATGTGCCACGCCAATTCTCATGCAAATACACGGCGGGTCCGAGCCGAATTTCGCTTCGGTTCGGACCCGCAGAGCGGTGTCGGAGGTCTCTGTCAGGCCGTCGGTACGGTGCGCGGTCTCCAAGAAGGCCTTGCCTTCTCGTACTCGGAAATGGCCTCTACCTGGCGTAATGTCAGCCCGATGTCGTCGAGACCCTCCATCAGACGCCACCGCGTGTAGTCGTCAATGGTGAACGGCACCACGGTTGTTCCGGCGGTCACAGTCCGGCTTTCCAAACTCACTTCGAGTTCGAGGCCGGGCTGCTGTTCGATGAGTTTCCAGAGCAATTCGACGTCGTCCTGGCCCACCTGAGCGGCGAGCACTCCGGCCTTTCCTGCGTTGCCGCGGAAGATATCGGCGAACCGAGGCGAGATCACAACCCGGAACCCGTAATCGGACAGGGCCCATACGGCATGCTCTCGAGAAGAGCCTGTTCCGAAATCAGGGCCTGCGACGAGAACGCTGCCGCGGTCGAACGGTGGTGTGTTGAGGATGAAGGCAGGATCGGTGCGCCATCCGGCGAACAGTCCGTCTTCGAATCCTGTGCGGGTGACCCGCTTCAGGTACACCGCGGGAATGATCTGATCGGTATCGACGTTGGACCGGCGCAACGGAACGCCGATGCCCTTGTGAGTAGTGAAGGCTTCCATCGAATTCTCTCCTCGTCCCGTGCTCTAGTCCAGATCCGCCGGGGCGGACAGTGTGCCGCGGACGGCTGTGGCGGCAGCCACATCCGGGGACACAAGGTGTGTTCGCCCACCCTTGCCCTGGCGGCCTTCGAAATTGCGATTCGACGTCGATGCGGAACGCTCCCCCGGCGCAAGCTGATCGGGGTTCATTCCCAGGCACATCGAGCAGCCTGCCTGACGCCATTCCGCGCCTGCCGCAACGAAGATCTCCCGAGGCCTTCGGACTCGGCCTGAGCACGAACACGCATCGATCCGGGAACGACGAGCATCCGAACACCCTCAGCCACCTTGCGGCCCTTGAGAATGTCGGCAACCGCCCGCATGTCCTCGATGCGGCCGTTGGTGCACGATCCGACGAAGACGGTGTCGATCTTGATCTCGCGCAAGGGCATACCCGGCTCGAGGTCCATGTAGCGCACTGCCTTCTCTGCGGCAAGGCGCTCCGTCTCGTCGGCGATCTCCTCCGGTACCGGCACAGACCCGCCGAGCGGAAGCCCCTGCCCCGGATTGGTTCCCCACGTGACGAACGGGGTCAGCACGCCGGCGTCGATGTGTACCTCGGCGTCGAAAACTGCATCCTCGTCGGTCTTCAGCTGCTCCCACGCCGCCACAGCCGTGTCCCAGTCAGAACCCTGCGGTGCGTGCGGGCGTCCCTTCAAGAACTCGTAGGTGATCTCGTCGGGTGCGATCATGCCCGCTCGCGCGCCCGCCTCGATCGACATGTTGCAGATCGTCATCCGAGATTCCATCGAGAGCTTGCGGATCGCCTCGCCGCGGTATTCGAGCACGTAGCCCTGGCCGCCACCGGTACCGATCTGCGCGATGATCGCGAGAATCAGATCCTTGCTCGTGACTCCCGGAGCAGTTCGCCATCGACGTTGATTGCCATCGTCTTGAACGGACGCAGCGACAATGTCTGGGTCGCAAGGACGTGCTCGACCTCGCTGGTGCCGATACCCATTGCGATCGAGCCGAACGCACCGTGAGTGGCGGTGTGGCTGTCGCCGCACACCACCGTCATGCCGGGCTGGGTCAGTCCGAGCTGAGGCCCGACCACGTGCACGATGCCCTGCTCGAGGTCGCCCATCGGATGCAACCGCACGCCGAATTCTTCACAGTTCCGACGCAGCGTCTCGACCTGCGTGCGCGACACAGGATCAGCGATCGGCTTGTCTATGTCGACCGTCGGAACGTTGTGATCCTCGGTCGCAATCGTCAGATCGAGCGACGCACGCCTCGTCCGGCCAGCCGCAGACCGTCGAACGCCTGCGGCTGGTGACCTCGTGTACGAGATGCAGGTCGATGTAGATCAGGTCCGGCCGACGCGCCGAGCCCTCCCCTTCACCGCGCACGACCACGTGCTGGTCCCACACCTTCTCTGCCAGAGTCTTTCCAGCCATTCTCTCCACCTGTCGTACGTGCCGTACGCGAACCCGGATCTCGGGGGCTGTCCGAGTCGCGTCTGGTGCCGTCTCCGTCCTGAATCGGATGCGCTATGCTTCCCACTATGCGAGACGGAGGTATCGACCTATGAGACAGCATAGCGGGATCGGCGTGTTGGACAAAGCGATGACGGTCCTCCACACGGTGGCAGAGCAACCATGCAACCTCAACGAGTTGTGTGCGCGCACCGGCCTACCGCGTGCAACAGCACACCGCCTCGCGGTCGGACTCGAGGTCCATCGCCTTCTCATGCGCGACGGCGACGGTCAATGGCGACCGGGCCCCGGTCTCGCCGAACTGTCTGCAGGCGCGGGCGATACGCTCGTGGAGGCCGCGTCCCTCGTCCTCCCCCGGCTTCGCGAAATCACCGGCGAGAGCGTGCAGCTGTATCGCAGAGACGGCACCCAACGCGTCTGCATCGCCGCGCTCGAACCTCCCACCGGCCTGCGCGACAGCGTTCTCGTGGGCGCTCGCCTGCCCATGACGGCCGGATCCGGCGCCAAAGTTCTGCTCGCGTGGCCGATACGGCCACCCAGCGCACCCTCCTTCCCGAGGCCGCGTTCGGGGAACGCGTGCTCTCCGAGGTCCGCCGACGCGGATGGGCGCAGAGCGCAGCCGAACGCGA
>BBEG01000493.1 GCA_001312645.1 Rhodococcus sp. JCM 9791
GCGATGAACGCCGCGAGGAAGCCGGCGCGACCGGGCCGAGCAGGGATGTGAGCCCGGCGGGGTCGGTCGTCCTGGTCTGGAGTGCAGCCTGGTCGATCTGTTCGGCGAGGCCGGCGGCGACGCGGCCGAATCCCGCGATCACCTCGGTATCGGCATGAAGTGTTCCGGTGTCGGTCTCTGGGTGGGGCACCGCGTGTCTCCTCGTTCACCGTTGGACGTGTGTCACATTGTTTCGACGCACCGGACGGCCCCGCGGTTCCCTCGTTCTATCCTTCGATTCATGGATTCGCTCGTGGTCGACCATCCGCTCGCTTCTTCCCTGCTCACGATCCTGCGGGACGAACGCAGCGACAACGCTGCCTTCCGGCACGCTTTGCGCCGGCTCACCCAGATGCTGATCTACGAGGCGGTGCGCGAGGCGCCGGTCGAGACGTTCGAGGTTCGGACACCCGTGACCGTCACGACCGGCGTTCGGTTGAAGCAACCGCCGTTGCTCGTCCCGGTTCTGCGTGCCGGGCTCGGCATGGTCGAGCAGGCGCACGCTCTCATCCCGCAGGCTCAGGTCGGTTTCGTGGGTCTGGCACGCGACGAGAAGACCTTCGAACCGGTGCCGTACCTGGAGTCGTTGCCCGAGGACCTGTCGGGGCTGCCGGTGTTCGTGCTCGACCCGATGCTCGCGACCGGGGGCTCGATGGTGCAGACGCTCGACATGCTGGCGTCGCGAGGCGCGACCGACATCACCGCGGTGTGCGTGGTGGCGGCGCCGCAGGGAGTCGAGACGCTCGCTGCGTCGGGGCATCCGGTTCGTCTGGTGACCGCGTCGATCGATGAGGGACTCAACGAGGCGAAGTACATCGTTCCGGGTCTGGGCGACGCCGGCGATCGCCAGTTCGGACCGCGTTGATACCCGCTAGGGGTATGTTACGTATGTGACCAATGGTCCTGGTGTGACGCAAGAGCGTTTCTGATTCGTGATTGAACGGTGATCGGCTTCGCTGCGTGGGGCAACATCGCGCCATTACGCTGCTGGCTGTTCGCAACGTCCGTTGCGACGATTTACCTCTGCGGAACAGGGAAATGCGATGCGCAACAAACTCTCCTACGCATGTAAGAAGCCGGCTCTCCGACTCGCTGTACTCGGTGCGGCCGCGACACTCGGCGTGTTCGCCAACCCGGCCGCCGCGGGCGCAGCCGTCGACAACTCCAGGATCCTCCCACTCGAAGGTGGCCGCGCGATCGAAGTGACGCAGGCCGACACTTCGATCCAGTGGTACCCACCACTCGACAGCTCGCCGCTCAGTGTCGAATTCTTTGCAGACGGAACGACATCCGTCCGCATCACGGGTTACGAAGCGGCACAGGCGACGGGCACGAAACTGACCGTTGGATACCAGATCGGCTACCCGGCCGCGCTACCCGGTGCAATCGCTCACATCATCACCCCGGGGCTGGACGTCGGAGGAAACAACAGCGCGAACCTGGGGGTGGAGATCATCCCGGACCTGGCAGTGGGAGTCGACCTCGGTACCGGAAACGACTGGGGTGCCTCGATCGTTCCGGAGCAGGAGCTCGAGGTCGAACTCCAGCCCGGCGGCATCACCGATGTGCCGATCGTCGAGGAGCAAGTATTCGACGGTGACACCGCAACAGTGCGGTTCGCGGGTATCCACGGTTCGGTGTCCGGTGCGCTCGGTCCGGTCACGCTGCGGCCCTACGCGAAAGCGGTCACGTCGTCCAATGATGTGGTCATCACGTACGGTGCGCCGCACCGATTCTGACCCACGGTCTATTCGGGGGCGGGCCCGAATGCCCGGTTGCGCAGATTCCCGGCCCAGTGGCGCAGTGCCTCGAGCGAGGCGCTCGCCGCCCCGCGCTCGCCGCCCCGAGCCACTGATTCGAGGTAGCACTTGAGTTTCGGCTCTGTGCCCGAGGGCCTGACCACCACGCGGACTGTTGCACCTTCGAAGACGAGCGCGTCGGTGTTCAACGGTCCAGGATCGGTCGCAAGGTCGGTGGCGGTCACGGGTTCTGAAGCCAGTTCGGACGGGGGGTCGGCTCGCAGTCCGGCCATGATCGAGTCGATCTGTGCGGGATCGGTGGCGCGGATCGACACCTGGTCGCCCACGTGCAACCCGAACTCGCGGTGCAGGGCGTCGAGTGCGTCGGCGAGGGAGCGGCCAGACGCTTTCAGTTCGGCTGCGTAATCAGCGACCACGACTGCCGTACCGATTCCGTCCTTGTCACGTACGGCATCGGGGTCGACACAGTGCCCGATTGCCTCCTCGTACGCGTAGACGAGACCCTCGCCGGCTCGGGCGAGCCACTTGAAGCCGGTGAGGGTCTGCGCGAATCGGGCTCGCGCGCGGCGGCCAGTGTGCCGAGCAGGGTCGAGGAGACGATAGTCGTCGCCACCAGGGACCCGGCCGGTGCGTTCTCGAGGATCCGGTCGCCGAGCAGCACGCCGGTTTCGTCACCGCGAAGCAACCGCCATCCCGTCGGGCCGGGAATCGCGACCGCGCAGCGATCGGCGTCCGGATCCAACGCGATCGCGATGTCGGCGTGGACGTCGGCAGCGAGTTCGAGCACGGCGTCGACGCGCCCGGTTCCTCCGGGTTCGGGAACGCGACCGTCGGGAACGCGGGATCGGGCTCGAACTGCGTCGCGACGACGTGCACATCGGTGAACCCGGCCGCGTGCAGTGCGGCGACCGCCGTCTCGCCTCCGACGCCGTGCAGCGGTGTCAACGCGATCGTCAGGTCCCGATGCGGCGAGCGTGGCAACGACGCCACCCGCGCGAGGTAGCGGTCGACGAGGTCGCCCCGCGAGGTCACCACCGCCGTGCGAGGAACCGAGTCGGCGTCCGGTGCGTCGTCGATCGCCGCCTCGATCTGCCTGTCGGCGGGTTCGACGATCTGGGCACCACCCGAGAGATACACCTTGTATCCGTTGTCGGAGGCGGGATTGTGCGATGCGGTGATCTGAACTCCTGCAACCGCATTCAGCTCGCGCACCGCGTATGCCGTGACCGGCGTCGGGAGTGGTCGGGGTAGAGCGACGACGTCGAATCCCGCGGCGGTGAGCACCTCGGTGGTCGCGGTGAAGAACTCGGCGGAGCCGGTGCGTGCGTCGCGTCCCACCACGACTGTGCCGCCTCGATGTCCCTGTCCGACGAGCCATGCCGCGAGGCCCGCGGTGGTGCGCACGACGTTGGGAACGTTCATGCAGTCCGGTCCGTCGCCGACGGGACCGCGCAGCCCCGCGGTCCCGAACCGGAGGGTCACAGCCCAGCCGCCAGATCGCGCAGGAGATCACCCATGCGGGTCGCGGCCTCTCGCCCCGCGGCGAGGACCTCCGCGTGGTCGAGGTGC
>BBEG01000494.1 GCA_001312645.1 Rhodococcus sp. JCM 9791
TGCGGACCCGACTGTGACCTCACCGAACATGGTGTCGACGGTGGCGGGGAAGGCGCCGTCCCCGGTCGCTCCGGTGTCGCCGGAGGGTTCGTCGCCGCCAGAACTGCAGCCGGCCACGACCAGAGCCGCGGCGGCGATGAAGGCCGCACTTCGAAGTTTCACAGGTGTCCTCGTTCCGTCGACCGAAGCCGGAGTCAGCTAGGTCAGGACATCCTAACTCTGCGACCGGTGTCGTCGGGTGTGGTCAGAGAGACTGCGCCCACCTGCCGATGTCGCGGCGCTCGAGCGACAGCGCCAGCAACTCCGGGAACTTGTCGGGTGTGCAGGCGAACGCCGGGATACCGAGGCCGGCCAGCGCTGCCGCGTTGTCACGGTCGAACGATGGTGCACCGTCGTCGGACAACGCGAGCAGCACCACCACCTGAACACCCGCGTCCTTCATCGCCGCCATCCGCGTGAGCATCTCCGCGCGGATACCGCCCTCGTACAGGTCGGAGATGAGAACGAACATCGACTCGGTGGGGCGCGTGATCAGCGACTGGCTGTACGCGATCGCCCGATTGATGTCGGTACCGCCGCCGAGCTGGGTCCCGAACAGGACATCGACCGGATCGGCCAGCTTGTCGGTCAGATCCACCACGGCCGTGTCGAACACGACCAGTGATGTCCGCAGCGCCCGCATCGACGCGAGCACCGCGCCGAACACCGACGCGTACACCACACTCGACGCCATCGACCCCGACTGGTCGATCGCCAGCACCACGTCGCGTTGCACGGCCTGCGACCGTCGTCCGTAGCCGATGAGACGCTGCGGCACCACCGTCCTGTGCTCCGGCAGATAGTGAGCAAGGTTCGCGCGGATCGTTCGGTTCCAGTCGATGTCGCGCAGCTTCGGATTCGACGTGCGTGCCGAGCGGTTCAAGGCTCCGGTCACCGCGGCGCGCGTGTGCTGGGCGATGCGCTCCTCGACCACGCGGACGACCTTCTCGACGACCATCCGAGCCGTGGCCTTCGTGGTCTCGGGCATCACCCGATTGAGGCTCAGTAGCGTTCCCACGAGATGGACATCCGGTTCGACGGCATCGAGCATTTCGGGTTCGAGGAGCAGCTGGGTCAACCCGAGCCGATCCATCGCGTCGCGCTGCATCACCTGCACCACAGAGGTCGGGAAGTACGTGCGGATATCGCCGAGCCACCGCGCCACACGCGGTGCCGACGAACCGAGACCCGCACTTCGCGGACCACTTCCGTCGGCGGAGTCGGGACGGTCGTAGAGCGCGGCGAGTGCGCCGTCCATCGCGGCATCGCTCGAGGACCCGAGGGCACAGGTCGATTCCTGTGCGGCTTCGCCGAGGAGCAGGCGCCAGCGGCGCATCCGCTCCTGATCTGCCGTCCCCGTGTCTTCCGTCGGCACTGTGTCTTCCGTCGGCACTGAATCTCTCGGTGTCGTCGTGTCGGATTGTTCGGTGACGTTCGACGGTGTCGTCATGCTCACACTCCCAGGATCAGAGCCGTTGCGGCGGTGGCACGTCGGCCCCGTTCGACATCGACGGGGGTTGCGGTGCGCACCATCGCACCACCACGGATGGCGGCGCCGAGTGTTGCCCGTTCGGTCGCCTCGAAGCCGCCGAACGTGCGGCGCAACACCGGTAGGACGTCGACGAAGTCCTGCCTGTGCAGCCCTGATACCCAGCGATCGATCAGCGTCAGCAGTGCCCGATCGTGGATGAGCAACAGCGCGCCGTCGCCGACGAATCCGTCGATCCAGCGTGCTTTTGCGGCGGGTTCGCTGCCGATCGACAACGCCCGGGACACACGCACTGCTGTGTCCTGTTCGTCGATGCGACCCATGTCGCGGAGTAGCCGCACCGTCCGGCCGGTGAGAATGCGTCGATCTCGTCGCGGTCGGCGATGACGGTGAGGGTATCGAGCCACCGTCTCGTGGACGCGGCGTCGTCGCGCAGCGCGAGTGCTGCGTGGACGGCATCGACCCCGCGGCGGAGTGCGTCGGCCGCGTCGGTATCGAGACCGGTCATGGCAGCGGGCAGGCCCGCGCAGATCCGCACCAGGAGGGCATCGGCCACATGCGCGAGCGACGACAGGTCGGTGCCACGAACATCGCCGTACCGCAGGGTGCGGATCAACGGAGGCAGCGCCGCCATCAGATGTGCTACGTCGTGATCGAGCGCGGCGGCGGTGTCGATCGATCGGAGCAGTTCGGGGATCGCGTCGCGCAGATCGGCGAGCAGTGTCTCTTCGAGTAGAGCGACCACCTGCGCCAGGGTGGCGTCGGGATCGCGGGCACGGTCGAGTACCAGTTCGTGGGCAGCCGATTCGACGGTGGTGCCCCAGCGGGATGCCTCGACGATCGACACCGACAACTCGGGCTCCCACTGCAGAGCCCAGGTCTCCCGGAACGTACCCGTCGACCGCACGTCGCTGGTACGTGGGACGCCCCAGGAGATCCCGAGCACCCGCAGGCGGTGCAGCAGCTGCGAGCGACCCACGTCGATCTGCTTGCGCAGGTCGAGATCGAGGGCTTTGCTCTGTGCAGAACGCTTGAGTCGCAGTGTCTTCGACGAGGCCTGCAGATCGGCGTCGAGCGGAACGGTGGGTGTGTCGTCGGGGACACTGCCGAGGGCCTCGCCGACGACGAGGGTGCGGGTGACGTATTCGAGGAGCACATCGTCGCCGTCGCAGAGCACCGCGCGGGTGGCCTCGGTGACTTCGGCGAGCCCGGCCAGCGGTCGAGTGCGTAACGCCGCCAGGGTGTCGGCGAGCCGGGTCGCTTCGATCACGTGAGCGCTCGACACCGGAAGGTCGCGTTCTCGCAGCGTGCGTGCGACCCGGGTGAGCCACCGCGTGATCGTGTCCTGCTGCTGGGTGAACAGGTGGTGATACCAGCCGGGGGAGGTGATTCCCGCGCCGTACCCCGAGGCGGAGGCCAACCGCGAATGTGTCCAGGGCACCCACGTCAGCGATGTCTTTACCTTGGGAAGGCCCTTGAGCAGCCGCGCATCCGGCGCCGCCGGACCGAGCTTGCCTGTCAGTGCGGGAGCGTGCATCGCGCCGCACACCACCGCGATCTTCAACGCGCCGGCCTTGATGGTGCCGCGCAGCACCTGACGCATGTGTGCCTCGCGCTGTGCGGTGTGGTCGTCGAGTGCGGTGTCCTCCCGGAGCGCGGCCATCGCCTCGGTGATCGCGTCGAAATCGGCCATGTGATCGTGGCCGTCGCCCGGTGTCCCCGACTCGACGACCGTGTCCCACCACTGCTCGAAGTCGTCGTACCCACCGGCGGCAGCGAGCGCGACGAGCGGATCCGGTCGATCCCGCTCGGTTGCCCTGTCGGCGGCGAG
>BBEG01000495.1 GCA_001312645.1 Rhodococcus sp. JCM 9791
TATCGGTTTGTAGTTTCGGGTAATGCGATGGGGGTGGGGTCGGGAATTGTCCCGGCCCCGCCCCCATTTCTTTTATCGATTCTGATTTACGACCGGGACGTTTTCGGTCGCTGTGCCGGCTTCGAAATCGGATGGCCACCGGGCTTCGGGAGTGCACGAGTGAGTCGCGGTGCCCAACCACTCGTCGGCCAGCGTTTGAGACCCAGACGATCGGGCGTCAGACGCGTGTTGACGAAGGCCTTTTCGAGCTCGGGGTCGGCTTCTCCGCGGAATCGGTAGAGAATTGTGCCGCCGTTCTCTTCGGTGCGGGCACCCGCTTCCCATCCTGTGGCGCGATACACGCCGCGCACGATGTTGTCGGCGACGACGATGATCGGCAGTCCGTCGATTCCTCGGGCTGCGGTTCCGGCCGGCCAGGGGCGCGATGCGAGTTCGCGCACAGCCTCCGTCGAGGCCTTCTTCGCTTCGTTGATACGCAGAACCACGCACGGCGTGGGCGGTTCGGGCGCCGCCTGCGCCGAGTACTGGCGAACGATCTCCGAGATCGGGATTGCCGTGCGGTCGGCTTCCGACTCCTCATTGGTTCCGGCCAGGTTCGTCAGTACCGGTTCGCCGCGATGTGGTTCGAGTAGACCGAGCGAGCTGATGACTGCTTGCGCGACCTCGCCGGCTGTGTGTTCGGGATCGGCTGCGGGGCGCAGTGCGTCGGCGATGATGAAGTGCTCGACGGAGTAGCCGGAGTCGTATACCGCCTTTATTCGACGGAGTGCCGCCTCGGTCTCGGGCGTCGCGACCGGTGCCTTCTCCTTCGACTCTTCGAGCTTGTGGGTTTCACCGAGCGCAGTCCAGGTGAGTGTGAAGATGCGATTGGCACGACCGGTTCCGACGTAGACGATGCTGCGGTCGCGGGAGTCGACGATCGCGTAGACATATGCACCGAGTTGGTCGATCACGTTCTTCTGGAGAGGTCCGGGTGTCGGTGTCCTGTCGTCGACCTTGGTGACGATGGCGCGTAGAACAGTCAGGCGGAGAGATACGGGAACTGCACCTGCAGAGCCCCCGAACAGTTCGCGGTTCGCGGCGTCGACCGAGCCGAACGTGCGTCCGCTGTTGCGTGCCAGTGCGCTCAGCGCGAGCGTGAATTCGGAGAGTCTCTGCCGCGGATCGTCAGCGGTGTCCGGCAGCTCATTGCTGGTCAGGAACATCTGTATCTCCGGAGATTCCAGCAATGACTGGGCGATGTTCAGAGGAACTGTCCACACGGTGCGCATGAAGCGACTCTAGGCCAATATAGGGCGAAGGAACCGATTCCGAGGCGGCGGCGTCGTACAGTTTTCGATCTTCGTTACACGATCAGCATCCGTACGGACGACGTCGGGATTCGGTGGGTGGACCGATCGGAATAGAAGAGGTATCGATGCAGGTAGAAGTGGTGCAGGTCGTCCTGCTCATGAAAATCGGTACGGCGCTGTGAGACGTCTCCGTACCGGAGGGTCTCCAATACCGGCACCGATGCCCCTCGGCCGTGACTTGTCGCATACGGTATAGATCGTGAGCAGCCCTGACTCTGATGCCGTTCGTCCCGCGGCAACCCCAGCGTCCAACTGGCCCGCGCTCCTGACCTGGCGGTCGCTGGACGCGCCCAGGATGGAATCGGTACGCGTGCAGTTGAGCGGCCAGCGCATCAAGGCGACAGGTCGTATCGTCGGAGCCGAATGTTCCGAGCATCCGGCGTTCAGCGCCTCCTACGACCTCGTGACCGACGAGGACGGAGTCACGCGCCGGCTGTCGGTGCGCACCACCATGGCGGCCGGCGAGCGACACATGTCGATCAGCCGTTCCGGCGAGGGCATCTGGATGGTCGACAGCGGAACCCACCACCAGCGAGCATCTTTCGGTGGGGCGCTCGATGTCGACGTGATCCTCAGTCCGTTCTTCAATGCGCTGCCGATCCGGCGCTACCGTTTGCAGGAAGGTGCCGACGAACTCGAGGTTCCTGTCGTCTACGTCAGCCTGCTGGACCTCACGGTGCAGGAAGCTCTGGTGACGTACAGCAGCGCAGCCGACGGGATCCATGTTCTGTCGCCGGTGTCGTCGTCCTCCGTGACGGTCGACGAAGACGGATTCGTCGTCACCTACCGTGGGTTGGCCGAACGCATCTAGTTGTCGCCGACACCTTCCACTGCCAGCGCGACCGCGAGTGCCGCAGACTCTGCCGGGTGGCTTCCGTGACCCCCGGTACCGGCGGTGAGTCCGACGATCTGAAGCCCGATGCCGACGTCACCGGGTGCGGGCACCGAGATCGCAGGTACGCCGAGCACACTGAACGGGATGCACAGTTGCAGTAGGGGCGCTCGCAGGTCGGCCGGGTCGCTGCCGAGGGGCGCGGATCGGATGCTCGTGGTGGCGGTGAACAGTGCGTCGAGGTTCTCGGTGCGTCGCCACCGCTCGAGGACGTGGTGTCGGAGCTTCTGAGCGGCCCGTAGCGCCCGGAGGTACTCGTGGGCGGGGCGATCCCGCTGTGCCTCCAGGAGCGCCGCAGTGGGCGGCTGGTAGCGAGCAGGGTCGGCCTCGAACCTGTCGCGGTGCGTCTCGTACGCTTCGGATCCGGTGATGATCGGATACACGCCGAGCAGATCGTCGGTTTCGGGCAGTACGACATCGACTACCTCGGCACCGAGATCTGTGAGGGTTCGGCAGGCGAGGTCTGCTGCAGCGTCGAACTCTGTGCCGGTGAGGTCCCAGATCCCGCCGCGGAGCCGGCCGATCCTCAGTCCTTGCACCGGGGAACGCAGATGCGCGACCCCGGGCACCGCACCCCAGGCGAGTGCCGCGTCGAGGCTGTCGGTGGTGAGCAGGCCGATGTGATCGAAGGTCGTGGACAGCGGGAAGACGCCGTCGACGGGCAGTGCTCCGCTGCTCGGCTTGAATCCGGCGATGCCGCACAACGCTGCGGGTGTGCGGATGCTGCAGCCCGTGTCGGTGCCCACCGCGACCGGCACGATGCCCTTCGCGACGAGCACCGCGGAACCGGACGACGAGCCGCCGCTGATGAGAGTGGGATCGTGCGGGTGAGCGGCAGGGCCCGAGGCGTTGACGAGGCCTGTCGGTCCGTACGCGAACTCGTGCAGGTGCGTCTTCGCGACGATGATTCCGCCGGCTTCACGTAGTTTCTCGACGATGCGGGCGTCCCGGTCGGCGGCGGGTGCGTCGGCGAACACGTTGCTTCCGCAGCGGGTGGGTAGGCCCGCGACGTCGATGTTGTCCTTGACCGCGATTGCGACGCCGTGCAGGGGACCGATCCAATTGCCGGCGGCGATCTCGGCGTCGGCGCGCGCTGCGGCCTCG
>BBEG01000496.1 GCA_001312645.1 Rhodococcus sp. JCM 9791
CGCCACCGTTGCGCGAGGCGGTGCGGGAGCGGGCGGTTGCCGCGCTCGACGCGTATGACGCACTCGGAGGGGACACCGCCGACGGCGGATGACCCGACGGGCGCCACAGTCGTGTGAACTCTGCGCGAACTCTGTGTGGAACGTCTTTCGGACGGCCGTGGGTGTGCTCCGGTCCGGTAGCATCGTGCAGAGCCAATCAGTGGAGGTTGTAAATGGGTGCAATGAGCGTGGCACTGGGCCATCGTCGCGTTGGTCGTCATCATCTTGTTCGGCTCGAAGAAGCTGCCGGATGCCGCGCGCGGTCTGGGCCGTTCGCTCCGGATCTTCAAGAGCGAGGTCAAGGAGATGCAGAACGACGACGCTCCGACGACGGCTGCGCAGTCCGTGCCGAACCCGTTGCCGGCGGCGGAGCCGACGCAGCAGATCCCGACGCAGCAGGCTGTGCAGCCCGACCAGCGGCCGGCCTGACCGTATTCTCCCCACCGGGGCACCCGCCGGGTGTCCCGGTTTCCGCTGACCCAGTGCCCCACCGTGGTGGTGGCCCTGACAGGAGCTGAGACCCGCACCGTGCGCATCCCGTTCGATCCCCGCCGCAGTCGGCGCAAGACGAATCCCGACGGCAACATGTCGCTGGTCGAGCATCTCTACGAGCTGCGCACACGGCTGCTCATTGCCGTCGCCGCGGTGATCGTCACCACCATCGCCGGGTTCTTCTGGTACAGCCACGGCCCGTTCGGCACATCGAGTCTCGGCGAGATTCTCCTCGAACCGTATTGTTCGCTGCCGGCGTCCTCCCGCGCCGACTTCAGCAACGACGGCGGCTGCTATCTGCTGGCCACCGGCCCGTTCGAACAGTTCATGTTGCGGTTGAAGGTCGCGGCGACCGCCGGGGTGGTGCTCGCCTGCCCGGTGTGGCTGTATCAACTGTGGGCGTTCATCACCCCCGGCCTGTATTCGAAGGAACGCCGCTACGCGGTCGGGTTCGTCGCTTCGGGCGCGGCATTGTTCGTCACCGGCGCGGTCCTGGCATACCTCGTGGTCACCCACGCGTTGTCGTTCCTGTTGACCGTCGGCAACGACGTGCAGGTCACCGCACTGTCCGGCACCGAATACTTCGGTTTCATGATCAACCTGCTGGTGATCTTCGGGGTGTCGTTCGAGATCCCGCTGGTGATCGTCGCGCTCAACGCAGTGGGGATGCTCTCCTACGAGAAACTCAAGTCCTGGCGCCGCGGCCTGATCATGGCGGTGTTCGTCTTCGCTGCGATCGCGACCCCCGGGCAGGATCCGTTCTCGATGTTGGCGTTGGCGTTGGCACTGACGCTTCTGGTGGAGATCTCCATCCAGATCGCGCGGCTCAACGACAAGCGCCGTGCCCGTAACGCCCGAGCAGAGGCTGGGGTGATCTCGACGACGAGGAGGGTTCGACGATCCCGGCGCCGACTCCGGTCGACAAGCCCTCCCAGGCTCCGGCACCCACCGACTATTCCGACACGCTGTGACGGGCCCCTCCGATACACCTCAGGCCGCTGCGGCAGCGCCGCAGCTGGACGGGTTCGCTGCCGGTCTGGCATTTCCGCTGGATCCGTTCCAGCAGCAGGCCTGCCGCGCGCTGGAGGGTGGGCATTCGGTGCTCGTGTGCGCCCCCACCGGCGCCGGGAAGACCGTGGTCGGGGAGTTCGCGGTGCATCTGGCCGTCGAGGCCGGCACCAAATGCTTCTACACCACCCCGATCAAGGCGCTGAGCAACCAGAAGTACGCGGATCTGTGTGCCCGGCACGGCAAGGATCTGGTGGGGTTGCTCACCGGCGATCAGTCGATCAACCGAATGCGCCGGTGGTGGTGATGACCACCGAGGTGCTGCGCAACATGCTGTACGCATCGTCGCCGACGCTGATCGGGCTGAGCCATGTGGTGATGGACGAGGTGCATTTCCTCGCCGACCGGTTCCGCGGTGCGGTGTGGGAAGAGGTGATCCTGCATCTGCCGGAGGACGTGCGGCTGGTGAGCCTGTCCGCGACGGTGTCCAACGCCGAAGAGTTCGGTGAGTGGATGACCACGGTGCGCGGCGACACCAGCGTCGTCGTCGACGAGGTGCGCCCGATCCCGCTGCATCAGCACATGATGGTCGGACCGCGCCTCTACGACCTGTTCGATGCCCGCGCCGAACCCGCCGACACTCCTGCAAACGAGCGTCGACGCGGGGTGGTGGTGGATCCGGAACTGGCGGCGCAGGTGCGGCGCCGCGCGAGCATCGACGGCGACCGCTGGCAGTCCCGCGGGCGGGGCACGTTCCGGCCGATTCCCCGTCCCGATGTCATCGCCCGGCTCGACGCGGAGGGGCTGTTGCCGGCGATCACGTTCGTGTTCTCCCGCGCCGGTTGCGACGCGGCGGTCTCACAGTGCCTGCGGTCCGGGTTGCATCTGACGACCGAGGAGGAAGCCACCGAGATCCGGCGGATCGTCACCGAGCACACCCGCGAGTTGCCGCGCGCCGACCTCGAGGTGTTGGGGTTCGCGTCGTGGCGCACCGCCCTCGAACGCGGTATCGCGGCACATCACGCGGGAATGTTGCCGGCGTTCCGGCACACCGTCGAGGACCTGTTCGTGCGAGGTCTGGTGCGGGCGGTGTTCGCCACCGAAACCCTGGCATTGGGCATCAATATGCCGGCGCGCTCGGTGGTGCTCGAACGACTGGTCAAATACAACGGGGAAACCCACGCCGAGCTCACTCCCGGCGAATACACGCAGCTCACCGGGCGGGCCGGGCGTCGCGGTATCGACGTCGAGGGGCACGCGGTGGTGTTGTGGCAGCCGGGTGTGGAACCGGCCGCTGTGGCGGGCTTGGCCTCGACGCGGACGTTCCCGCTGCGCAGTTCGTTCCGCCCGTCGTACAACATGGCGGTCAACCTCATCGACGCGGTCGGGGTGGAGCGGTCCCGTGCGCTGTTGGAGATGTCGTTTGCGCAGTTTCAGGCCGACAAGTCGGTCGTCGGCGCACCCGCGGCATCGAACGCAACGAGGCGCAGCTGGCGAAGATGCGGGAGCAACTCGGCGGTGCCGACAGTGAGATCTTCGACTATGTGCGGTTGCGGGCAGATCTGACCGACGCCGAGCGGCAGCACGAGCGCACGAAACGCCAGAATCGTCGGCACGAAGCAGTCGAGTCGCTGGTGGCGTTGCAGCCCGGCGAGATCGTCGCGGTCCCGGCGGGCCGCCGCACCGGCTGGCGGTGATCATCGACCCGGATCGGGATACGAGCGATCCGCGGCCGTATGTGGTGACCGCCGACGGTTGGGGAGGTCGACTGTCGGCGGGGGATTTCCCCACGCCCGCGGTGG
>BBEG01000497.1 GCA_001312645.1 Rhodococcus sp. JCM 9791
CGACCGTCGATGGCCTCGGTGACGGAGTGAGGTGCGCTGGGTGGACGGCCCGGACCGCCCGGCGCTGTTGGCCGCTGTGCCCGACGCGGACGCATTGCTGGTGCGGTCGGCCACGACCTCGACGCCGAGGTCCTCGCCGCGGCTCCCAAGCTGAAGATCGTCGGCCGCGCGGGTGTGGGCCTCGACAACGTCGACATCGCCGCCGCCACCGAGCGTGGCGTGATGGTCGTCAACGCTCCCACCTCGAACATCCACTCGGCCGCGGAGCACGCCGTCGCGCTGCTGATGTCGGCTGCGCGCCAGGTGCCCGCCGCCGACCGCACGCTGCGTGAGCGCACCTGGAAGCGCTCGAGCTTCAACGGCACCGAAATCCTCGGCAAGACGGTCGGTGTCGTCGGTCTCGGCCGGATCGGCCAGCTGTTCGCCCAGCGGCTCGCCGCGTTCGAGACTCACGTCATCGCGTACGACCCCTACCTGCCCGCCGCGCGCGCCGCGCAGCTGGGCATCGAACTGGTCGACATCGACGAGCTCGTCTCGCGCGCCGACTTCATCTCGGTGCACCTCCCGAAGACGAAGGAGACCGCAGGTCTGATCAACGCCGAGCGTCTGGCCACGGCCAAGGACGGCGTGATCATCGTCAACGCCGCCCGCGGTGGTCTCATCGACGAGGACGCGCTGTACGACGCGCTGACCTCCGGCAAGGTCCGTGCTGCCGGACTCGACGTGTTCAACACCGAGCCCTGCACCGATTCGAAGCTGTTCGACCTCGACAACGTCGTCGTCACCCCGCACCTGGGTGCCTCGACCGCCGAGGCGCAGGACCGCGCCGGCACCGATGTCGCCAAGAGTGTGCTCCTTGCCCTTGCCGGCGAGTTCGTCCCCGACGCTGTCAACGTCTCCGGTGGCCCGGTCGGAGAAGAGGTCGCACCGTGGCTCGAACTCGTGCGCAAGCTCGGCCTTCTCGCCGGCACCCTCTCGCCCGAGGCCGTGCAGAACGTGCAGGTCGTCGCGAGTGGTGAGTTGTCCGTCGAGAACACCGAGATCCTCGGTCTGGCTGCGCTCCGCGGCCTGTTCTCCGCCAGCAGCGACGAGCCCGTCACCTTTGTCAACGCTCCGCAGCTCGCCGAGCAGCGTGGCGTGAGCGTCGAGGTCGAGAGCGTCAGCGAGGCTCAGACCCACCGCAGCTCCGTCGAGGTGCGCGCCGTGGCAGCCGACGGTGGCGTCACCACCGTGGCAGGCGCGCTCACCGGCCTGCAGCAGGTCGAGAAGATCGTCAATATCAACGGCCGCAGCTTCGATCTGCGTGCCGAAGGTCACAACTTCATCGTGCACTACCAGGATCGTCCCGGCGTTCTCGGCACTCTGGGTACCGTCCTCGGCAACGCCGGCATCGACATTCAGCCGCAGCGCTCAGCCAGGATGCCGAAGGGCCCGGCGCGACGGTGATCCTGCGTGTCGACCGTGTCGTCGCCGACGCCGAGGTCGCCCAGATCGTCGAGCAGCTCGATGCGCGTGTCGCGCAGGTCGACCTGTCCTGATCATCGCTTTTGCACCGTTCGGTGGCCGCGACCGTCTGGCACGGTCGTGGCCACTGTCGCACAGGAAGAGAGCACAGAAAATGAAACTTGCGGTCATCCCCGGTGACGGTATCGGTGTCGAGGTCACGGCCGAGGCGCTGAAGGTCCTGAACAAGCTCGTTCCGGATCTCGAGACGACGGAATACGATCTCGGCGCGCGCCGGTACAACGCGACCGGCGAACTTCTGCCCGAGGCCGATCTTGCGGCAATCCGTGAGCACGACGCGATCCTCCTCGGCGCGATCGGCGACCCCGCGGTCACTCCCGGCATTCTCGAGCGTGGCCTCCTGCTGAACATGCGTTTCGCTCTCGATCACCACGTCAACCTGCGTCCGTCGCGGCTGTACCCGGGATCGAAGTCGCCGCTCGCTGCGAACCCCGACATCGACTTCGTCGTGGTGCGCGAGGGCACCGAAGGCCCGTACACCGGGAACGGTGGCGCAATCCGTGTCGGCACGCCGCACGAGATCGCGACCGAGGTGTCGGTCAACACCTGGTTCGGCGCCGAGCGTGTCGTGCGTTACGCCTTCGAGCTCGCGCAGACCCGTCGCAAGCACCTCACGCTCATCCACAAGACCAACGTGCTGTCCAACGCCGGCGCGATCTGGACCCGCGCTGTCGAGACCGTCGGCAAGGATTTCCCGGAGGTCGAGACCGCGTACTGCCACATCGACGCCGCGACCATCTACATGGTCGACGACCCGGCGCGTTTCGATGTGATCGTCACCGACAACCTGTTCGGCGACATCATCACCGACCTGGCAGGTGCAGTCACCGGCGGTATCGGCATGGCCGCGAGTGGCAACATCGATGCCTCGGGAACGAATCCGTCGATGTTCGAACCTGTCCACGGTTCCGCACCGGACATCGCAGGCAAGGGTATCGCCGACCCGACGGCCGCGATCCTGTCCACCGCGTTGTTGCTGCGCCACCTGGGTCGCGACGAGGACGCAGCGCGTGTCGAGACCGCTGTCGAGGAGGATCTCGCTTCGCGCGGCGAGTCGCCGATCGTGACCACCGAGATCGGCGACCGCATCACCGCCGCACTCTGATCGGCAGTGCGTGGTTCCGGTAGCACGTGCTACCGGAACCACGCACGACGTCAGTTGTGCTTCGGCACCATCGGTACGGCCGCTGCAGGGGCGATCGCCGAGAGTGCGAACGCTGCGGGAAATCCGACCGCGGCGATGAGAGCACCGAACACAGGGCCCACGGCCGCCGCGAAGACGAACTGACCGGTGTTCTGAATGCCGAGTGCCCGCCCACCCCAATAGGGTCCGGCGATCTCGGCGACTGCGGTGAACGCGAGGCCGTTGGGGCTCGACGAGGCGACCGATGCGACGAGTAGCACGGCAACGGCGGTGGGGGAGTCCAAGAGCGAGGTCGCCGCGAGTACGACCATCGAGACCGCGGTGATCGCCGACACGATCCGCAGCGGCCCAGTCGGCTACCGACACGATCCGACCATGCTCCCGCGGCGACGCGGCCCAGCGCGCGAGAATCTGTGCCGCGGTGATCACCAGGCCGGCGCCGGTCTCGTCCCAGCCACGGTCGACGATCAACCAGACCAATGCGTATGTCCACACGAGGTATTGAGGAATCACCAGCAGGATCGACGCGACGTGGATACGGGTGAGCGCAGCGCTGGTTCGGTACGGGTTCGCCAGCGCTCCGGTGCGCGCGGCCTCGGCCCGGTCGGGACGCGGCGGTCGATGATCCCGATCGCGCAG
>BBEG01000498.1 GCA_001312645.1 Rhodococcus sp. JCM 9791
CGGCCGATCGAGGCCGGTCACCGCTCCAGGGGTTCTCGATGGTGGCCGCAGCGTATCCCTCCGCCACGGCGGCGCGCGCCCGGGCCACCAGTCGTGGGTACATCGTGCGCAGTCCGAGTGGTGGGTGGCCGAGCAGGATCAGCGGGACAGGAGTGGAAGCGGGTGCGGGCGTCCACAGGATGCCGGGAATCTCGCCGAGAGTGAATGCGCGTTCGAGGACGCTGTCGTCGAGACGCTGTTCGGAAGTGAATTCCATGGTCGTGCCTTTCGGGAGTGCTCGTAATTGGCGCTCCCGGACGACCTACCGTCCGACCGTGACCCCGGAAGGGAGCACCCCTGTCGATACTGCGTTCACGGGTACCACCTCCTCGTTCTGTTGCACGGCCCCCGGACGGTAGCAGTGGCCGCGGCGGTCGGGCAACAGCTTTTTGCGTAGGCCGGGGACTTCCACGAACCGGCCGGCCCGGGCGGCATGATCCGACGGATTCATTGCCGCTTCCGTTTAGGACCGTCGCTGTCCGCGTTGATTCGTAGCGTGGTGTTCCCACCACAAAGAGAGAGAACAGCAATGGCTTCCGTGCAGAAAGAGATCATCATCGACACCGACCCAGTGGACGTCTGGGCGGTGGTCGGCGACTTCACCGACGGGCCCGTGCGGATGGCGCCGGGTTTCGTCACCGACAGCGTCCTCGCCGAGCCGGGCATCAGGATCGCCACGTTCGCCGACGGAACCATCGTGCGAGAACGGCTCATCGGGATCGACGACCGGACTCGCCGCCTCGCGTACTCCGTCATCGGGGACACGATGCAGCCGACGCACGACAACGCCTCGATGCAGGTCTTCGCGCACGGAGACGGTCGCAGCCGGTTCGTGTGGATCCATGACGTGCAACCGGACGACCTCGCGGATGCGATGGGCGCAGCGATGGAGCACGGCCTCGGCGTCTTCAAACAGACGCTGGAGTCACGCCGGTGATCTGTTATGCCTGAGACGGAGACCTGCCGCCGTTATGCTCGGGGCGTGGCCCTTCTGTATGCAGCCCAATTGTCGCCGTCCAAGCGGGAAGTGATCGCCGCCTGGCTGCCGTCCACCGACTACTACGCGGGTACGACTCCTGTGCTCGAACAGGTCGGTGCGTACCGCTTCGACGACCCGGCCGGTGAGGTCGGGATCGAAATCCATCTGGTGCGCGACGCGGACGGGTCCGTCTACCAGGTGCCGCTGACCTATCGCGGGGCACCGCTGCCGACGCGCGCCTGGTGGGAGAGATGGAGCATTCGGTGCTCGGACACCGCTACATCTACGACGCGACGACCGACCCCGTCTACGTCCGGCAGTTGCTCGCCACCATCGACGGTGCCGGACGCGAAGCCGAGCAGTTCGTGCACGTCGACGGCACGGAACCGCGGAAGATCGAGAACACCGTGCGCATCCGGGGCACCGGGTCCGGGCCGGGGACTGTTCGGACGGTCACCGAACTACGGACAACCGCTGCCGGAACGGACACTGTGATCGAAGCGGGAGCACGACGGTGGTGGTGCACCACCGCCCGGTCGATACCGAACCGACCGGTTCCGCGCTGGTCGGTGAATGGGACACCGGCCGAGCGCTTCTCGCAGCCATTCGATAGACGAGCCGCCGGGGCCACGAGCGTTGGAGCCGCGCCGTGGCTCCAACCGCTCGTGGGGACTACGGGTCAGCCCGCGATCTCGTGCGGGCCCGTCCGGTCGGCGTCCTTGTCACCGCTCAGGATGCCCTTCTGCAGCGCCCCGAACACGGCAAGTCCCTGACCGACCATGCCGGAGATCGTGTCGTTGACACCTTCCTGACCGTTGAGGATGGTCAGATTGGAGTTCGCGAGGCCCTTCGCGGCAGCTTCGACGATGAGCGGCAGCTGCTCGATCAGCGTCTGATCCAGCGCGACACGATCGTTGGAGGCGGCGGCCTCGGCCAGGATCCGGATCTCCTCGGCCTTCGCCTTGGCCAGGATCTCGGTTTCGCGGGCCTTCGCCTCGGCCGGTTTGATGACCTCGCTCTGCAGCTGCTTCTCCCGCAGTTCCGCCTGCTTGACGGCCAACTCCGCCTGCGCATCGAGGACTTCACGCTGGGCGGTGGCCTGCGCGAGCGGTCCGGCCTGGGCGGATTCCGCCATGGCGCGGTCGGTTTCGGCCTGGATCTCGGCTTCCTTGATGGCGGTCTCGCGCGTGTATTCGGCCTGCCGACGCCGCGATTCCTGCTGCGCTTCTGCGGACGCCCGATCAGCTTCTGCTTGAGCGATTTTCGCTTCTCGCTCCACCTGCGCGATGTGCGGTGCACGCAACGAATCGATGTAGCCGGAGCCGCAGTCGTCGATGGACCGGATCTGCATCGAATCGACGATCAGACCCATGCGGCCCATCTCCACGTTGGAGCTGTCGAGCACCTGAGAGGCGAGGACTTCACGCTGACGGATGATCTGTTCGACCGTCATCGAACCGATGATGGATCGCAGGTGACCGGCGAAGATTTCCCCGACGGTGCCGGCCATCGCGCCCGTCTGCGAGGACAGGAAACGCTGCGCAGCGTTGACGATCGATTCGTTGTCGTTGCCCACCTTGAACGCGACCACCGCGCTGACGGACAGTTCCACGCCCTGGGTGGTCACGCACGTTTCCTTGATGAGGGCTTCGTGCAGGTCCAGCGACAGGAGGTCTGCTTTACGCAGGACCGGGATCACGAACGCGCCCTGCCCGGTGACCACACGGAACGGTGCCCCGTCGCCTCCTCGATTCCCACCGGAGATGAGCAGGGCCTGGTTGGGGGCGGGCACTCGATAACCGAACATTCGAACTCCTCTGTGTTGGGTACTGCTGTGTCAGGTGTTCAGGTACTGCCTCGGTGGGTATGGCCTGTCGCACTGCCGAAATCCAGGTCGAGCCACGGCTCGACGTCCAGGGCGCGGCCACCGCGGTTCGCGACCACCAGGACGGTGGACATCGCGGGCAGCGGCTCGGTGGACCACGCGGTGTAGGTTTCACGGCCGCCACGGATCGTCAATTCCACTTGTCCGGGCCCGTCGGCACCGCGGGTGGCCAACGTGAGTCGTCCGATCGTCCCGATCGGATTCTGGTCGGTCATGCGCGGGTTACTGTCCGGCGAGGGCCGCGGTGAGCGACCCCACGGCCCGTTCCACACCCCACCGCTGCGCGAGCGCGGTCAACGCGTCCGGATCCGCAGGCGACGACGGCAACTCGTCGGACTTCGAGCATCGCACCGGCGCGTCGTGGCCACCCGCACCACCGGCGTCGCCACCTCGAGATAGTC
>BBEG01000499.1 GCA_001312645.1 Rhodococcus sp. JCM 9791
CGTTCTCCGCCCGTTCCGCCATCGAGGTCACGGCCCGCGCGACGCGTCGGCCTCCGACACATCCGGTTCGGCCGCCCAGCGCTGCGAGTCGAAGGGGCCGAGCTGCGGAACGTCGGCGTCGACGAGGACTGCGGATACCTCACCGTCGTCGACGGCAACGCCGAGTACAGGACGCATCGTCACCGCCTCTTCGCCAAGATCGTCACGGACCGCACGAGCGTAACCGAATTCGATGCTCAGATCCGGTAGCACCCGACGGTCAGTCCGACGATCGCCGCCACATAGCTGCCGAAGGTGATGTACGAACCGTCGGCGGCGAACATCCGCATCGAGAACCCTGTGTCGGGTGGCAGGACCTGACGTCCGTGGAAGCCCGCACCGGCGGCGGTGCGCTCGAACAGGTCGGCGGCACGCTGCAGATCTGCCACCGGTACAGGGCTCGAACTTCCCTGGATGGGAAGGTGGACCGACATTCCGTAGGTTCCGTCGGCGAGGGTGCACCCCGCGTTCGTGCGCGAGTATTTCTCGGAGAACTCGAGTTCGGGGAATTCCTCGGAGAGTGCGTCCGTGACGTCGCGCTGGACCTGGAGGTAGTACTCGACGGCTGCGGCGCTGGTGTCGGCGACCGGCTCGGGAACCGCTCGGGAGCTCGCTGTGGCGCATCCGGTCACCGTCAGGGTCACGGCTGCAGCGATGCATGCGCTGAGAACAGAAACCTCACTCATCGGATACTCCGTTCGTCGGCGGTGTCCGCGATGACGACCGCAATGTTGTAGGTGCTCATGGAACCGGGCACCAGATAGGAGCTGTGTCCTACCGACGCGGTGCGCGGATCACCCGAAAAATCTTCTCCCGCATCGCTGGAAAGACGGGTCAGGCCCGGAAGACGACTGGGGTCGCCGCCGAAGATCCCGGTGTCGGCGATGAGTCTTCATCTGCCTCGATGAGGAACATCGATCCGGGCGCCATTCCGAGTGTGCCGACGTCGGAGGTACCGAGCCGGCGGCGCCGGCAAAGACCGCCTTGTCGGCCTCCGCACCCTGCTGCAACGCGAGACTCGTCACGAGTGCTCCGTACGAATGACCGATCGCGGTCACGTGTGGTGGCGAGTCGGGGCGAGACGCATCGAGCCCGTCGAGGAAAGTTGCCAGGCGCGGCGCGGCCAGCGTCGCGGACAGATCCGAGACGGGACTGCGCTCGGTGAAGGCGAGTCCCCAACCGAAATGCGGTGCCTGATAATTCATCCAGGTGACAGCGGCAACGGTCTCGGAGCCTCGGTCGACACGACCGAGTTCTCGTCGGGCTTCGTCGCGCAACGCGGAGACCTGCTGGTCGTATCCGTGGAGGTTTCCCTGCACTGTCGATCCCGCACCCGGGGTGTACACCGCGATGTGGTCGGCGGTGTCGATGTCGCCCACCGCGACTGCAGCCATCGCCTCGCGGCCGGACATGTCGAGTGCGAGCAGTCGGCGGTCGTCCAGCGCGAGTGTGCGGTCGATCGCGTCGAGGGCGTCGAGCTTGTTCAGGGTCTGTGCGAGCCCCGCATCGGCATTGGAAACAAGACCGCCGAATACGTTGTTCTCCAGCTCTTCCTGTAGCTGCAGGGCAACTGCCTCCAACCGTTCGCGTTCGATTCCGAGCAGGGCGCGGTTCGCGAGGTCGCGAACCTCGGAGGGCACTCCGTCGAGGCTCCCGACTCGCTCCGGATATTCGGTGAGCAGCACGGTGCGGTCGAAGGGGCTGAGGCCGTTCCACCAGGCGGCGACCACACCCGGATCCGATCCGGGATCGGGAACCGGACCTATCGCCGGAAACCGGGTGGAGGCGTGGACGAACTGCATTGCCGGGACGGAACTCTCATCAGGGTGGGCGCGCGCGAGCATCGATGCTGCCTCATCGCCGAGTTGCTGTGCGCGCCGGAGGAGCGTGTCGAGTCGCGCACGCAATGCACTGCGGTCGGCGTCCGGTTCGACTCCGACACGTCCGGAGCTTCGATGAGCGCGCCGTCCGCTTCGATGACGAGGCCGTGTTCGTCCGCCCAGGTGTGTGCAGCCGCGAGCTCGGTATGCAATGCGCGTAGTTGCGGAACCACGACGGCTGCGCACGCACTCACCCGTCGATACGAATCAGCCTGAACATCAACAGCATCGACGAGTGTTCGCAACGATATCGCTGCGGCATCCGCCGCGCCGCCGGTCCAGGCTCCCCCGAACGTGGCCGCTCGGCGGATGTCACCGGCGATGCGGTTCAGTTCCTCGGCACGCCCATCGAGGTCGGCGCCGAGGCCTTCCAATGCATCCGGATTCCACCGGGCCAGATCGCGCAGGTCCATGTCGTGTCCACCCCCTGCCGCGAAAGCATAGGGCGTGCATACGACTACCGGCCCGGGGAGGGCCTCGGGGCCGATATCTGTGGATGAATCGGTTGCCTGTGGACAACCCGGGGCGTCGCCTGTCGGCGACGCTCCCGAGAGCAGTTACGTCTTTCGTATCGCGTCGACAGCGAGGATCAGGTCGTGGCCGTCGAGCAGGTGCGCGGTCGGCGCTGCCAGCGAGAGCGTCGCGACCCCTTGAAACAGGACGAACAGCAGTTTGCCCAGCGCAGCGGCGTGCGCCTCCGAAAGGTCGGGGTGAGTGTCGCGCAACGCGGCTGTCAGGTCGAGGTGTGCACGCTCGGACGCCTCGGCCATGTAATGCCCTGAGTCGTCGGAGTGTGCGATGTGCACGAGGTTCTCCATGCTCAACATCAGGTCCTCGCGGTGGTCGCCCAGGATCGCGATCATGTCGTCCCAGGTCGGTCCGAGCGTCTCGTGCAGGGGCCGCCCCGCACCCGCACTGCGGATCGCATCTTCCATGCGGTCGCCGATCCCGCTCCCTACGCCCTCGGTCAGCGCCTCGGTGACGAGCCGGTCCTTCGATCCGAAGTGGTAGCCGATGGCAGCCAGGCTCACTCCGGCCGCCGTCGCGATATCACGCGCGGTGACCTTGGCCGACCCGTGCTCGAGAATCGCCTTGCGGGCCCCCTCCAGCAGATCCTCTCGATTTCCCATGTCGACAGCCTAGCAGTCGTCTTAGACATTTGTTCTAGACATATGTTCCATCGTCGTGTTACACATATGTCTAAGACATTCGTTCTAACAAAGGGGCACAGCATGGACTTCGATCTGCACGTACTCGTCAGCGGCGGCGGGATCGCCGGTAATGCCGTTGCACTGCAATTGCTTCGCGCCGGCATCCGCACCACGGTGGTCGAGCGGGCCACTGCCCCGCGCCCCGGCGGCCAAGCCGTCGACCTCGCGGGG
>BBEG01000500.1 GCA_001312645.1 Rhodococcus sp. JCM 9791
GCGCTCGGCGCCGCAGCCGCAGTCGTCGACCAGGTCGTGGGGTACGGCGCGGCGATGCTCGAGCGGGCGGGTGGCCTGCTCATCACCTCGATCGAATCGTCGGGCGCCGATCCCGACATGAAACGGTTTGCCGAGGACGACGCTCGCGCAACCGCAGAGAACGCGCGCACTCTCGCCGAAGGTCTGCACCGCAGCGGATGGCTACGCGCCGACGTCACCGTCGACCACGCCGCGGACGTGCTCTACACGCTCAGTTCCCCGCAGGTACATGCGTTGCTCCGCCGCGACTGCGGATGGGACCTCGACCGGTATCGCACGTGGCTCGCCGACACACTCCGAACGACTCTGCTGCGCTGACCCGGCAGCGCTGAGCCGCGTCGTCACCTACCGGCCTCCGGCCGAGTCGAGGTACCTCCAGGCCCCGTCCTCCCGGACGAATCGGCTGTGCTCGTGCATGACCTCGGCGCGGCCGCTCTCGATGTAGTGCGCACGGAACTCGACGGTGCCCTCGGTATGCAGGAACCCACCGCCTGTCGTCCGTAGTACTTCGAGACCGGTCCACCTGGTTGTCGGATCCAGTTCGAGCGATGCCGGTCGGGCGGACGGATGCCAGGTCCGTAGCAGGTAGGCGGTGTCACCGAGGGCGAATGCCGTGTACCGCGACCGCATCAGTCTTCGGGGGTCGGTGCCGTGCCACCGCCGTCGAGATACTGTCCGCAGCAGTCGGAGAGTCGAATTCCGCGCCCACACGGGCACGGCTTGTCGGTAGCGGGCGTCCGGTCGCGGTGTCGGGTCACCGGACCATTGTCGCCGACCGTGCGCGACGCGCTGCGAGGTGTCCTTGCCGAACACACCGCGCGGGCGCACGATTGACCTGTGTGCAGGAGACCTCGGTGAGCGACGCACTCGACCCGCGTCTGACCTACCTCGACGAACACGGGCACCAGCACCACGTGGTGTTGACGTCGGCGACTCCACGGGTGACGGTCGGCCGCGCAGCGGAATCCGGCGTGGCGTTCCCCGGTGACGAGGAGGTCTCGCGCCTGCACGCCGTGGTCGAGTGGCTCGGTACGCATTGGACGATCCTCGACGACGGACTGTCGCGCAACGGAACCTTCGTCAACGGTGAGCGGATCGCGGGGCGTCGACGGTTGCGTGAGGGCGACAGTATCCGCATCGGTTCGCACCGGCTGCGCTTCCAGGAGATCGGAGCGGGACCCGACGAGGCGACTCGCATGGCTGCGGAGCTACCCACGGTGAACTCGTTGACGGACACTCAGCGCGGGGTGTTGCGTGCGCTGTGCCGCCCGTACAAGCACGGTGTGGCCTTCGCGTCGCCCGCATCGAATCAGACGATCGCCTCCGAGTTGTATCTCAGTGTCGATGCCGTGAAGACCCATCTGCGGACACTGTTCGCGAAGTTCGGAGTCGAAGACCTACCGCAGAACCGCAAGCGGGTGCGCCTGGCCGAGCTCGCGATGCACACCGGCGTGGTCAGCGAACGCGATCTGTGACCTCGGGTGGGGTACCGCTCACGGATCCGGCGCTTCACACGTGCGGTGTCGCCCGCTCGGCCAGACGCCCGAGTGCAGCGGCCACCGCAGTGGGGTGGTCGACGGTGACCGAATGACCGGCGCCGTCGATACGCACGAGTTCCGACCGCGGTAGCCGCGAGGCAACACCGGACGACAGCTCGAATGGGGTCCACTCGTCGTGGGATCCGCACAGCACCAGCGACGGAAGGTGGGCCAGGACGGAGAGGGCCGCGGCCTCGTCGAGCACCGCGAAGGAACGGAGGAAGCCTGCCATCGTGACCACCGACGTGTCGCTGCACAGCAATGTGAACAGTGCGAGCAGCCGGCCCCCCGGCCTCGATGCACCAGTGCCGCGACGATGCAGCGCGCCGGCCACGGGTAGACCCACTCGACCACCCCACCGCGCCATCCGTTGCGTGATTCGGGGCGCCCGGGACACAGCCCGGCGGAACAACTCCACCGCCGGGCTGTGCAGGTACCGCCCGAGCCCGGACTGTGCGAGATCGTCGGCCGCGGTGGAAATCAACGCGACTCCCGAGACGCGAGTACCGATGTCGGTCGCATGCTGACGCGCATACGACAGGATCGCCATGCCGCCCATCGAATGTCCGACCAGGACGACGGACCCGGAAGTGACGGCATCGAGCACCGCACCGAGATCGCGCCCGATCTGATCGAGGGTGTACGTCTCGGCGGGCGCTCCACCGGACCGGCCGTGCCCTCGATGATCGAAGAACACCATTCGGACCGGTCGACCCAGGGTGACGAGCAGCGCCCGACGCAACCGAGTCCAGGTGTCGGTGTCATGGCAGTGCCCGTGCACGAACACGAACGTCAGTTCCGCCGTCTCGGGGCCCGCGTCGGTGACAGCGAGGGGGACCCCGTCGTCGGCGTACACGGTGGTGCGCCGAAGACGTGTCGAGTAGTGGGTGGTGGGCATGTGTCGAGGGTCCACGCCGCCACGGTTCGGTACGAGACTCCCTACCGGTAGAACCCGAAAACCGGGATAGGTGTCCTTTCACCCTTGGGGTGGTGGACAATCCCGATATGCATTCGCAGCGTTATGTCGGGGTCGTCGGTCCGGGGGAGGCGACGCCCGAGCAACGGCGGATCGCTCGTCAGGTCGGTGGGCTGCTCGCCGGTCGCCGGGCGATAGTCGTCACCGGCGGTCTCGGTGGGGTCATGGCTGCCGCGTCGCGGGGGAGCGATCGAGGCGGGCGGGACCACACTCGGGTTGCTGCCCGACGACGACCGGGTGGTAGGGAATCCGTACTTGACGGTGGCGATCCCCACCGGGTTGGGGGAGATGCGCAACGCCCTGCTGGTGCGCAGCAGCGACGCACTCGTCGTCGTCGGCGGGAGTTGGGGAACGATGAGCGAGATCGCGTTGGCGGTGCGCACCGGTGTCCCCGTCGTGTCGATCGGAGGCTGGAAGATGCCGGCGGGCGGCGTGCTCGACGTCGAATCACCGGGGGAAGCGGTCGAATGCCTGCACGCGTTGCTCTGGCGTAAGGACGCATGATCCGGCTCGTGTCATGAGAACCGTTCCACAACAGGGCAACTCCACCGCGCCGTGATGCCCGCCGACTCGGTGTCGGCGGGCATCACGCGGCGAAGTGGTCGGGCAGTTACGAGTTGGCGAGTTCGTAGCGCCGACGGTATTCCTCCTTGGAGGTTTCGCTGATGTCGACGTCCTTGGCGCGTGCGCGCAGGGCACCGACCGTGGCCTGCTCACGGGGCGTGTGCTCGAACGGG
>BBEG01000501.1 GCA_001312645.1 Rhodococcus sp. JCM 9791
CCCGACGACATCGCCCACGCCGCGTTGTGGCTACCACCCCCGGTGAAGCCACCGCAGATGCGTTCGCGGGTCGCGGCGTCCCCCGCTGCATACAACCCGGGTACCGAGGTCGCGCACGTATCGTCGACGACGTCGATGCCGCCCGTACCACGCACGGTCCCCTCGGCGAGCATCGTCACCTCGAACTTGTCGGTGAACGGTTGATTCCTCGCCGGTCGAACTGCAGGAAGAAGTTCGGCTGGCCGAGCCGCATCTGTCGCTGCACCTCGGCGTCCGCCCTATCGAGCTGAGCCGATACCGGCTCGCTCTGCAACGTCTTCGCGATGATCGAACGCCCCTTGCTGGATCCCGCGCCCTCGAGCACGCTGCCGTCTGCGTGGAAGAAGGTCGCGTAGCCGTAGTACGCGGTCTTGGTGATCGTCGAACCCGCTGCCGCAATCCCGTAGGCGTTGGCGAATTCCATACCGGAGAAGGAGGCGCCCACCTCGGCGGCCATGAGGCGCCGTCGCCGGTGTCGACATTGGTACCCAACGCACCGGACAGAAACGCGCAACCTCCACTGGCGATCACCACCGCCCCCGCCGTGATCCGGTAGTCGCGATCGGCCTGCCGCTGGTATCCGGCGGCGCCGCGCACGACCCCGTCGCGGTCGACCAACAGCTCCAGCGCCGGTGAGTGATCGAGGATGCGGACCCCGAGCCGCTGGACCCACGCCCGCATGCGCCGCATGTATTCGGGGCCCTGTACACCGGTGCGGATCCGGTGTCCTGTGTCGGGGTCGACCGGGAACGGATAGCGCCCCTCGTCGCCGAGAAGGTGCATGTTCTCGTAGGTGCGGTCGAGCACGCGGTCCATCCACGCGTGGTCGGCCAGATACCCGCCGAGCGCTTCCCTGCTCGCTTTGGCTTTCGCCCGCTGCTCCGGGTCAGGTGCGATGTACCAGACTCCGGTTCCGGACGGTGCTGTGGCGCCGCTGGTTCGCAGTATCCCTTGTCGACGAGGATCACGTCGGCACCGGCCTTGCGCGCATTCAGTGCGGCCCAGGTGCCGGCGGGCCCGCCTCCGATGACGAGGACGTCGGTGGCCAGATCGAGAGGTTCGGTCATGACGAAGATCATTCCGATCCCGCGCCCGGCCCACCACGTCTGAAATCAGCGTGATGCTAAAGACCTCACACCGTGATGTGATGTCGCCCGACCGGCAGCACCATCGGCTTACCGGAGACAGGTCGGGGATCACACGGCTGTCGAGCCCGAACACCGCGGCGACGGTCTCGCTGGTGAGCACGTCCGCCGGATCACCCAGCGCATAGATGCTTCCGTCTGCAATCGCGAGAGATGATCGGCGTATCGGGCGGCGAGGTTCAGATCGTGCAGCACCATCACGATCGTCGTGCCGCGGTCCCGGTTGAGGTCGGTGAGCAGGTCGAGTACCTCCACCTGGTGACTCACGTCGAGGAAGGTGGTGGGTTCGTCGAGCAGCAGCACGTCGGTCTGCTGGGCCAGCGCCATCGCGATCCAGACCCGCTGGCGCTGCCCACCCGACAGTTCGTCGACCGAGCGCTCGGCGAGTTCGGTGATCTGGGTCGCGGCCAGCGCATCTGCGACTGCCGCATCGTCCTCGCGACTCCACCGCGACAGGACGCGCTGGTGCGGATGCCTGCCCCGACCGACGAGGTCGGCGACGACGATCCCCTCCGGCGCGATCGGTGACTGCGGCAGCAACCCGAGGTGCGGGCGAGCTGTTTCGCGGGCAGCTTGTGCACGTCCTTGCCGTCGAGCAGCACGTGCCCGCCGCGAGGGGTCAGGAGACGCGACATCGACCGCAGCAACGTCGATTTGCCGCACGCGTTGGCTCCGACGATGCATGTGATCTTCCCCGGCGGAACGTCGAGATCGAGGGAGTCGACGACAGTGCGATTCCCGTAGCCGAGTTTCAGGTTCTCGACCGTCAGAGTGTGCGATGCGGTCACAGCGAGCCTCCCGCTCGGTTGGAGCGAATGATCAGGTAGACGAGGTACGGCGCTCCGAGCGCACCGGTCACGACACCCACCGGGTAGCGGGTGCCGAAGGCGTACTGGCCGATGAAGTCGGCGACGAGCACCAGCAGAGCGCCGACGAGCGCGGCCGGGACGAACAGCGACGTGCCCTGCCCGATGATGCGCGCGGCGATCGGACCCGAGAGGAACGCGACGAATGCGATAGGTCCTGCAGCTGCGGTGGCGAACGCAATGAGTCCGACGGCCGCGATGATGGCCACGAGTCGGGTGCGCTCGACGCGCACGCCGAGTGCCTGAGCGGCGTCGTCGCCGAGTTGGATCATCGACAGGTTTCGGGTCTGCCCCAACAGAATGGGACCGAGAATCGCCAGGGCGGCGATCACGGGCAGGGTCGCGCCCCACGTGGCGCCGTTGAGGCTGCCGGTGAGCCATCGCATGGTCTCCTGCAGGTCCCATGCAGCTGCGGTGCTCAGCAGGTACGAAGTGACGCTCTCGAGCATGGCCGCGATGCCGATCCCGATGAGGATCAGCCGAGTACCGGCGACCCCACCGCGATACGACAGTGCATAGATCAACAGCGCCACACCCAGCCCCGCGACGATCGCGAAGATCGACACCTGTGTGCTCCCGAGCCCGAGCACGATGATCCCGAATGCGGCCGCGGCACTCGCTCCGGCGCTGATTCCGATGATGTCGGGGCTCGCGAGCGGGTTACGTAGCATCGTCTGGAACGTGATGCCGCCCAGGCCGAAGCAGACTCCCGCGACCACAGCAAGCACAGCGCGTGGCAGGCGGAGTCGACCGACGGTGAACGTCGCGCCCGACACGTTCTCGCCGAGGATCACACGGATGATGTCGGACGGCGGATAGAAGGTCTTCCCGAACATCAGGCTCACGACGAATGCGGCGACGACGAGTGCCCCGAGGATCCCGATCACGATGCGACGACGTCGCCCGCGACGCACACGGCTCGCTGCGACTTCGTCGACGTCGGGCTTGATGGTGATGAGTGTCGCTGTCACAGTTCTCGGAGTTTCTGCCGTCGGACGATGTACACGAAGAACGGTGCGCCGATGAGCGCGGTGATGATGCCGACGTCGATCTCGCTGGGTCGGGCGACGATGCGGCCGACCACGTCGGCAGCCGTGAGCAACCCGGCTCCCACCAGCGCGGAGAACGGCAGCAGCCACCTGTTGTCCACGCCGATCAACAGCCGGCACAGGTGCGGTACGACCAGTCCGACGAAGGCGATCGGCCCCGCGATCGCGGTGGCCGCACCGCACAGCAG
>BBEG01000502.1 GCA_001312645.1 Rhodococcus sp. JCM 9791
CCGTCGCGGACCTCACTATCCGCGGGTTGCGCACCGCGTTCGCCGCGTTCGCACGGGAGCGTCAACCGGCATCGGTGCGGCGGGCGTGGTCGGTGTGGAACAACTTCTGCAACTTTCTCGTCACCGAGGGGCTTTCCGAGGGCAATCCGATGGCCTCGATCACCCAGCCGAAGCGCCCCGAGCACACCCCGAAGGCCTTCAAACCGGCCGCCGTCGGGCAACTCGTCGACACCTTGACCCACGACGCACAGCACCCGAGCGGGTCACCGCGGGACTGGCCGCAGCGGGACCTGGCGTTGGTCGCGACACTGCTGCTCACCGGGATCCGCTCGGAGGAGTTGATCTCGCTGGATCTGGGACACATCCTCGGTGGGTTCGACGCCCCGGTGCTGCGGGTACACGGCAAAGGCGCGATCGAACGGGAAATCCCCCTCGAAGACAGCTGGACGGCGATCACGTCCGCTTACCTGCAGGAACGCTATGTCCGGTTTCCGTCGCTGCGGCGTTCGGTGCTCGCCGACCGCACGGATCTGCCGGTGTGGGAGCGGCACACACCGGCAGATCCGTTGTTCGTCGGGGCCGATGGGCAGCGCATCACCCGCGGAACCCTGCAATACCGGGTGCGGCGCATGTATCGGCGTGCGGGCATCGAATCCGAACGCAAACGGGGAGCGCTCGCGCACGCGCTGCGGCACACCTTCGCGACGTCGCTGGCCGACAACGGCGCCACGATGGTCGAGTTGCAGCAGTTGCTCGGGCATCGGTCGTTGCAGACCGTGCAGATCTACACCTCGGCGACGAACGACGCGGTACGGCATGCAGCCCGCCACAACCCGGTATACGGGTTGCTCGGCGGAACCGATCGCACTGTGAGCGACGACGCGAGCTGACAGACTGGGATCCGAACCGCAGTGTCGAGGTGCGCTCCGCAGGTGAGGACGCACCGAGAACAACGAAGGAGCTTGCATGAGCGTCGAATCGGTGGAAGCTGCGCGTCATCGCGTCGTGGTGATCGGATCGGGATTCGGTGGATTGTTCGCCGCGCAGGCCCTCGCCCGCGCCGATGCCGACGTCACGCTGGTAGCGCGCACCACCCATCATCTGTTCCAGCCACTGCTCTATCAGGTGGCCACAGGCATCCTCTCGGTCGGCGACATCGCCCCGGCCACGCGCATGGTGCTGCGCAAACAGGACAACACCCGGGTGCTGCTCGGGGAAGTCGACGACATCGATCTCGAGAACGGCACGGTCACTTCCCAGTTCCTGGAGCGACGCACCGTCAGCGACTTCGACTCGCTGATCGTCGCAGCCGGCGCCGGCCAGTCCTATTTCGGCAACGATCATTTCGCCGAGTTCGCGCCCGGCATGAAGACGATCGACGACGCACTCGAGTTGCGCGGCCGCATCCTGGGGGCATTCGAGCAGGCCGAACTGTCGAACGACCCCGAGGAACAGACCCGACTGCTCACCTTCGTCGTGGTGGGCGCGGGCCCGACCGGTGTGGAGCTGGCCGGGCAGATCGCGGAACTGGCGCATCGCACCCTCAAGGGCACCTTCCGTCATATCGACACGACGCGGGCGCGGGTGGTGCTGCTCGACGGCGCATCGGACGTGCTGCCGGTGTACGGCGGAAAGCTGTCGAAGAAGGCCCGCCGAACCCTCGAGGGTCTCGGTGTGGAGATCCAGCTGGGCGCAATGGTCACCGGCGTCGACGCAGACGGCCTGACGGTCAAGGAGAAGGACGGCACCGAGCGACGTCTCGAATCACAGTGCAAGGTGTGGTCGGCGGGTGTGGCGGCGAGTCCCCTCGGCAAGCAACTGGCGGAGCAGTCCGGCGCGCATCGACCGGGCCGGCCGGGTCGAGGTACTGCCGGACTTGTCGCTGCCGGGGTATCCGAACGTCTTCGTGATCGGCGACATGATGTCGCTCGACAAGCTTCCGGGACTCGCGCAGGTCGCGATGCAGGGCGGTAAGTACGCGGCGAAGCAGGTCATCGCCTCGCTCGAGGGTCAGGGCCCGTCGCAGCGGCCCCCGTTCAAGTATTTCGACAAAGGTCGATGGCCACCATCTCGCGGTTCAGCGCGGTCGCGAAGGTCGGCAAGCTCGAGATCAGTGGCTTCCTCGGCTGGATCGCCTGGCTGTTCATCCACCTGCTGTATCTGGTGGGGTTCTCGTCGAAGATGTCGACGTTGTTGTCCTGGGCACAGGCGTTCTTCTCGGCGGGACGCAACGAGATGGCGGCGACGGAGCAACAGGTGTTCGCGCGGATCGCGATCGAGCGGCTACGCGACCACGAGAACGGCATCGGCACGGGCACGGGCACGGGCACCGACGCTGCCGCCGAGAAGAACACGGACTCGGTGCCGGCGGATCGCAAGGCCGCCGGCTGACAGGTCGCCGCGTGGTCAGTTCCCGATGCGGGAGCTGTCCTCGATGTTCGCGAGCCGCACCTGGCCCTGGGAGACGAGGCGGTCCTGCCCGTCGGTGATCAGCACGCGCCACAATTGCTGGGTACGGCCCCGGTGGATGGGGGTACCCACGGCGGTGAGGACACCTTCGCGGGTGGCCCGCAGGAAGTCCGTGTTGTTGTTGACACCGACGACGTTGCCCCGGTCACCGAACCAGGTGGCGCCGCCGATGCTCGCGATCGTCTCGATGACCGCGCAGTACACCCCGCCGTGCACGATGCCGTAGGGCTGATGCTGAGTGGGGCTCACCGTCCACTGCGCCCGGACTACGTCGGCGGTCAGTTCCAAGAATTCGAGCCCGAGCGCCGTCCCGAAGCCGGTGCGATTGAAGGCGGTCATCTCATCGAGCGTGGCGGTGGGATCCGGGATGGACTGATCGGTCATGTCTGGGCATTCTCCTGCTCGATCGGGGCCGGCCGAGCGCCGGTGGCCGTCGAACTATGGTAGGACATGGCCGTTTTCGCCGGTGGCGCCGCGAGCACCCATGGCGGGTTCCGAACAGAGCGGCGGGCCTCGCGTGGTGATCGCGAGGCCCGCCGTCGGGATGGACCGGGAGTCACTGCAGCCCTCAGGACTCCGGCGCGGTCCGGTGTTGCGCGCCTCCTACTATAGGCAAGCCTGACCTAATCCCACAAGGCCTCGGACCGGGCGGCCCGACGCCACGAAGGCGTCGAGCAACTGCTGACCCCGGCGCGTCGCGTCGCGTCGGGACGCGCCACCGAGGACGGGCAGCTGCGATGCGCCGGTGACGACCGTACGTCCGACCATCGCCCAGAAGCGGGGGCCGTCGAGCGGTGC
>BBEG01000503.1 GCA_001312645.1 Rhodococcus sp. JCM 9791
CGAGCGCCCTCGCGGCGTCGCCGGCCGAGGAATCTGCCACTCGGGTCAGTTCGTCTCCGGTGGCGGGGTCACGGACGGCGAAGGTGTTGCCGCCCTCGGCGGGTATCCAACGGCCGCCGAGAAACAGGTCTGTGGGAACGGAACGGATCAACTCTGCGGTGTCCATTTCCTCATAATGCTTGATAGGACACCGCCCGTCAGCAACCCGGCAGTAACCGCTGGTGAGGGATAGTCTTCTGACATGATCGACATCACCTCCACGGTCGAATGGCAGGAACTCGCTGCGCATCGGGCGGAGGTGGAGTCGATACACCTGCGGGACCTCTTCGAGCAGGACCTCAGCGTGCCACGCGGATGTGCACGTCCGCGGGCGATCTGGCGATCGACTACAGCAAGCATCGGATCACCGACCGGACCCTGGAGTTGCTGCTCGATCTCGTGCGGGCGGCGCAGGTCGAGGAACGGCGGGACGCGATGTTCGCCGGCGAGCGGATCAACCTCACCGAGGACCGCTCCGTGCTGCACACCGCACTCCGACTGCCCCGCGACTCATCGCTGGTCGTCGACGGTGAGAACGTGGCCGCGCAGGTCCACGAGGTACTCGACGCGATGGGTGAGTTCACCGACCGGGTGCGTTCGGGTGAGTGGCGCGGCGCCACCGGTGAGCGAATCGCGACGGTGGTCAACATCGGTATCGGCGGCTCGGATCTCGGACCGGTGATGGTCACCCGCGCGATGCGGTACTACGCCGACGGCCCCGAGATTCGGTTCGTATCGAATGTGGACCCGGCAGATCTGACGGCAGTGCTCACCGGCCTCACCCCTGCGACGACGTTGTTCGTTGTGGCTTCGAAGACCTTCTCGACGCTCGAAACCCTGTCGAACGCCACGGCTGCACGACGCTGGCTGGTCGCCGCACTCGGAGACGACGCGGTGGCATCGCATTTCGTGGCGGTCTCGACGCATCGTGAGCGGGTCGTCGAATTCGGCATCGATCCGGCGAACATGTTCGGATTCTGGGACTGGGTCGGTGGCCGTTACTCGGTGGATTCGGCGATCGGGTTGTCGGTGATGTGTGCGATCGGCCGCGACAGGTTCGCGGAACTCCTCGCCGGCTTCCACACGATGGACACCCATTTCCGCACGGCGCCGCTACAGGAGAACGCTCCGATCCTGCTCGGGATATTGGGCCTGTGGTACACGAGTTTCCTCGGTGCCGAATCGCGGGCGGTGCTGCCGTATGCCAATGACCTGGTGCGGTTTCCGGCGTATCTGCAGCAGCTGACGATGGAGTCGAACGGCAAGTCGGTGCGGGTCGACGGGTCTGCCGTCGATTACCCGACCGGTGAGATCTTCTGGGGTGAGCCGGGCACGAACGGGCAGCACGCGTTCTATCAGCTTCTACATCAGGGCACGCACCTGGTGCCGGCCGATTTCATCGGGTTCGCGCGGGCACTCGTAGACCTACCGGGCCGCGACGGCACCGGCTCGATGCAGGCGACCCTGATCGCGAACATGCTGGCGCAGTCGAAGGTGCTGGCGTTCGGGAAGTCTGCGGAGCAGATCCGCGCCGAGGGCACCGCCGACGACCTCGTGGCGCACAAGGTGATGCCCGGCAATCGGCCGTCGACAACGATCCTCGCGCCGCAGTTGTCGCCGTCCACGCTCGGCCAGCTGATCGCGTTGTACGAGCACCAGGTGTTCGTACAAGGTGTGGTGTGGGGTATCGATTCGTTCGATCAGTGGGGTGTGGAGTTGGGGAAGGTCCAGGCCACGGCGTTGCAGCCGGCATTGGAGAGCGACAGCGCCCCGTCGACGGGCGACGCCTCGACCGACGCACTCATCCGCACGTATCACCGTATGCGACAGCGCTGACGAACTTCAGGCCGCGCGCGGATCCGACCACGTCGACGTCGTGTGGATCCGCCCCCTCGAATCGATGAGACGACCGGCCAATTCGTACTGCTCGAGCCAGGACAGCGCCCCGATTCCCCGGTACAGGGCCGTCGTCGCGGCGGCATCGGCCCACACCGCGTCCGCTGCGATGACGGTGACCGTGCCCCAGCGCTGATCGTCGTCGGCCGATGTGCGCGAACTCATCGCAGCACCTGCAGGGAGCTCGACGATTCCGTGGCCGGGCAGCGACACCTGCCACCCGCCCGCCGGGCAGTGCCCTGCAGTCGCGATCGTGGCGCCCATCTGCACGAGTACCCCGCATTCGAGGACGGTCGCGACGAGCGTTGCTGCTCTGCCGGCGACATCGGCGTGCGCGGTAGCGGTGATGTCGAGGCTCGCGCCCCACGGCGCGAGCACCGTGTCGTCGTCGAGCTGGACGTCGAGATAGCGCGGAATCGGGTGGATCGGGGGCACTGACTCGGTGTCGAGTGCTGCGTCGTCGCCCGCGACAGGATCGACCGCGCCGTCGGTCATCCGCGCGGCCCACAGCGCCGACCGCAGGAGTGCCGCCAACCTGGGACTCACCGCACGGGTGTGCCCTGTGCCAGGTTCACAGCATGGATCTCCGCGTCGCCGCGCAGGAGGTCGCATGCGGCCGCGGATTCTTCGATCACCGACCGCACGAGCTCTTCGGCATCACCGAGTGCTGCGCACTCGGTAACTGCCAGCGCTACGTTTTCCCCCACCCCCGCCACTGTGTGCTGCTGATCATGACGGGCACCACCCGCAATCGTTTCTGGGACGTCGGCTTCCAGTATGCCTTGAATATTCGCGCCGGTCAGGTGCCGAAACCGACTTCGGTAGTAGTCAGATTCGAGACAGAATGCCCGCGGTGTCGACTCCTGTGGGCAAAGTGCCCAGTGCGATTCCCCAGTCGGAATCGAGTCGGCTCGCGCAGAATGCGTCGGCCACCGCCGGGTGACCGTGGCGGACCAACTGGGCCCCCTGCAGCACCAGCGCCATGAGTTCGACGATGCGGCGGGCGCGGTATTCGATGTTCTCGAAGTCGGCGAGTTCTTTACCCACGCGCGCGATCGCGTTGTCGAGCCGGCTGTCGGATCCCTCGGCCAGTCGGACCTCGGAGAAGAACGCTTCGACGCTGTCGGGTTGCTTGACCATCGCGCGGAGTGCGTCGAGCGCCGCGACGTTACCCGAGCCCTCCCAGATGGACATGAGCGGGGCCTCCCGGTAGAGCCGCGGCATTCCCGATTCCTCGGCGTAGCGTTGCCACCGAGGCATTCGAGGCTTCGGCGCTGTGCGCGGGGGCGCGTTTGCACACCCAGTACTTGGTCACCGCCAACGCG
>BBEG01000504.1 GCA_001312645.1 Rhodococcus sp. JCM 9791
GCCAGTGCGACCACCGCTTCGACACCGTTCTGCGCGGCGAGATGTGCCGCGACCCGCCCGCCCATCGAATGCCCCACGAGGCCGATGCGTGTGTCGGGCCGCCGATCGAGTGTCGCGTCGAGTGCACGCAATGCGTCGTGCACCGGCTCATCCGGTCGCCGTTCCAGCCGCGCACTCCGTACTGCACCTGGTCCACCGTGATGCCGTGACCCGTCAGCCTCGAACGTAACGCCTCGGTCAGCAGGGCCATTCGCACGCTCGTCAGATGCCACGGTCGTGTCCCCGCATGACTCGAGGGTTTGCCACCGGGCAGTACCAGCACGTGCGCGCGTCCCCGAGGTGAAGTGGAATCCATGCTCGGGCTTCGGTGCGGGCGCGATTTCGGATGGGTCACCGGCGCCGGAGAATTTTTCTTCCGATCGCACCCATCCCCCTGCCCCGCAGCGGCGAATGACTCTCCGACACACCTCATCGACGCGGTTCGAGGACCGCGCGTACCGAAGGGAACGAGACGATGGCGAATCGGACACGTAAGAGCTTGGCACTTATCGGTATCGGCGCTGCGGCGGTACTGAGCATCTCCGCCTGCACGTCGGACGACAGCTCCGACACCACGATGGATACGACCACCAGCACCATGACCGAAACCACCGCACCGATGGAGACGACCGAGTCCGCCGCGGCAATGCCGGCAGGCCTCGTCGGGCCCGGATGCGCCGCCTACGCAGAACAGGTGCCGACGGGCCCCGGTTCGGTCGAAGGGATGGCGCAGGAGAACGTGACCACTGCAGCATCGAACAACCCGATGCTCACCACGCTCACTGCGGCGGTCTCCGGGCAGCTCAACCCGGACGTGAACCTCGTCGACACGCTCAACGGCGGCGAGTTCACGGTGTTCGCGCCGGTGGACGACGCCTTCGCGTTGGTCGATCCCGCGACCATCGAGACGTTGAAGACCGATTCGGCACTGCTGACCGATGTCCTCACCTACACGTGGTCCCCGGTCAGATCGCGCCCGCCGATATCGCCGGCGAGCAGACCACCGTTCAGGGCGGCAGCGTCGAGGTCGCGGCTCCGGCGACGAGTGGACGGTCAACGACGCCAACGTGATCTGCGGTGGCATCGAAACAGCGAACGCGACCGTCTACCTGATCGACGGTGTCCTGATGCCGCAGTAGTCCGGATACTGCAGTAGCTCTGGCCTCGGCCGAAGAAGGGATATCTCGTGAGAAAGACGATCATCGGCCTCGCTGCGGCGCTTCTCGCCGCAGCGGGCTCGACGCTGGTGGCGGCGCCCGCTCAGGCCGCGCCACTGAGTCCGGTTCCGCAGCTCGATGTGAGCCGTTACCTGGGCGACTGGTACCAATTGGCCGCCAATCCGGCGCCGTTCAATCTCGACTGTGTGCGCGACACCACCGCGAACTACACGCTGATCGACGAGCAGAATATCCGCGTAGAGAATTCGTGCACCACCGTCGCCGGTGAACGACGGGGCATCGTGGGCAATGCCCGTGTCAACGACACCGCGGCACTTCATGTGTCGTTCCCCGGTGTGCCGTCACAGGATTCGCTCGACGGCCCGAGCAACTATGTCGTCGCGTATCTCGCGGACGACTACTCGTGGGCGCTGGTCGGCGATCCGAACCGGCTTTCCGGGTTCGTGCTGTCGCGGTCGCCGGTCGTGGATGCGGAGAGCTGGCAGGCGATCCGCGCAGTGGTGGAGGCACAGGGTTACAACTCGTGTCTGATGCTCACGTCGCCGACCACGGAAGGACTACAGGAGATCAAACCGCTCTGCACTGTGTGAGCTGAGCGGATCGAGACCCGGAAGACCGGTGGCGACGATCGTCACCGGTCCTTCCGCGCTGTTCCCGCGATGTTCTCGAGCATGCCGGCGAAGATGACTCCGTGGAACGGCAGCAGCGAGTACCAGTACAGCCTGCCGGCAAGACCTTTCGGGAAGAAGATCGCGCGCTGGTGTAGCCGGGTGCGGTCGGGACCGAGGGGTTCGAGCCGCCATTCGAGCCACGCCCCGCCCGGCGCGAGCATTTCCGCACGCAACCGCAGCAACTCCGGGCGGTCGATGCGCTCGACCCTCCAGAAATCGAGTGCGTCGCCGGTGTGCAGGGTGCGGGGGTTCCGCCGTCCACGGGCCAGCCCGACTCCGCCCACGAAACGATCGAGCCAGCCGCGAATCGTCCACGCCAACGGGAACGAGTACCACCCGTTCTCGCCGCCTATTCCCTCCACCACCTCCCACACTGCGGTCGCGTCGGTGTCGCAGTCGAGGCTGCGCTCGTCGACGAAGACGGCCTCTCCGGCCCAGTCCGGGTCCGATGGCAAGGGATCCGCGGGCGCCCCCACCGGTGACGCGTTCGCCCACGAGGTTTCCACCTCGCCGCGCTCGATGCGCCCCAGTGCCAGCCGCACGGCGTCGCGGTACCCGGTGAGTCCCTCGGACGGTGGCGCGATCACCTCGTCGACGTCGTGATCGTCCATCACCGCATCGTTTCCCAGGGATTCGATCAGGGAGCGACCCAGGGACGGTGGGATCGGTGTGACCAGCCCGATCCACAGGCCTGCCAGTTTCGGTGTGAGAACCGGAAGGACCAGGATCCTGCGACGATGCAACCCTGCAACGTCTGCGTAGACCTGCATCATCTCCCCGTACCGCAGCACGTCGGGCCCACCGATGTCGTAGATGCGACTGCGCGGCAGCGGGGCCGTTGCTGCCGCCACCAGGTAGTGCAGCACGTCGCGGATCGCAATCGGCTGGATCCGGTTGTTCACCCAGCGGGGTGTCGTCATCACCGGCAGACGATTGCTCAGATGGCGGATCATCTCGAATGATGCCGATCCCGAACCGATCACCACTCCGGCCTGGAACACCAGCGTCGGCACCTCGGACTCGAGCAGGATCTGCCGACCTGCGCCCGCGATCTCAGGTGTGTCGACAACTTCGCGGACTTCGGGTGCAGACCACCGAGATAGACGATCCTGCCGACGTCGGCGCTGCGGGCTGCTACGGCGACGTGGTTCGCCGCGCGTCGTTCGGCGTCGAGGAACTCGCTGCGACCACCCATCGAATGCACCAGGTAGTAGACGACATCGATGTCCCGGCATGCTCGCTCGATCGATTCGGGATCGTCGAGGTCGCCGCGCAGCACCTCGACGTCGTCGGCCCACGGCACGTCGCGGAGTTTGTCGGGACTGCGCGCGAGAACCCGCACACGGTGGCCCGCTGCGACGAGGCGAGGTGCG
>BBEG01000505.1 GCA_001312645.1 Rhodococcus sp. JCM 9791
GGTCACGTCGGCAACCGACGCGAGGACGGCGGAGTCGGCGAACGCTCGGTCGACGAGCACGTCTCCGCTGATTCCGAGCTGTCCTGCGTCCGGGTAGCCGAGGGTGAATCCGACGGTGAGGACGGCCTGTGAGCGCTCGCGGAGTCCACCGGCGATCGCGTCGTCCAGTCCGAGGACTCCGACCGCGCCGGTCAGTGCGCCGAGCTTGGCGTCGATGTAGTTCTCGATGCCGCCGTGCCAGTCGAGGTGGTCTTCGGCGATGTTGAGGATGACGCCGGCCGCGGGCCGCACGGACGGTGCCCAGTGGAGTTGGAAAGACGACAGTTCGACGGCAAGGACGTCGGCTCGGCGGTCGTCTCGCCGCAACGCGTCCAGTACGGGCAGGCCGATGTTGCCGCACGCCACGGAGGATATGCCTGCCGATTCGAGGATCGCGTGCAGCATCATCGTCGTGGTGGTCTTGCCATTCGTGCCGGTCACAACGAGCCATCGTCTGGGCGGGCCGTAGAGCTCGGCCTGGTCGATGCGCCACGACAGTTCGATGTCGCCCCAGATGGGGACTGCGGCACCTGCGGCACGCGAGAGCAGCGGCGCGTCGGGTGGGAAGCCGGGGCTGGTGACGACGAGGGCGTAGTCGCGCATGGTTTCGGTGTTGTCGAGCTGGGTGTCGTCGAGCAGGGTGTCGAGTTCGACGGTGTCGGCGCCGAGCTCGACGCATTGTGCCAGTGCGTCGGGGTTGCGGTCGGTGACGGTCACGCGAGCCCCGAGATCGAGCAATGGCCTGATGGTGGCGCGCCCCGAGATCCCGGCGCCGGCGACGAGAACGTGCGCTCCCCGCAGTCGCTGCAGCTCATCCGTCACGATGTCAGTCTCCGATCGCCGCGAGGTACTCGCTGTAGAACAGCGCGAGGCCCATGGCCGAGGCGATTCCGGCAAGCAGCCAGAATCTGATGATCACCGTGGTCTCGGCCCACCCGCCGAGCTCGAAATGGTGGTGGAACGGTGCCATCCGGAAGACGCGGCGTCTGCTGGACCGGAAGACCGCTACCTGGATGACCACCGACGCGGCCTCGGCGACGAACAGGGCACCGATGACGACCATGAGCAGCTCGGTGCGGGTGGTGACCGACAGACCGGCCAGCATTCCGCCGAGTGCGAGCGAACCGGTGTCGCCCATGAAGATCTTGGCGGGAGCTGCGTTCCACCACAGGAAACCGATGCACGCGGCACCACCGGCGGCGCACAGCAGCGCGAGGTCCAGCGGGTCGCGCACGTCGTAGCATCCGGCGATGGGGTCGACGGCACAGGCATTTCGGTACTGCCAGAACGTGATGATCACGTATGCACCGAGCACGAGCGCCATCGAACCCGCCGCGAGTCCGTCGAGACCGTCGGTGAGGTTCACCGCGTTCGACCACGCACTCACGAGAAGGTAGACGAAGAGGATGAAGACGATCGATCCCATCGACACCGTTGCGATGTCGCGCACATACGACAGGTCGGTGCTCGCGGGCGACAGACCGTCCGAGTTACGGAATTGCAGTGCGAGGATGCCGAACACCACTGCGGCGATCAGCTGACCGACCAGCTTTGCGGTTTTGTTCAGTCCCAGATTGCGTTGCTTACGGATCTTGATGAAGTCGTCGAGGAACCCGACACCACCGAGCGCGGTGGTCAGCCCGAGGACCAGTAGTCCCGACGCCGTCGGTCCTTCTGCGTCATAGCCCAGACCGATCAGGTGCGAACCCCAGTACCCTGCCCACAGGCCCGCCAGGATCGCGACGCCACCCATCGTGGGTGTACCGCGCTTCGCCTGATGACTTTGCGGGCCCTCCACCCTGATCTCCTGGCCGAAGCCCTGCCTGGAGAACGCCTTGATCAACACGGGCGTGAGCAGAATCGACACCGCGAGTGCGATACCCGCGGCGAATAGGATCTGTCTCACCGTGCAGCCTCCGTCTCCAGAACAGCGTTGTCATTTCCGAGCAATGCCTCCGCGACCGACCACAGGCCGACCGACTGCGACGCTTTCACCAATACGATGTCGCCAGGACCGACTTCGTCGCGCAACAGCGCGATCGCCGCATCCGCATCGGGCACGTGGCTTGCTTCCTCGCCCCAGGATCCTTCCATCACCGCGCCTTGGAAAAGACCGCGGACCGGTCGCGTCGCACCGACAGCGATGATGCGGGTGATGTCGAGTCGCACAGCGAACCGGCCGATCGCGTCGTGTTCGACGACGGATTCGTCGCCCAGCTCTCCCATTTCACCGAGAACAGCGAAGGTCCGACGCCGGGTCGGTCCGCTGCGAGCCACGGTCGCGAGCGCCTTCAGTGCGGCTCGCATCGAATCCGGGTTCGCGTTGTATGCGTCGTCGATCACCGTGGCTCCGTCGGCACGGGTGGTCACGGCCATCCGATGCGCCGAGACCGGAGATGCGTCGGACAGGGCGGCGGCGGCCTGTTGCGGCGTGACGCCGCATTCGAGTGCGATCGCGATCGCAGTGAGCGCGTTTCCGACCTGGTGCTCCCCGTGCACGGCGAGCGTGACGGACACACGCTGCTCGGTTCCGGTCGTGCGGTCGGTGATCACGAGGGTAAACGTCGGGCGGGCGTCGCCGTCGAGGGTGATGTCGGTGGCCGCGACTCCGCCGTGCCGGAGCGTCCGACGGTGACAACCCGCGCGTCGGTCCGCTCCGCCATGCGTGCCACCAGTGTGTCGTCGGCGTTGAGGATCGCGACGCCACCGTCGGCTTCGGACGGGAGGGCTTCGACGAGTTCTCCCTTGGTCTGCGCGATCACTTCCTGCGAGCCGAACTCGCCGAGGTGGGCTGTGCCCACGTTGAGGACAGCACCGATCCGCGGTGGTGCGATCCGTGCGAGCGCAGCAATGTGGCCGGGTCCACGCGCCGACATCTCGAGTACGAGGAACCGGGTGTCGCCGGTGGCGCGCAGCGCGGTCCACGGGTGCCCGAGTTCGTTGTTGAAGGAACCGGTGGTGCCACTACAGGCCCGAGCGGTGCGAGCACCGCCGCGATGAGGTCTTTCGTGGATGTCTTCCCGGAAGACCCGGTGACTCCGATCACGGTCAGTCCCCCGTCGGCGAGTTCGTCGACGACCACCCGGGCGAGCTTCGCGAGGCCGGCCAGTACTGCCGCACCGGATCCGTCCGCGTCGTGCTCGAGCGCCAGAGCGTTCGTCTCGGTCGCAGCCACGGGGTGGGACGACGATCGCGGGGCACCCCGACCGGG
>BBEG01000506.1 GCA_001312645.1 Rhodococcus sp. JCM 9791
CGACGCGTTCGCAGGCTGGGCCGACTTCTTCGCCGATCGATCGGCACGCGTGCTGCAGTCGAGGCCGGGGCGCAGCGGGCGGTCGGCGCCGAGGACGCATCGATTTTCTACGACGAGGTCGGACGCTTCCTGCATGACGTCGAGAACTATGTGTCCGCTGAGAGCGGAACCGCGCCCCGCATGTGACGTTGATCCCTGGCCGAACGCCATTTTTCGCCCCGGGAGATCGAACAACTTTCGTAGTTGGTGGTCCCGGACGAAATGTGCTCGTATCATTGACTCAGGCGGCCGTGATGTCGGCGCCCCGCCGGATTCGTCCCACCGGTCCGGCGGCCACCGTTTAGTGCCGGGGGAGGTACCGTGCCACTCTCCGAGCACGAGCAGCGCATGCTCGATCAGATCGAGAGCGCGCTCTATGCTGAGGATCCCAAGTTCGCCTCGACCGTTCGCGGAAAGCGACTGGGAATGGCGTCGAACAGGCGACGGCTGCAGGCCGGCGCATTGTTCGCATTGGGTTTGACGTTGCTTATTGCGGGAGTTGCCCTACCGGTCAAGCCGGGTGGGTTCCCGATCATCAGCCTGCTCGGGTTTCTCGTGATGTTCGGTGCGGGAGTCCTCGTGCTGGTCGACGGTCGGCACCGGTCCACTTCTGGTGCCGCATCCAGCGGAGCGGATTCCGGAAAGAGTGGTAAAGCCTCCACTCGGGGTCGGAAGAAGTCTTCGGACGGCTTTACGCATCGGATGGAGGAGCGCTTCCGGCGTCGCTTCGAACAAGAGTGACATGATGCGCGCGCAGCGCGCGCTACGTATGCAGCAAGGGCGCGACCCGTCACGGGTCGCGCCCTTGCTGCGCGTGAGGGTCGTTCTCGTTCGCGCCCCCACCTCGCCCCACGTGGGGGCACCGACACCGTTCCGGGTGGCCGGATCTATCAAGTGGACCCGCGGTTTCCCGGCGTTCTGCCGCGGTCGGGCGTGCATCACACATAGGGCATCCGCGCGGTTCCCGTCACGGACACGGGCGTGGCCCACCTCGACCCACCTTTGCTGACCAGGGATTTCAAGAACAACACGCCCATGGAGCGCCCATTAATCGGATACTGGTGGGGCGAAGTGGGGTACTGTGGGGCGCGGCGGAGAGCGAGAGTGTTTCCGCCGCACAGCGAAAGAATCCGTCCGGCACAGGCGGGAGGTTCCGGGTGTTTCTCGGTACCTACACGCCGAAGTTGGACGACAAAGGCCGGCTCACGCTGCCGGCGAAGTATCGAGACGAACTGGCGGGAGGGTTGATGATCACCAAAGGGCAGGATCACAGCCTGACCGTGTATCCGCGCGATGAATTCGCTGCGCTTGCCGAGCGTGCGGCCGCTGCGTCCCGCAGCAACCCCAATATGCGTGCATATCTGCGAAACCTTGCATCGAGCACGGATGAGCAGCGTCCCGATTCGCAGGGACGCATCACGTTGTCCGCGTCGCATCGGACCTACGCGGGGCTGACGAAGGACTGCGTGGTGATCGGTTCCGTCAACTACCTCGAGATATGGAACGCCGAGTCGTGGGAGGCGTACCTGGCCGAGCACGAGGAGGGTTTCTCCGAAGCAAGGGACGAGGTACTTCGCGACATATTGTGACGGATCTTCGGCTCCGCGCGGCGAGTGCCGTGAGGCCTCTGCCCGGGACCGTCCCTGACGCACTTCCCCGGCGCCAGGTACGGAACGGATGCCCTGACACACTTCCCCAGTGTCAGGTCTCCGGTATCGGACAGAGACCTCCTGGCATTCGCCGCCGCCATATCCAGACCATCCGACCCACCATCAAGATCGAACGGCCCGGGTGGCCCGCATCGAACGAGCAGGATTTCGGAGGACCACATGGTGGACGGCGAGGATGACGCTGCGCAGACGGGCAGCGACGGATTCGGCCACGTCCCGGTACTGCTCGATCGAGCCGTGGAGCTTCTCGGTCCGGCCATCGAAGGAGCCGGTCCGGGCGGGGCAGGTGCCGTGTACATCGATGCCACCCTCGGGCTGGGTGGACACTCCGAACATTTCCTGCGCGAGTTTCCCGGGCTCCGGTTGGTAGGACTCGATCGCGATCCTGATGCACTGGACATCGCGCGAGGTCGTCTGGCCGAGTTCTCCGACCGCACAGATCTGGTCCACACCCGCTACGACGGCATTGCCGATGCACTCGATCGGGTGGGGCTCGATCGGATCGGGTCGGTGCACGCGATCCTGTTCGATCTCGGCGTGTCGTCGATGCAGCTCGACGAGACCGATCGCGGATTTGCGTACTCGAAGGATGCGCCGCTGGACATGCGCATGGACCCCACTGCGGGCATCACGGCCGCGGACGTGCTCAATACCTACGGGCACGGTGATCTCGCCCGGATTCTCAGCACCTACGGCGAGGAGCGATTCGCCGGCAAGATCGCCTCCGAGATTCTGCGTGCGCGCGAGAAATCGCCCTTCCAGAACAGTGGAGAGCTCGTCGAACTGCTGTACCGGACGATTCCCGCCGCGTCGCGACGCACCGGTGGACACCCCGCCAAACGCACATTCCAGGCTCTTCGCGTCGAGGTCAACAGTGAGCTGGACTCGTTGCGTGCCGCGATTCCGGCGGCACTCGATTCCCTCGCGATCGGGGGTCGGGTCGTGTTCATGTCCTACCAGTCCCTCGAAGATCGTGTCGTCAAGCAGGAGCTGACACCGCGCTCGAAATCCCGTAGCCCCGAGGGGCTCCCGGTGGAGCTGCCCGGAATGGGGCCGGAACTGCGGATCCTGACTCGGGGTGCAGAGCGCGCGTCCGACGAGGAGATCGACAAGAACCCACGCTCGGCGCCCGTCCGACTGCGTGCCGCAGAACGAATCGCCAGGAGGTAACCGATGACCCTGCAGGTGCCATCACCGCCGCGACCTCGGCAGGCTCGATCGACGGCAGCGCAGCGTGCCTACCAGCGACGCAATCAGCGGGCAGCGCAGTCGATCTCTCCCACCGAGACCCGCGGACGCACCACCGGTGCGCGCCGCGTCGCGACACGCATCCCATTCGTGGCCAGTATCATCGCGATGCTCGCGGTCGGATGATGGTGACACTGCTCCTGACGACACGGGCCGCCGAGGACTCCTACCAGCTCAGTGCCGCGCGCGCCTACAACGAGAGTCTCCTCCAGCAGCGGGCAGTGCTGCAGCGCGACGTCGAAGCGGGCCTGACCGCTCCGGTGCTCGCGCAGCATGCTGCCGAACTCG
>BBEG01000507.1 GCA_001312645.1 Rhodococcus sp. JCM 9791
TTCGGAAAGGTTCATGCCCCGCCGAAATCGACCTGCCGGTGCGCATCAGCGAGTGCGGTCACCGTTCCGGAACCGAAGGGCCCTAGACGATCGAAGAGCACCGAGGTGCCGACCGAGATGCCGGCGGCGCTGATGTGGTGGTCGGCCTCGACACCCACCTCCGGCCCGACGGGCAACCGCGACAGGGTCAGGGTGAGGTCGGCGTTGATGAAGCCGACGCCACGGTCGCTCCAGTTGGTCACCAGGCTGGTCGCTTCCCCGACCGTCGCGGTGCGCACGAACGGCGACATTTCTTCTCCGACGACGACGGGCAGCTGACGTGCCCACAAGCGCTTGCGGCTCGCATTCTGGTGCTCGGATCGGTTCGTCGACCAACCGTCGGGGTGATCGTCGCTACCGAACCAGGTGGGGAAGACGAATCCGGTCTCCGGGTCTGCGGGGGTTTCCGCGGGCGGTTCCGGACGGTCATCGCGGACCCATACCGTGCCCGGCGGCTGCTCCGACGGCCGCAGGAAGACGACGGACGCGCGGGCGGAGACGTCGCCGCCCTGCATCAGCAGCGCATCGGCGACACGGATCCGCTTGCCGTCGCGGATGCGCGTGGTTGTGAATCGGATCTCGTCGTTGCGAACGGGCTTGAACAGGTCGACGGTCAGGCGCGCAGGCAACATCCCGTCGTCTGCGTGCTGGTTCTCGAGTTCGCGGGCGATCAACCCGCACACGCACGGGCCCGCGAGCATCGTGGACGACCATGGGCTCACCGCATACTCGGTGGGCCGATACGCACCGTCGGCATCCGTGAAAAAACCCCAGGCTTTGTTCTGCATCATCGAATGTTCCCAAGCCGAGGTTCGGCAGTCGAGTGGGACCCCGTGGTGCGCGACGCGGACGCGATGTCGCAAGATGTGTGCGTGGGCTCCCCCGACCTCCCGATCACATCGACTCGACTTGTCGTCGACGTGGACACCGGCATAGACGATGCACTCGCGCTGCTGTATCTGCTGGCGAGTCCGGAGGCCGACATCGCCGCGGTGCTGTGCACGGCCGGCAATGTACCAGTCGATCAGGTGACTTCGAATACCCTTGCGGTGCTTGATATGTGCGGTCGAACTGACATCGAGGTCGCGGTCGGGGCGCAAGTCCCGCTGGTTTCACGGCTGATGACCACCGAGGATACCCACGGGCCACTGGGTGTCGGGTATGCCGAGTTTCCGGCGACGTCCCGGTCGCCGTCGTCTCGCACCGCGGCCGAGGCATGGGTCGAGCTCACACGCGAGCATCCGGGCGAGCTGACCGGGCTGGTCACCGGACCGATGACGAATCTCGCGCTGGCCGTGAGGATGGACCCGGAGCTGCCGCAGCGACTGCGGCGCCTGGTCATCATGGGCGGCTGCTTCAACCATCCCGGCAACACGACACCGACGTCCGAGTGGAACGTGGCGGTCGATCCGGAGGCCGCGCGTGAAGTATTCGATGCGTTCTCCGGTCTGCCCGCCGCGCAGCATCCGATCGTGTGTCCGCTGGACATCACCGAGACCATCGAAATGCATCCCGTGCACGTGGACCGCATCGCGGAGGCGGCGGAAAGTACTCCCGCCGAAGCATTGTCACCCGACCACCCGCGAGGGCAACGGTCACGCGCGTCGAATCAGATGGTCCGGCACCTGTCGGATGCACTGCGCTTCTACATGGAGTTCCATCGCGATCAGAATCTCGGTTATCTCGCTCACATCCACGATCCGTTCGCGGCGGCCGTGGCGCTGGGCACCGTTCCGTACACGACGACACCCGCGACGGTGGACGTCGAGCTCGAGGGGCGGCTCACACGGGGCACCACGATCGCAGACTGGACCGGCATCTGGCGGCGTGAACCGAATGCCGCTATCGTCACGGCGACCCATCCTGAAGTGTTCTTCGAACACCTCACTGTCCGGGTTGGTGCATTCGCCCGGAATTTGAAGCTACCCTTCAGTAACAACTAGCGTCTAGTTGAAAGTTCGGGGACAAGGAGACAGTGTGGCACAGCAGGTTCGTGTCGAATATTACGACGACATCGACGGTGAGCCGATCACCGATGGTCTGGCGCAATCGTTCAGGATCACCGTCGACGATATTGAGTACGAAATCGATCTTCGCCCCTCCAACGCGGACAAGTTCTGGGCTGTCCTGCAGCCGTGGCTGAACGAGTCGAAGCGCAACCGGACACCGAAACTGCCGAGCATCCCTCCGACAGCGCATGCAGCCACTGCCACCCCCACTCCGATTCGGACGCGAAAGCCCCGTAACCGCAAGGTGATTCCGGGACGCTCCCCCGAGCAGCTGGCCGCAGTGCGCCACTGGGCGCGAGGTCAGGGATTCGACGTCAGCTCACGCGGACGCATTCCGTCGCACATTCTCGAGAGTTTCGAGGCCGCTCACGCGTGACCTCCGTCAGGTGAGCACGGTCGCCGCGCTGAATGGTCAGCGCGGCGACGACCACACCGACCACCGCACCGATGAGTGTGTCGCCGACACGACTGGCTGCCACACCCGGCCCGATACTGCTACCCAGCCAGTGAGCATCAATGCCATGGCGGTGACGAATACGGACGCGACCGCGTAATTGCGCGTGACGACCATTTCTGTGGCGGTCTGTAGCACCACGATCACGACGACCAGCGGCCAATAGCCAAGATCGAGAACCAACAGCACCACTGCGAGCACCGCACCGAGCGCGTTGCCGATCAGTCGCTGGATCGCACGCTGAACGGTCTGCCGATAGTTCACACCCTGCAGCGTCGCCATCGCCCCCATCGTCGCCCAGAGCGGATGTGCCATACCCAGTGCCGCGGCGATCCACCCCGCAAGCAACGACGCCGCCACAATCCGCGCGACACCGATCAGAATCAGCCGATCACCGAGCAGCTTCACACCCTCGCCGAAGAATCCGAAGAACCTGTCGGCCCAGCCCACACTCGGAGCTTCGTGGGCGGGCGCTCCGGCCCGGGGAATGTCGATGTCGCGCCGTACCTTGCGTAATTCCGTTTCGAGGTGACGGAAGTCGGCGCTGCGCGCACGCTCGGTGTCGTGCGCACCACTATCGACGACTTTCTCCGCCGCATCGAGCAGCGCGAGGAGTTCGTGACTGTGTGACCGCATCCGGCGATCACCACCGAGCGCGATCACCTCACGTGCGCGGGCGATGTTCTGGCGAGCCGCCGCAACGCCCGCTGCGCCCTGAGACTCGAGCGCGGCGACCG
>BBEG01000508.1 GCA_001312645.1 Rhodococcus sp. JCM 9791
GGTCGTACCGTCGCGTGACGTCGTCGCGAGTGGGGGCGGGTGCGGGCGTACCCAGGGTGTCGAGCCGATCGATGCGGAGCGTCCCGCGACGCTGGGACCAGTCGCTGTACACCTCCCGGACGACGAGCTGCGACGAACCGGGCGCGAGGTGGAAGTAGTTGCGGGTGGGATCCGCGGAGCCGGGTCCGAACCGGACCTCGAAGGTGTTGTCGTCGGCGATGGTGATCGCGCGATCGTCGAACGCGGTCACATTGCCGGGCACGTTCGCGTCGGTGTAATTTCCGGCCATCACCTGGAAGCTCAGATCGCAGGTGGTGCCACGACGTCCGGTGACGACGTACTCGGCATTGTCGCGCACCGCGGCGCCCCAATACAGCGTGTCGGGATTGTCGAGACCCATCTTGGCGTAGGGCCGGTGCCGGTGATGAAGGTCGGATGAGTGCTGCTGTGCGCGAACGCCGCGTGGACGCACGCAGAGATCCCCCCAGCCAGGTATTCGTAGCCCTCGGTCAGGTCCTGTTCGGTGCGGATGTGCGGTGCTGTGGCCACGAGTTTCTCTGCTTCGGCGATGGCCGTTGTCAATGGATCGGTGAGCACGCGCGTCTCCTGAAGGTCCGAATGTGTACCGCTGTGGGAGCTTCTTCCGGAGCCGACAATAGAACGTGTTCTAGGGCATGGTCAACGGTCGAACATCCGGCGGAGCAGGAACCGTGGTTTTGTGAGTGCATGACCGACGACGCAACCCTGGCCACCGAGATCGCCGCGGGCGCAGGAGAACTGTTGCTGACACTCCGCGCAGCCGCACCGTACGAGCACTATGGACGAGAACTCGGACGGCGCGGCGATCACGCGGCGAATGCGTTCATCCTCGAGCGGCTCGCGGCCGAACGACCCGGCGACCTGGTGCTCTCGGAAGAATCCGCCGACGATGCGGCGCGCGTCGACGCGGAACGGGTGTGGATCATCGATCCGCTCGACGGCTCGAAAGAGTACGGTCGGCCCGGCTACATCGACTGGGCGGTCCACGTTGCGTTGTGGCAGTCGGGGAAGGGTCTCACCGATGCGGCCGTCGCGCAGCCCGCCATCGGGGCGGTGTACTCGACGAGCGATGAGCCGGCTCTCGCCCACGAACCCCTCGGGCGGTACCGTCCCTCCATCGTCATCAGCGGCAGCCGCCCGCCCGCGTTCATCCGCGACGTTGCGCGCAAGGTCGGAGCCGATCTCGTACCGATGGGTTCCGCAGGGGCGAAGGCGATGGCTGTGGTGCGGGGTGAGGCCGACGCGTACGTCCATGCCGGGGGCCAGTGGGAATGGGATTCGGCGGCGCCCGTCGCGGTCGCGCAGGCAGCGGGGATGTTCTGCGCACGGATCGACGGCAGCCCGCTCGAATACAACCGGCCCCACCCGTACCTGCCGGATCTGGTGATCTGCCGTGCGGACTGGGCGCCGGCGCTCATGGCGGCCGTGTCCGAACACACGGATGCGCCCACCGACAGCGCGCGGGTGGCTATGGCACGCGCCTACATTCACTCGCTGATCAGCCACGATGCGTCACACGTGCGGCTCGCCGAAGACGCGTGGCGCGTCGAGAACGGTCAGCGCACCGGCAACAGCGGAATCGAGATACGCGACCGCCTCGAAAACGGTGCGGAGTACCGACAACTTCGCCGGGTGCGGGACCTGACGTTCCACGAGTGGCACCACGACGTCGTCGCGCGTTTCCTGCTGGACATCACCTCCGGTCCGAACGAGGTGACCACCGTGTCGATCACAGAACACTTCGATATCCCGGCGGGGGACATCCGGTCGATCGTCGCGATCATCGAGCCGTTGCCTTCTGGTGAACACACATGAGCTAGCCCTGTCTGCTTCTTCATCAGGCAGCCGCACCTTCCGGGCGCCTTGCCGGCCCCTGCGCCGTCCACCCGTCCGGGACCTCGAACCGAGCCATCGGGAACTCGCCTCGACCAGGCTGTCCTGCGTGGTGGCGGTGACCGCCTTGTGGAACACGTTCGATCATGTGTGTTCGCATTTGTTCACAGAATGTCGAGCAGTTCATAACCCTGTCCGGCAAAGAGTTGAACCTTTGAGCTAGTTTCGAAATGAGACGAATAGTGAGCAAAGCAATACAGAATCAGAATCAGGCGGTGCCATGACAGCTTCACTCGATATCGGCGATGGAATACACGCGATCTCCGTTCCCGTTGCGGACCTTCCGGTCGGCGACACTCAGGTCTACGCGGTGGAATCCCCACGCGGCGTGGTCCTGATCGACGCCGGCTGGAACAACGACACATCCTGGAGCGCGCTGCAACAGGGCCTCGCGACCGCGGGGCTGTCCGTGGCCGACGTCGAAGGCGTCGTCGTCACCCACTTCCATCCCGACCATGTCGGCCTGACCGCCCGGCTCCGGGAGCTTCCGGATGCTGGGTGGGCATGCACGAAGCCGACTTCGAGCAACTCGGCCACATGATGTCCGACCTGGACTGGACCGACCGTGCCGTCGAACAGTGGCGTATAGCCGGGGCTCCGCCGGAACAGATCGAGGAGTACCTCGCCGACTCCGGGAAAGGTGAGGGCAAACCGGAGGCTGAGCCCGATCGCACACTCACCGACGGCGAGGTCATCCCGCTCGCAGGACGAACGCTCCGCACCGTGTTCACCCCCGGCCACACCCCCGGCCACGCGTGTTTCTACATCGAAGAACACGAGATCCTGTTCAGCGGCGACCACGTGCTGGCCAAGACCACACCGCACGTCGGTGAATTCGATTTCCCCGTCGCCGAACGCGATGCACTCGGCGAGTTCCTCGCTTCGCTCGACGCGGTCGGAAAGCTCCCCGCGAAGCGAACACTTCCCGCGCACCGGCAACCCATCGATGACCTCGCGGCCAGGACGACAGCGCTCATCGAACACCACGAAGAGCGACTCGACGACCTGTACGACTCACTCGGCGACGAAGGGCTCACGCTGTGGGAGGCCACGTCCCGCATGAAGTGGTACCGGCCGTGGGGCGAGACCCTGCGCGCGGCAAGCAGATGGCGATGTCGGAGGGGTCCGCACACCTGCGGCACCTCATCCAGCGGGGGCGCGCCCGGCTCGTGCCCGGCAGCCATCCCGCACGCTTCGTGCGCATCTGAGCACCCCCGGAAACGACGTCACCCCCGCTCGCGAACGAAGACGGGGGGGTGACGTGGTGCCCTC
>BBEG01000509.1 GCA_001312645.1 Rhodococcus sp. JCM 9791
GCGGCAGCGATCCAGGCACCGACCGCGCCGAACGCCACCGCGCCCCAGATCCCCGAGGCCACCCTCCCAGATCTTGAGGGCGTCGATGGGGTCGCGCCCTCACCGAAGTACTTCTGCCAGTCGGTCGCGACGTGGTAGAGGCGGCCGCCGACAAGACCGAACGGCACGGCCCACACAGCGATGTCGAGGACCGTGCCTGCCTGCCCGCCTCGGGCGACCCAACGGCGATCACCCCACCAGATCGCGACGATGATGCCGACGATGATGCAGAGCGCGTATGCACGGAGGGCCAACGGACCCACGTACCAGACGCCTTGCGGTGGACTGGCAGGTAGGCCAGGACTGCTGCGGTCGAAGTCACGACGCCACGGTAGCGGAGCGCACGCCCTTCGCGAGATCCTGTGTCAGGGCCAGCAGCGCGTCCAGCCCCTGAGCGACGGCGGTGACGAGCGCCGAACCGACGATGACACCGTCCGCGTAGCCGGCGATCTCCGCGGCCTGAGCGCCGTTGCGGACGCCCAGTCCGACACCGACCGGGATGTCCGAGTGCGAGCGCACCCGGGCGACGAGTTCGGGTGCACGATTGTCGACGGCGTCGCGCGCACCGGTCACCCCCATCGTGGAGGTGGCGTAGACGAATCCGCGGCACTGCTCGAGGGTGTTCACCAGACGCTCGTTCGTCGACGACGGCGCCACGAGGAAGGTGCGTCCGAGTCCGTATTTGTCGGACGCGGCGATCCAGTCGGCGGCCTCGTCCGGGATCAGGTCCGGGGTGATGATGCCGAGTCCACCGGCGGCCGCGAGGTCGCGGGCGAAGTCCTCGACGCCGTACTTCATCACGAGGTTCCAGTAGGTCATGACGACGGCCGCACCGCCGGCCGCGGTGATGGCCTCGACGGCCGTGAACACGTCGCGCACTCGCACGCCGTTCGCGATCGCCTCGAACGCCGCGTCCTGGATGGTGGTGCCGTCCATGACCGGGTCGCTGTAGGGGATGCCGACCTCGATGAGGTCACAGCCACCCTCGACGAGAGTGGTCATCGCCTCGATCGACTTGTCGACGGTCGGGTAGCCGACAGGCAGATATCCGACAAGTGCAGCACGCTTCTCGGCGCGGCAGGTGGCGAAGATCTCGGTGAGGCGTTCGTGCGGGGCGCTCACTGCGCTGCTCCTTCGGTGCTGGTGTCGTTGTCGGCCGGGAGGTACCCGAACCATTTGGCCGCGGTGTCGACGTCCTTGTCGCCGCGTCCCGACAGGTTCACGAGGATGATCGCGCCGGCTCCGAGTTCGGGTCCGAGCTTCAGTGCGCCCGCGACCGCGTGTGCGGACTCGATCGCGGGAATGATCCTTCGCTGCGGCACAGCAGTTCGAACGCGTTCATCGCTTCGGTGTCGGTGATCGAGCGGTACTCGGCGCGACCGATGTCGTTGAGCCACGAATGCTCGGGGCCGACACCGGGATAGTCGAGGCCTGCCGAGATCGAGTGCGATTCGATGGTCTGGCCGTCCTCGTCCTGCAACAGGTACGAGTACGCGCCGTGCAGCGCCCCGTAGGTACCGCCCCCGATGGTCGCGGCGTGACGGCCGGTCTCGACGCCGTCGCCGCCGGCTTCGAAGCCGACGAGCTTGACCGACGCGTCGTCGATGAAGGGATGGAAGATTCCGATCGCGTTGGAGCCGCCCCCGACGCATGCGACGACAGCGTCGGGCAGACGGCCGGTCAGCTCGCGTACCTGCGCGCGCGCCTCGAGCCCGATGATGCGCTGGAAGTCGCGGACCATCGCGGGGAACGGGTGCGGCCCGGCAGCGGTGCCGAAGCAGTAGTAGGTGTTGTCGGCGTTGGTGACCCAGTCACGCATCGCCTCGTTGATCGCATCCTTGAGGGTGCGCGAGCCGGTCTTCGCGGGAATCACCTCGGCTCCGAGCAGGCGCATACGGGCGACGTTGAGTGCCTGGCGTTCGGTATCGACCTCGCCCATGTACACGCGGCATTCGAGCCCGAGCAGGCGCACGCGGTGGCAGTCGCGACGCCGTGCTGGCCCGCTCCGGTCTCGGCGATGACGCGGGTCTTGCCCATACGCTTGGCGAGCAATGCCTGACCCAGCACGTTGTTGATCTTGTGCGAACCGGTGTGGTTGAGATCTTCGCGCTTGAGCAGGATGCGGGCTCCCCCGGCATGCTCGCTCAGGCGGGCGGCCTCGTAGACGGGCGACGGACGCCCGGTGTAATCGCGCTGAAGCCGGTCGAGTTCGGCAAGGAAGCCCGGATCGGTGCGCTCCTTCTCGAACGCCGCGGTGACCTCCTCGATGACCGCCATGAGCGCTTCGGGAACGTAGCGCCCGCCGAATACGCCGAAATGCCCTCCGGAATCGGGTTCATGCGTGGTCGAAGTCGAGACGGCTTCGCTCATGAGGGGAAGTCCGCGACCTTTGGCGGACAGTGCGGGATCGTCTGCAGTCACCCGACCAGTCTGCCCCACCGGCGGCGTATGTTCACCGCCGGGTTGCGCGGATCCGACGCCGGTGTGGAGCGCGCGCGGAGTCGACGCTCAGCGCGCAGGCTTCGGGCACGACGGGTGCGTACCCACCGTGACGAGCTCCGCGACGGCCTGACGTGGATCACCACTGGTCACCAGACCTTCACCCACGAGCACGGCATCAGCTCCGGCCCCGGCGTACGCGAGTAGATCGGCCGGTCCCCGAACGCCGGACTCGGCGATCTTGAGGACATCGGAGGGCAGCCCCGGCGCGATGCGGCCGAAGGTGTTCTTGTCGACCTCGAGAGTCTTCAGATTCCGCGCGTTGATTCCGATGACGCTGGCACCGGCTTCGAGGGCGCGGTCGGCCTCCTCCTCGGTGTGCGCCTCCACGAGGGCGGTCATCCCGAGCGATTCGACGCGTTCGATGAGCGAGTGCAGCACCGTCTGCTCGAGGGCAGCGACGATCAGGAGCACGAGGTCGGCGCCGTGCGCCCGAGCCTCGTGGATCTGATACGGCCCGACCACGAAATCCTTGCGCAGCACCGGAATACGCACCGCTCGACGCACCGCGTCGAGGTCGGCGAGGCTACCGTGGAATCGACGTTCCTCCGTCAGCACGCTGATCGCGCGGGCACCGCCTGCCTCGTACGCTTGGCGAGCTCCGCCGGGTCGCCGATATCGGCGAGCGCACCCTTCGACGGGCTCGCGCGCT
>BBEG01000510.1 GCA_001312645.1 Rhodococcus sp. JCM 9791
CGGCGTCCGACGCGGCGGCCAGCAGCACAGGCACCCCGGAGTCAGCGGCGAGGCGGGCCGCGGAAAGTTTGGTCGCCATCCCACCCGTTCCGAGTGCACCACCCGAGCCGGCGACGACGCCGTCGAGATCCTCCGGGCTGTTGACCTCGGGGATCAAGGTGGCGTCGCCCTTACGCGGATCGCCGTCGTACAACCCGTCGACATCCGAGAGGAGGACAAGTGCGTCGGCGCTGGTCAGGTGCGACACGAGCGCGGCGAGACGGTCGTTGTCGCCGAACCGCAACTCGACCGTCGCGACGGTGTCGTTCTCGTTGACCACGGGCACCGCACCCAATGACCGGAGCCGGTCGAGGGTGCGCTGCGCGTTGCGATGCTGGGTGCGACGGGCGATGTCGTCGGCAGTGAGAAGCACCTGACCGACTGTGCGGTCGTACCGGGCGAACGACGTCCCCCACGCGTGCGCAAGGGCGAGTTGCCCCACGCTCGCGGCAGCCTGTTTGGTCGCGAGGTCGCGAGGTCGCGAGGTCAGACCGAGCGGTGCCAACCCGGCACCGACCGCGCCCGAGGATACAACCGTGACGTTCGAACCGGCCCGCATGCGCGCTTCGAGGCGTCGACGAGTTGATCGAGCGTTCACGGTCGAGACCACCGGACAGACTCGTGATGGCCGACGATCCGATCTTGACGACAATGCTGCGTGCGGAAGCGATGACCCCGCGGGTGTCGCTCACTGTTCTCCTCGGTTCAGAATTCGTCGTCGTCGGTTGCGAGTCCGCGGCGGACCTTCTTCGCGTGGCGACGTTCGGACGCGCCGACGCGATCGGTCTGGTCGAGGCGTGAATCGGTGCCACGGCCCGTGGGAACGACGTCGACACCCGCGTGCGTCTGCGGTTCCCATTCGAAGCTGACGTCGCCGATAGTGACATGGCAACCGGGTTGGGCACCCTGTTTGACGAGTTCGTTCTCGACACCGAGCCGTGCGAGACGATCGGCGAGATAACCGACGGCTTCGTCGTTGTCGAATGCGGTCTGACGTATCCAGCGCTCCGGGCGGGTACCGCGCACGATGAATCCACCCGGTTCGTCCGGGTCGGCAACGACGCTGAACCCGTCCTCGTTGCGAGCGACCGGACGGATCACAGGGCGCTTCGGCGCGGCAGGCGGGTGCGCCACACGATACTCGTCGACCATCTTCGCCAACGCGAAAGTCAAGGGGCGCAACCCTTCTCGACTGACAGCCGAGATCGTGAACACAGGCCATCCACGAGCTTCGAACTCCGGTGTGACGAACTCTGCGAGTTCGGCGGCTTCAGGCACGTCTGCTTTGTTGAGGATGACGATGCGAGGGCGCTCGGAGAGTTCCCCGAGGCTGCTGTCGCCCGTGAGGGCAGGTTGATATGCGGCGAGTTCCGCTTCGAGCGCGTCGACGTCGGAGATCGGGTCGCGACCCGGATCGAGGGTCGCGCAATCCACGACGTGCGCGAGCACGGCGCACCGCTCGAGGTGGCGCAGGAAATCGAGTCCCAGGCCGCGTCCTTCGCTGGCGCGGGGATGAGCCCCGGCACGTCGGCAACGGTGAACGTCGTGTCTCCGGATTGCACCACGCCGAGGTTCGGAACCAGGGTGGTGAACGGATAGTCGGCGATCTTCGGCTTCGCAGCGGACAGCACCGACACGAGCGAGGACTTACCCGCTGACGGGAATCCGACGAGACCCACGTCGGCCACCGATTTCAGTTCGAGGACGAGGTCGAGTTCCTCGCCTTCCTCGCCGAGGAGCGCGAAGCCGGGCGCTTTGCGCGCGCGCGAGGCGAGCGCGGCATTGCCGAGCCCACCTCTGCCGCCGTTCGCAGCAAGTACTGGTCCCCGCGCGACCAGGTCGGCGAGTACGCGGCCGTCCTTGTCCAGGATCACCGTGCCTCGGGCACTTTCAGTACGAGATCGGATCCGTTGGCTCCCTCGCGGTTGCCACCGCGCCTGAGCACCGTTCTTTGCCGCGGCATGCTGATGGAAGTGGAAGTCGAGCAGAGTGTGCACGCCTTCGTCGACCTCGAGGATGACGTCGCCGCCGCTACCCCCGTTACCGCCGTCGGGACCGCCGAGGGGTTTGAACTTCTCTCGGTGGACAGAGGCGCAGCCGTTGCCACCCTTGCCGGCGCTGACGTGCAGCACTACCCGGTCGATGAAGCGGGACATGGTGGACCTCTCTCCGAACGAAACTACCGATGAAACAAGCAATAGGGGCGGGTCAGGGTGTGCGACCCTGTCCCGCCCCTATTGGGAGTATGTCGCGAGAAGGCTCTCGCGGTGTCCTTATCGGACGGCTGACTCAGGCGTCTGCCGTGACGGGGACGATGTTGACGGTCTTGCGACCACGCTTGCTGCCGAACTCGACAGCACCGGCCTCGAGAGCGAACAGCGTGTCGTCGCCGCCGCGTCCCACGTTCACGCCCGGGTGGAAGTGGGTGCCACGCTGACGCACGATGATCTCGCCGGCGTTGACGGACTGACCGCCGAAACGCTTGACGCCGAGTCGCTGTGCGTTCGAATCGCGACCGTTACGGGAGCTGGATGCGCCCTTCTTGTGTGCCATGACGAACCCTCCTGGGGTTGGAAGCCGAAGTTCGAGTTACTTGATACCGGTGACCTTGACGACCGTCAGCTTCTGACGGTGGCCCTGGCGCTTGTGGTACCCGGTCTTGTTCTTGAACTTGTGGATGCGGATCTTCGGACCCTTGGTGTGCTCGACGATCTCGGCGGTGACCGAAACCTTGGCCAGCGCATCGCTGTCGGTGGTCAGCGCGGACCCGTCGACGACGAGGACCGGAGCAAGCGAGACAGCCGTGCCGGGCTCACCCTCGATCTTCTCGACCTTGACGAGATCGCCCTCAGCGACCTTGTACTGCTTACCGCCGGTCTTGACGATCGCGTACGTTGCCATCGGACGGCTACCCCTTGCTTCTTCGAACGTGCTCGCGTCACAGTGTGCGACACGACTGGTCTGGTGTGGCTGCTGACTCGGGTCCCGCCGACTTCCTGAATCCAGGCGCAGCTGGGCTGTATCGCCGAGTAGCGACTGTGCAAGATTACGGGAAGGTGACTACCAGGGTCAAACCAGGTGTGGCTGACGCCGGGTCGCCGCGCGGCGACCCGGCGTCAGCGGGTCACACCTCGGCGTCGACAGGCGGACCCGCAGG
>BBEG01000511.1 GCA_001312645.1 Rhodococcus sp. JCM 9791
CGTCGCCGCCCATCGGGTTCCGTCACCGCCCTACGAGGCCGGTGTCAGCGCCGTGCTCGCGGGGGCCCGTGCCGGCACCGACATCTCCGACGGTCTACTCGCCGACCTCGGGCACATCGCGGTCGCATCGGGCGTTGCGATCGTCGTGGAACAGCACACTCTGGAACCCGGTCCGCGCCTGAGAGCGGGCGGCGGGGGAACTCGGGGCCGATCCTTGGAACTGGGTGTTCGCCGGCGGCGAAGACCACGCCCTCGCCGCGTGCTTCCCGCCCGAGGCGGAGTTGCCGGACGGATGGCGACGGATCGGTCGCGTGCACGACGGCAGCGGCGTGACGGTCGACGGGCGAAGCCGGGACGCACCGGGTGGGTGGGAGAGTTTCGGGTCCGCGACCTCGAGATAGGTTTTTCCCATGGCTGTTTACGCTCTCGGTGACCGCACCCCCGATATCCATCCCACCGCCTACGTGCACCCTGACGCGGTGGTCATCGGCAACGTCACGCTCGGTGCTCACGCCTCGGTGTGGCCCACTGCGGTGCTACGGGCCGACTACGGCCGGATCGTCGTCGGTGAAGAGACGAACATCCAGGACGGCACGATCATCCACTGCACGGCGATCGACGACACGATCCTCGGCGCACGGTGCGTGGTCGGGCACAACACTCACATCGAGGGCGCTACGATCGGTGACGGCGCTCTGATCGGTTCGGGTTCTCTGGTGCTCAACGGATCGACGATCGGCGAAGGCGCCCAGGTTGCGGCCGGTGCCTGATCCCGCCGCGGTTCGAGCTTCCGGCGCGGCGGATGGCCATGGGGATCCCCGCGAAGATCCGTGAAGGATTCGAATTGCCCGAGGCCACTTCGACGTGAACGCGAAGATGTACGCCGCGAACGCCGACTACTACCGCACGGCCCTGCGTCGTATCGACTGATCGGGTCTCGATCGATCCACCAGAACCGTATCGACAGAAGACCGACCGGAGGAGTTTCCGACGTGAGCGAGCAGACGACCGAGCGGGCGCCGAAGCCTCTGTCCGAGATCGTCGACCCGGGCTGGGCGGAGGCCCTCGCACCCGTCGCCGACGACATCACCGCGATGGGGGCCTTCCTCAGGGCGGAGATTGCAGCTGGGCGGAAGTATCTTCCCGCCGGCGAGAACGTCCTTCGTGCGTTCACCCACCCGTTCGATCGCGTGCGGGTGCTGATCGTCGGGCAGGACCCGTATCCGACGCCCGGCCACGCGGTCGGACTGAGTTTCTCCGTGGCACCGGACGTGCGGCCCATTCCGCGCAGTCTCGCCAACATCTACCGCGAGTACGGCGAAGACCTGGACTGTCCCAGCCCACCAACGGCGATCTCACTCCCTGGTCGGAGCAGGGCGTGCTGTTACTGAACAGGGTGCTCACCGTGCAACCGGGGGAACCGGCATCGCATCGGCGTAAAGGGTGGGAGGGCGTCACCGAACAGGCGATTCGAGCGCTCGTCGCGCGGGGGACGCCGCTCGTCGCGATTCTGTGGGGCCGCGACGCAGCCACCCTGCGCCCGATGCTCGGCGACATTCCGACCGTCGAGTCTGCGCACCCGTCGCCGCTGTCGGCGTCGCGCGGATTCTTCGGATCGAAACCCTTCAGCCGCGCGAACGCGTTGCTGGTGGAGCAGGGTGGCGAGCCGGTGGACTGGCGTCTGCCCTAGCACCTCGCCCAGCGGCTCGCGGCGATCACTGCTGGTCGGCGTTGGCGCCCAGCGACCAGTCGGGGCGGCGTTTCTCGACGAAGGCGTCCACACCTTCGATGCCGGTGGGGGTGGTCGATGCGGCCGAGATCGATGCGGCCTCGGCGTCCATCTGTTCGGACAGCGACCGATGCACGGAGTCGTTCACCAGACGGTGGATGCCCGCGTAGGCCGCGGTCGGGCCGTGCGCGAGGGTGCGTGCGATTCTCAGGGCCTCGCCTTGGATCTCGTCGTCGCCGACGATCCGGCTGAGAAGCCCGAGCCGGACACCTTCCTCGGCGCTGATCACAGCGTCGGTGAGGATGAGTTCGCGCGCACGGGCGAGCCCCACGACGCGCGGCAGAGTCCACGACATCCCGCCGTCCGGGGTGAATCCGATCGACGGGTAGGCGGCGCGCAGCTTCGTTCCGGGGCCTGCGAACGCGATGTCTGCGTGCAGCACGATGCTCATGCCCGCACCCGCCGCCCAGCCGTGCACTGCGGCGACGACAGGAACTGCGATGGCGTCGAGTGCGCGGACGAAGTCGTGGAACAGGTTCGCGATGTCGAACAGGTGGGCGCTGCGGTCTTCCGCCGCGGCGAAGCCGCGGACGTTTCCACCCGCGCAGAAGTTCGCGCCCTCGCCGACGAGCAGGACTGCACCGATCTCGGGGCCGGCCGAACGCAGGGCGTCGATGCCCTGTCGCATGCCTTCGGGGGACAACGACGTGCCGTGTTCGGCGGTGGCCACGGCGATCCGCAGCACACCGTCCTCCACGCGTACGAGGGACTGTAGGTTATCGGTCACCGTCGCACCATATCGGTATCGGTGACCGAACGATGAAGCCCCCGGTGCATTACGCACCGGGGGCCTTCATCTACATCTCGACCGGGATCAGCCGCGAGCAACCTTTCCTGCCTTCAGGCAGGAGGTGCACACGTTCATCTTGCGGGTGTTGCCCGGTGCAACCTGAGCGCGGACGCTCTGGATGTTCGGGTTCCAGCGACGGTTGGTACGCCGGTGCGAGTGCGAGACCGACTTCCCGAAGCCGGGGCCTTGGCGCATACGTCGCAGACGGCAGCCATGTCGCGAACTCCTTGTGTCTAGTGGATATCTTCTGTCTGTGTGTTCGGACACGGGGATCGTCGTCACCCGTGTCAGGCAACCCGACTAGCTTAGCCAACCGGACTGCCTAAGACCAAACCGGACGCGTGAACACGTCGCAGCTAGGCTTTCCACGAGAGTACGAGGGCGCAGGAAAAGGGAGTTGATCGGGTGCTCGAAGTCGGTGAGGGCGTCGACGGTCGAGCGTTGCGCCGGTGGGTCGAGCTCGGTCTGGTCACCCTCGAGGAACGCCGCCACGAGATCAACACTCTCAACGTCTTCCCGGTCCCGGACGGAGACACCGGCACCAACCTCCTTGCCACCTTGCGCGCCGCCGCCGCCGAGCTCGGCGGACCCGTCGACGGTG
>BBEG01000512.1 GCA_001312645.1 Rhodococcus sp. JCM 9791
CTCTGGCGATCCTCGCGTCCGATGTCCCGGACCATCTCGCGGCGGCCGGCACGCTACGGGTGGAGCACCGACAGGCGTCACTCGAGGAACTCGGTCAGCTCGCGGATCCGCCGATGACCAAGGAGCTGTCGCGGGTCGGATCAGGCGGTTGCTGTCGATGGCCGATCGCCGCGCGAAAGAACTCGGGGTCCCCGACACCGAGTCTGCGGTGACCGCGGAGTTGCTCGAGGAGGCATAGCGCGTCACTCTGAAGTGGTGATCCGTGCCACCCAAGGGCGGATCCCATGCGGTGAACCACGCACATTAGGGTAGTGGTTACACCAGCACAATCATCTTAAATTCTGGGCAAAGGAGCTTCACTGTGACTGTCCGCGTAGGCGTGAACGGCTTCGGTCGTATCGGACGTAACTTCTTCCGTGCGGTGGAGGCGCAGAAGGCGCTCGGTACCACGGATATCGAGATCGTCGCGGTCAACGACCTCACCGACAACGACACTCTGGCGACGCTCCTGAAGTACGACTCGATCCTGGGTCGCCTCGACAAGGATGTCCGTGTCGAGGGCGACTTCATCGTCGTCGGCGACCAGAAGATCAAGGCACTGTCCATCAAGGAAGGTCCCGCCGCGCTTCCGTGGGGCGATCTCGGTGTCGACGTCGTCGTCGAGTCCACCGGTATCTTCACCGACGCGGCCAAGGCCAAGGGCCATCTCGACGCCGGCGCCAAGAAGGTCATCATCTCCGCGCCCGCCAAGGGCGAGGACCTCACCGTCGTGATGGGCGTCAACGACGACAAGTACGACGGCAGCCAGAACATCATCTCGAACGCCTCGTGCACCACCAACTGCCTCGGCCCGATCGCCAAGGTCCTCGATGACAGCTTCGGCATCGAGAAGGGCCTCATGACGACGGTGCACGCGTACACGCAGGACCAGAACCTGCAGGACGCCCCGCACTCGGATCTGCGTCGCGCCCGCGCCGCCGCTCTGAACGTCGTCCCGACCGGCACGGGTGCGGCCAAGGCCATCGGCCTGGTCCTCCCGCAGCTGCTCGGCAAGCTCGACGGCTACGCGCTGCGCGTGCCGATCCCGACCGGCTCGGTCACCGACCTCACCGCTCAGCTGCGCACCAAGGCGACGGTCGAGGAGATCAACGCCGCGATGAAGGCTGCCGCGGAAGGCCCCCTGAAGGGCATCCTCAAGTACAACACCGACCGATCGTGTCCTCGGACATCGTCACCGACCGCACTCGTCGATCTTCGACGCGCCGCTGACCAAGGTCATCGACGATCAGGTCAAGATCGTGTCGTGGTACGACAACGAGTGGGGCTACTCCAACCGCCTGGCCGATCTCATCGGTCTCGTCGCCAAGTCCCTCTGACACCTCACATCGAACAGGACATCCGAACAGTGGCAGTTCAGACGCTGAAGGATCTGCTCGACGCCGGGGTGGAGGGTCGAGGCGTGCTGGTGCGCTCCGACCTCAATGTCCCCCTGGACGGCGAGACGATCACCGATCCCGGCCGCATCCTCGCGTCCGCGCCCACGATCAAGGCTCTCGCCGAGGCAGGGGCCAAGGTTGTCGTGACCGCGCACCTGGGCCGCCCCAAGGGGGCACCCGACCCGAAGTTCTCGTTGGCGCCCGTCGCCGCGACGCTCGGTGAGGTGCTCGGTCGCAACGTCCAGCTCGCGGGCGATGTCGTCGGGCAGGACGCCCTGGCACGCTCGGAGGGCCTGACCGACGGCGACATCCTCCTGCTCGAGAACATCCGTTTCGATCCGCGCGAGACCAGCAAGGACGAGGCGGAGCGTCAGGCGCTCGCCCGTGAGCTCGTCGAGCTCGTCGGCGACGACGGCGCGTTCGTCTCCGACGGTTTCGGCGTGGTGCATCGTGCGCAGGCATCGGTGTACGACGTGGCGAAGCTGCTCCCGCACTATGCGGGCGGTCTCGTCGCCGCGGAGGTGGAGGTGCTGGCGAAGCTCACCACCGACACCGAGCGTCCGTACGCGGTGGTGCTCGGCGGGTCGAAGGTCTCCGACAAGCTCGCCGTGATCGAAGCGCTCGCACCGAAGGTCGACACTCTCGTCATCGGCGGCGGAATGTGCTTCACCTTCCTTGCTGCGCAGGGTATTTCGGTGGGAAATTCGTTGCTCGAGGAATCGATGATCGACACCTGCAAGAGCCTGCTCGACCGCTACGCGGACGTTCTGCACATCCCGCAGGACGTGGTGGTGGCCGACAGCTTCTCCGCGGATGCAGAAGCGAAGACGGTCCCGGTTTCCGAGATCCCGGACGGCTGGATGGGTCTGGACATCGGACCGGAGTCGGTGCAGCGCTTCACGTCGCTGCTCACCTCCGCGAAGACAGTGTTCTGGAACGGCCCGATGGGCGTGTTCGAGTTCGCGAAGTTCGCTGCGGGCACCAAGGGTGTCGCCGAGGCCATCGTCGAAGCCACCGGCAAGGGCGCGTTCAGCGTCGTCGGGGGCGGCGACTCCGCCGCGGCAGTGCGTCAGCTCGGTCTGCCCGACGACGGGTTCTCGCACATCTCCACCGGTGGTGGAGCGTCCCTCGAATACCTCGAGGGCAAGGAACTGCCCGGCATTTCGGTTCTGGAAGGTTGAGAGATGGCACGTAAGCCGCTCATCGCGGGCAACTGGAAGATGAACCTCAATCACCTCGAGGCCATCGCGCTGGTGCAGAAGATCGCGTTCACCCTTCCCGACAAGTACCTCGACAAGGTCGACGTCACGGTCATCCCGCCGTTCACCGACATCCGTTCGGTGCAGACCCTGATCGAGGGCGACAAGATCGGGCTCACCTACGGTGCGCAGGATGTGTCGGCCCATGATTCCGGCGCCTACACCGGGGAGATCTCCGGCGCGATGCTCGCCAAGCTCGGCTGCACCTACGCGGTCGTCGGGCACTCCGAGCGGCGCACGCTGCACGGTGAGACCGACACGATCGTCCGCGACAAAGCGAAGGCCGCGCTCAAGTACGGCTTGACCCCGATCGTGTGCATCGGTGAAGGTCTCGATATTCGCGAGGCGGGCAACCACGTCGCGTACAACGTCGAACAGCTGAAGGCTCGCTCGCCGGACTGTCCGCCGACGACATCGCCAAGATCGTCGTCGCGTACGAGCCGGTCTGGGCCATCGGCACGGGCAA
>BBEG01000513.1 GCA_001312645.1 Rhodococcus sp. JCM 9791
CACGAGCCGCGCGACCTCGTCGCCGGTGCCTCCGCGTAGACATTGCGCGAGCGCGGAATGTTCGGAATCGACGGGCACGATCTGCCCGGGCGCTGCCGCCGCGGTCACGAGTCCCCCGCCCGCAACGAGTGATTCCTTGTTGGCGAGTGCCAGTCGTGCACCGGTCGCGAGGGCAGCGAGGGTCGGTTCGAGCCCGAGCGAACCGACCAATGCGTTGAGGACGACGTCCGCTCCGGTTTCCTGCACTAGCCGGGTGACCGCATCCGGTCCACTCCGGACAGGGAGGTCGAGTCGGGATGCCGCGGCGGGATCGGCGACCGCGACATCGGTGACACCGGTCGTGCTGATCTGTTCCTGCAGCAGGCCGATATTCCCTCCGCCCGCCGCGAGGCCGACGACCTCGAACTTGTCGGGGTTCGCGGCGATCACCTCGAGCGCCTGGGTTCCGATGGAGCCGGTGCTGCCGAGAAGCAGCACCCGCGTGCGGTCAAAGGTTTCTGTGTCGGCCACGCACACATTGTCCCTGATGCGGCCGAGTGTTTCGTGAAGCGGTGGCGGACCGGGACGAATCCGACGCGCGCAGCGCGGCCCCCACTTCATACGACGGGCGGTCGTATGTCACGATTAGCGGCAACACCAGCATCTGGCGAGCAGGAGGAACAACGGTGGCCGGTACCGAGTTGCAGTCCACTCACGTCGACACGGCAGAAGTGCCGTCGGCCGAGTGGGGATGGAGCGGTGAAGCTCCGCGGCTGTTCCGCTTCCTGGGTTGGTTCTTCGCAGCGTTTCTGCTGCTGATGATGATCGGCAACCACAGCGGCCTGGTCGAGGACCTGTACCTGATCGGCTTCGCGGCCGCGATCGTCTTCCTCCTGGTTCGCGACATCGTCCGGCGCCGCAAGCCCCGGTAGATCCGCGGATCCGTCCGAGAAGGACGCACACACGAACACCCGAGAGTGCACGAACGCGCACCTCGGGTGTCGTCGTATTCGGGACCGGCCCTCCCCCGATCCGCTGTCAGTGCCCGGACCATTCGGGCGCGCGCCGCTCCGCGAACGCCCTCGGTCCTTCCTGTGCGTCGTCGCTGGTATAGCAATATTCGGACGCGTGCCGCGCGGCCTGTAGGGCGGCCGATCGGCATTTCCGTGGCGAGCATCACCGTCTCCCGCGCCGCTCTGACCGACAGCGGCGCGCCGGCGAGAATCTCGCGTGCGAGTTCGAGTGAAGCGTCGAGCAACGCGGGTGGATCCGCGATCCGGTTGACGAGTCCGATCTCGTAGGCGCGCTGCGCGTGATGGGTTTACCGGTGAGCAGGATCTCCATCATGATCCGCTGCGGGATCATATGGATCAGGGGCGATGCCCACGGTGAGCTCCTGCCCACCTTCACCTCGGTCACCGCGAATGTGGCGGTGGTGCTCGCGACAGCCAGGTCGCAGGACTGGGCGAGGAGCCATCCCCCGGCGAACGCGGCGCCGTTGACCGCCGCGATGGTCGGTTTGGTCAGCTCGACGTTGTCGTACGGCACGGGGATCAGATCGCGGGGCGGCACCCGCATCCCGGTCTGCACCATTTCCTTGAGATCGCCGCCGGCGCAGAACGCCCTGTCGCCCGCTCCGGTCAGAATCGCGACGCGCAGCGCGGGGTCGGATTCGAACCGTTCCCACGCGGCGTACAGGCCCTCGCGGACATCCTTGGCGAGGCAATTGCGCGCCTCGGGGCGGTTGAGTGTGATGATCGCGATACCGTCCTCGCGGGCATCGAACAATACGGCGTCGCTCATTTCAGAAGCCTCGCTGCTCGATCGTGTGGGCGTCACGCGCCAGGTGTTCTCTGAAGTCGGGGTGGGCGATGGCGATCAGTCGCCGGGCCCGCTCAGCGAGCGAGCGACCGCGAAGATCCGCCGCACCGAACTCGGTGACGATCACGTCGACATCGCTGCGGGCCGTGGTGACCGGGCCCGACAACGTCGCAGTGATCCGGCTGATCGTGCCGGCCTTCGCGGTCGCAGGCAGGGCCATGATGGCGTGGCCTCCCGGCGACCGGGACCCCGCACGCACGAAATCCACCTGGCCGCCGGTCCCGCCGAGATAGGCCGCGCCGCTCTGCTCTGCATTGACCTGACCGGTCAGATCCACCTCCATCGCCGAATTGATGGTGACGAGCCGCTCCAACTGCGCGAGCACGACCGCGTCGTGGGTATACGCGGTGGGACACATTCTGATCTGCGGGTTGTCGTGCGCGAAATCGTAGAGGCGCCCGGTACCGATGAGCGCTCCGGTGATGGACACCCCCCGGTCGATTCGCTTGCGCGCGTTGGTCACCGCACCCGCTTCGACGAGATCGACGAGGCCGTCCCCGAGCATCCCCGAATGGACCCCGAGGTCCTTGCGATCCGACAGCAGCCGCAGCAGCGCGTCGGGGACCGCACCGACTCCCATCTGGATGACGGAACCGTCACCGATGTAGTCGGCGGCATGTCGCGCGATCGCCTCGTCGATGTCGCTGATCCGGGCCGGTGGCACCTCGACGGGCGGGCGCGAAGTGTGCACGGCGTAGTCGATCCTCGACTCGGGCAGCATCAGGCCTTGCGTGAACGGCACCTGGCTGTTGACTTCCGCGACCACGACCCGGGCCTTGCGCACCGCGGCCTGCACGTAGTCGCTGATGAGTCCGTAGCTGTGATTCCCGTCGGCATCGGCTTCGCTCACCTGGACGAAGGCCACGTCGCATCCGAGGATACCGGCCTCGATCATCGGCCCGACCTGGCTGACGTGGCACGGGATGACGTCGAGGCAATGCGCTTTCGTCATCGACCGCAGCGCGCCGATCGCGCCCATGCTCGACAGTCTGAAGCTGCCTGCCGTCTCGGGCTGAAGATCCCGGAGAAGCTGGTCGCGACGAACACAGTGAGGTCGCCGATGTCGTTGCCCTGGGCGATCAAGGCCTCTATGAGGGTCGTAGGTTCGCCGCAGGCCTGCCCGATCACGATGCGGTCGCCGGGGCGCAGGAACTCGCGGACGTCGATGTCGGGTGCCGCCAGGACGTTCATGCGTCACGCTCGGTGGTTTCGTCCCGCACCGCGGCGGTGGTTTCGTCCCGCACCGCGGCGGTGTTTTCGTCCCGCACCGCGGCGGTGTTCCCGAGCCGCACCG
>BBEG01000514.1 GCA_001312645.1 Rhodococcus sp. JCM 9791
CGAGAACGACCACGGCCAGTCCGGCCCATCGCAGGACCGACCCCTGCAGGGGCCACTGGATCAGTGCGGCACCGAGCAGGACCCGCACGACGACGTGGACCACGGCGAGCCCGAGCCCGCGAAGCAACCAGGGTTTCATGTACCCGAGAGTAACGCCTGCCAAGGGGGAAGTGTGTCCAGGCCCACATTCGGTCTGCGCGGTAGGTTGAACGACATGCCCGCCGATCATGCTTCCCGCCGCGCGGCGCTGCGCGGACTCCTGGCCGAACGCGGCCTCGATGCCCTGCTGGTGACCGATCTGCTCAACATCCGGTACCTCACCGGATTCACCGGATCCAATGCGGCCCTGCTAGTGGCGACCGATGATGATGTCGACGAGTCGCGCACCCTGATCTGCACCGACGGGCGCTACCTGTCCCAGGTGGCCGAGCAGGTCCCTGATCTGCGCGCGAGATCGGGCGCGCGTCCGCCGCCCACCTCGTGAGCACTGCGGGGCAGGGATCCAACCGACATGGGGTTTCGAAAGTCACATCGTGACGGTCGACGACCGTGGTCGCTGGGACACCCTCGACGCCGCTGTGGCCTTCGCCGCCGCTCCCGGCCTCGTCGAGAAACTGCGCATGGTCAAGGACGAACACGAGATCGACCTGCTCCGGCAGGCGTGTGGAGCCGCGGACCGGGCGCTCGCCGATCTGATCGCTGCAGGGGGTCTGCGCCCTGGGCGTACCGAGAAGGAGGTCGCGCGCGACCTCGAATGGCGCATGTTCGAGCACGGCGCCGACGGCATCTCGTTCGAGACGATCGTTGCTGCCGGTACCAACTCCGCTGTACCGCACCACCGCCCGACCGACGCGGTGCTCGCCTCCGGGGATTTCGTGAAGTTCGACTTCGGGGCGCAGGTGGGTGGGTACCACTCGGATATGACCCGCACCTATGTCCTCGACCGTGCCGCCGACTGGCAGCGCGATGTCTACGACGTGGTCCTGCGCGCCCAACGCGCCGGGCGGGAGGCTCTTGCGCCGGGAATCGAATGCGCTGCCGTCGACGCTGCCGCCCGATCGGTGATCGCCGCAGCCGGACACGCAGAGCTGTTCGTGCACGGCCTCGGGCACGGAGTCGGCCTCGAGATCCATGAAGCGCCGGGAATAGGTGCCGCCGCGCCCGGTACACTTGTCGCCGGTGCGGCGGTGACCGTCGAGCCGGGTGTGTACTTCCCGGGGCGCGGAGGCGTGCGGATCGAGGACACGCTCGTGGTGCGCGAGCAGTCTCCGGAGCTGTTGACGCTCACCGCCAAGACATTGACCGTCGTATAAGGGGCGGTCCCCCCGACTCTAGGAGACGCGAAGTAAGTGGCTGACACCAGTGATTTCAAGAACGGACTCGTTCTGAAGATCGAAGGCCAGCTCTGGCAGATCATCGAGTTTCAGCACGTCAAGCCGGGCAAGGGTCCCGCGTTCGTGCGTACGAAGCTCAAGAACGTGACGTCGGGCAAGACTGTCGACAAGACGTGGAACGCCGGTGTCAAGGTCGAGACCGCCACCGTCGACCGTCGAGACATGACGTACCTGTACAACGACGGCACCGACTACGTCTTCATGGACGGCGAGACCTACGACCAGATCTCGATCACGCCCGAGCTGCTCGGCGATGCCGCGAAGTTCCTGCTCGAGAACATGCCGGTGCAGGTGGCGACGCACGAGGACCTGCCGCTGTTCGTCGAGCTGCCGGTGACCATCGAGCTGGTCGTGAAGCACACCGATCCCGGCCTCCAGGGCGACCGCTCCACCGGCGGCACCAAGCCCGCGACCCTCGAGACGGGCGCCGAGATCCAGGTCCCGCTGTTCATCAACACCGGTGACAAGCTCAAGGTCGATTCGCGCGACGGCAACTACCTGGGGCGAGTGAACTCCTGAGTGTCCGGTACCCAGAAGAAACTCGGAGCCCGTCACAAGGCGCGTAAGCGCGCCGTCGATCTGCTGTTCGAAGCGGAAGCCCGCGACACCCACCCGGTCGACCTCGCGGCCGATCGGGTAGCGCTCGCCGTCCGCGACGATCAGTCGCGCCGGTACCGCCGTACGCGCAGACGATCATCCGCGGTGTCGCGGAACACCTCGACGAGATCGACCGCACGATCGCCGACCACCTGCACGAGTGGACCCTCGATCGCCTTCCGGCAGTGGATCGCGCGATCTGCGGCTGGCGGTCTGGGAGCTGTTCCACACCACCGATGTGCCGCCCGTGGTGGCCGTCGACGAGGCCGTCGAGCTGGCCAAGCAGCTGTCGACCGACGACTCGCCGGCCTTCATCAACGGCGTGCTCGGCCAGATCGTGGCACTTGCGGATCAGGTGCGTGCCGCGGCGGCGGCTACCTCGGCCCGCCCGGCCACCGCTGAGGGTCGGACCCCGGGCACGGACTCGGCACGAGCCGATCGGTCCTGACGGGCCACCACTCCGCTGTTCCGTGTCGAGCGGTCCGTCCAGGTTTGCCTGGAGGACCCGCTCGACACGTTTTCATCGATGCCGACGGCCGACGTTCCCACAGCGGCTGTGTTGAGCTTCACCTGCGAACCAGGCCGGGCTCTGCCGGGCCGCTGATAGGCTCATTGACCGTCAGGCATCCTTTAACGACCCGTCCAGTGAGGCGGAGAAGGAGGTCGCTGGATGGCCATGTCCGAGGACAGGTCCACAGCTTCACCCGAGTCGATACCAGGCGTGGCCACACCGGCCCGCGAACTACTGTCCGCTGCTGATGTCAGCCGGACCATCGCGCGAATTGCGCATCAGATCATCGAGAAGACTGCGCTGGACGCCTCCGACGACCACGCACCCCGCGTCGTCCTGCTCGGAATCCCGACTCGCGGCATCACCCTGGCGCACCGCCTCGCCGACCGCATCGAAGAATTCTCCGGTGTGCGTGTCCCCGTGGGATCGCTCGACATCACCCTCTACCGCGACGACCTGCGCACCAAGCCGCACCGTCCGCTCGAACGCACCTCGGTGCCGGAAGGGGGCGTCGATCACACTCTCGTCGTCCTCGTCGACGACGTGCTCTTCTCCGGCCGTTCGGTGCGCGCTGCTCTCGACGCGTTGCGCGACCTCGGCCGGCCCGACGCCGTCCAACTGGCCGTGCTC
>BBEG01000515.1 GCA_001312645.1 Rhodococcus sp. JCM 9791
GCCAAGACCCGGCCCAGGCCCTCGCCGACAGCGTCAGCGCTGTGCTCATCGATCCGGGCACCAGCCCCGCCGATGCCACCCTCGAAGACATCGCGGGCCCGGTGGGCGACTCCGGTCTCAAGGTCATCACCCGCTCGCAGTGGGGCGCCGACGAATCGATCCGGTGCGAAGAACCCACCTACGACGACTCGCTGGGCGGCGCCACCGTCCACCACACCGCGGGAAGCAACGACTACTCCAAGGCGGAATCCGCCGAGATCGTCCGCGCGATCTACGCGTACCACGCGCAGACGCTCGGCTGGTGCGACGTGGGATACAACGTGCTCGTCGACAAGTACGGCCAGGTCTTCGAAGGTCGCGCCGGCGGTCTCGACCGCAACGTGCAGGGCGCCCACGCCGGCGGCTTCAACGAGAACACGATGGGTATCGCCATGATGGGAGACTTCTCGTCGGCGACACCGCCCGAGGCGACCGTCAACGCCGTGGGCAAGTTCCTCGGCTGGCGACTCGCGAAGGCCGGCCTCGATCCCAAGGGTCGCACCACGATGTACTCCGAGGGCACCTCGTTCACCCCGTACCCGCGTGGCGCGGCCGTCGACCTGCCGATCATCTTCGCGCACCGCGACGTCGGCAGCACCAGTTGCCCCGGCGACGGCGGATACGCCCAGATGGACAAGATCCGCAACATCGCCGCGGACGCAGCGAAGGGCACGAGCCCGAGCACCGATCTCGCGACGGACAACCCGCCGGCAGCGCGCGGTGCAGTACCCGATACAGATGCCGGGACACCGGCGACCGGGTCGGCCGAGAACGTCCAGAACCTCGTGCAGGAACTGATCCGTCTCGCCGACAATCATCCGTTGGCCCAGAAGTGGATCGCCGAAGGCGGCGAGACCGGACGTCTGGGTACGGCCATGACATCGATCCTTCCCGCCAGGTGGATTCGAGAGCGCCCAGTTCATCAACGGGGCCATCTACACCTCACCCAACGGCGGTGTGTGGACGGTGCTCGGCGAGATCTACAAGGCGTGGCAGAAGTCCGGCCTCGACGCTGGTGAGCTGGGGTTGCCCACCAGCGACGAGTACCGGGTGCCGGACGGTTGGCGGTCGGACTTCGAGTTCGGTTCGCTGATCTTCAACGAGGTCACCGGTGTCGTCACGAAGGTGCTCCGCGCCTACAACGACGCCTACGAGGAGTCGATGCAGGAACCTGCGGCCGCGCCGGGTCCTGCACCGGCACCGGAAGCCGCGCCGGCACCCGAACCGGTGCCTGCAGGCTGACCTTCGATCACCGGCGGATACGAGTCACTGCCACCAGCGTTCGAGGATGCGGGCAACCCCGTCCTCGACGTTGGTGGCAGTGACTTCGTCTGCCACCGATTTGGCCTCGGGATGCGCGTTCTCCATCGCGACACCGTGACGCGCCATCGACAGCATCGGAATGTCGTTGGGCATGTCACCGAATGCGACGAGATGATCGACCGTCACCCCGAGATGCCGAGCAACTTCCTGCAGCCCCGACGCCTTCGTGATGCCCGCCGCGGAGATCTCGACGAGGCCGTTGTCGGTCGAGTACGTCAGGTCGACGAGACCGTGGAGTTCCGGCAGGAGCACCTCGGCCATCTCGGCGCTACTGACGCCCGGCTGCCGGATCAGCAACTTGATGGCCGGCTCGGCGATCACGTCGTGCTCGGCAAGTTCGGTGTTGTCCGGATTGAGCCATGCGTGCTCGTAACCCGGTGAACTCACGAACTGGGGTGTCGCTGCATCGTGTGCGCTGGCCCCGATCCGTTCGGCGGCGAGGCCGCTTCCCGGTAGCACGGTGGCCGCGAGGTCGGAGAGCCACGACAACTCGTCCGTGCCGAGCACCGCGGCGCTGAGTACCCGGTCGGTGGCGCTGTCGTAGAGGACCGCGCCGTTTGCGCACACCGCCAGCGGCGCGTAGCGGAGTTGCTCGACCACCGGCGCGATCCACCGCGGCGGGCGACCGGTCGCGAGGACGAACGGGGTCCCGGAATCGATCACGCGTGCACTGCACTGCGGGTGCGGTCGGAAATCCGTTCCGTATCGTCGATCAGGGTGCCGTCGACATCGGTCGCGACAAGACTCGGACGCTGAGGGCTCACTCCGTCATTGTGCCGAAGGTCCATTCCCGGTCGCGCCCGGCTCTCCCCCACTGTTTCCACCGGCCTCACGTCGGGCACGTTCCTGCTCTTTGCGGGCACGACGTTCCGCCGCGACGCGAGCGTCCTCGAGGTTCGCTTCCTCGAGGCTCGGGGCCGAACCACCGAGCCGCTTCGGCACCCAGTAGGCGCCCTGCTCGTGGCGATACTTCTCCTGGGCTTCCTGCAGCATCTGCTCCATGGTGGTGTGCAGCTGTGCGGTCATCTCGGAGGCAGGCTCGTACGGCTCGATCGGAGCCCCGACGATGATGGTGATCGGGGTGTTCGTTCGACCGAGTCGCTTCGGATGTCCCTTGGTCCACACCCGCTGCGACCCCCACAGCACCATCGGGACGACGGGCACGCCGGCTTCGAGTGCCATCCGCGCCGCGCCGGACCTGAAGTCCTTGAGTTCGAAACTGCGGCTGATCGTCTCCTCTGGGAACACACCGACGAGATCACCCCTGCGAAGTGCCTCGACCGCAAGCCGATACGAGTCGCCGGCATCGCCGCGGTCGACGGGGATGTGCTTCATGGCGCGCATCATCGGCCCGGAGATCTTGTTGTCGAAGACTTCCTTCTTCGCCATGAACCGGATGTACCGCTTGGTTTCGCGCGCGGGAATGCCCGCGTAGGTGAAGTCCATGTAGCCCGTGTGGTTCATCGCGACGACCGCACCCCCGGTCGCCGGGATGTGTTCCGCCCCTGAAATCGTGAATTTCAGGCCTTGCGCTGCGAACAGTGTGCGTGCCACGCCGATAATGGTCCGGTAGAAGGGTTCCACGTCGGTTAGCGTAGCCGGGTCCACCGCATCGGACCGACCGCGATCGACATCAGGGGCGAGAGTATTGACCAGCACCACCAGAAAATCCCGTCTGTTCGTCGTTGCAGGCGCGGCTGTCGCACTGGCCTTGACCGCGACGGGATGTGCCGGCGACGGGCAGTCCGGCATCCCCACCGAGGCCCCCGA
>BBEG01000516.1 GCA_001312645.1 Rhodococcus sp. JCM 9791
GTCTCCGCCGTCTCGGCGGTCCCCGAGGTGCGCGAACTGCTCGTCGCGGCACAGCAGCGACTCGGCCTCGCGGCACACCGCGTCGTCGTCGAAGGCCGTGACATCGGCACCGCGGTCTTCCCTGAGGCGGATGTGAAGATCTTCCTCACCGCATCTGCGGAAGCACGCGCACAGCGACGCAATGCACAGAACATCGCGGAAGGTCGCGGTGACGACTACGATGCGGTGCTCGCGTCGGTGCAGCGCCGCGACCATCTCGATTCCACGCGCGCAGTGTCGCCTTTGCGCGCCGCGGACGACGCCGTCGTCGTGGACACCAGCGACATGAACATCGATGAGGTGACCGCGGCGCTGACCGCAGTGGTCACCGAGCAGACGGGAGCGGCGCTGTGAGCGACGACGTCACAACGGAGTACACCAACGAGGGTTCCGACGGCACGTGGTCGGAGGAATCGGACTGGGACCTCGACTTCGAAACCGGAGTCGACCTCGAAGAATTCGTTCCCATCCCGACCGTTGCGGTCGTCGGCCGCCCCAATGTCGGGAAGTCCACTCTCGTCAACCGCATCATCGGTCGACGTGAAGCGGTCGTGGAAGACGTTCCCGGCGTCACCCGCGACCGTGTGTCGTACGAGGGGAACTGGAACGGTCGCCGATTCATGGTGCAGGACACCGGCGGCTGGGAACCGATGCCAAGGGTATGCAGCAGTCGGTTGCACGTCAGGCCGAAGTCGCCATGCGCACCGCCGACGCGATCCTCGTCGTAGTCGATGCCACTGTCGGCGCGACCTCCGTCGACGAGGCCGTCGCGAAGGTCCTGCGCCGGTCGAAGACACCGGTGCTGCTGGTCGCGAACAAGGTCGACGACGACCGCGTCGAAGCCGAAGCGGCCGCGCTGTGGTCTCTCGGACTCGGCCAGCCCTATTCGGTGTCCGCCACGCACGGTCGCGGTACCGGTGATCTGCTCGACGACCTGCTCGAGAAGATGCCGCCCACACCGCGCGAAGGCACGGGTGGGGGAGGACCCCGCCGTGTCGCGCTGGTCGGCAAACCGAACGTCGGCAAGTCCAGCCTGATCAACAAGCTCTCTGGCGACGAGCGTTCGGTGGTGCACGACGTTGCGGGCACCACCGTCGACCCTGTGGACTCGGTCGTCGAACTCGGCGGCAAGCGTGGCGCTTCGTCGACACCGCCGGCCTGCGTAAGCGGGTCAGCCACGCGTCGGGCGCTGAGTTCTACGCATCGTTGCGCACCCGGGCCGCGATCGACGCCGCCGAGGTAGCAGTGCTGCTCATCGATGGGTCGGTGCCGATCACCGAGCAGGACCAGAGGGTGATCTCGATGATCGTCGAATCGGGTCGCGCACTGGTGATCGCGTTCAACAAGTGGGACCTCGTCGACGAGGACCGCCGCCACGAGTTGGGCCGCGAGGTCGATCGCGATCTGCTGCGGGTGCCGTGGGCGGCCCGGGTCAACATCTCTGCCAAGACCGGCCGTGCCGTACAAAAGCTCGTGCCGGCGATGGAGACCGCACTCGAGTCGTGGGACAAGCGCATCTCCACGGGTCGGCTCAACACCTGGCTCAAGGAAGTGGTGGCTGCGACCCCACCGCCGATGCGGGGTGGACGTCTGCCCCGTGTGATGTTCGCGACCCAGGCGGCGACGCGTCCGCCGACGTTCGTGTTGTTCACCACCGGCTTCCTCGAGGCCGGCTACCGCCGCTTCCTCGAACGGAAGCTGCGAGAGGAGTTCAACTTCGACGGCAGCCCCGTCCGCATCTCCGTGCGAGTGCGGGAGAAGCGCGACCGCCGCAAGTAGTCGCAAATCCCCGGAAATCGCGCTGACCAGTCGATTCGCGTTTCGGTCCGTACCTGTTGTAATCTCAACGAGCGCTCGAGGAGAGCGCGGACGGGCTGTGGCGCAGCTTGGTAGCGCACTTGACTGGGGGTCAAGTGGTCGCAGGTTCAAATCCTGTCAGCCCGACCGAAAGGCCCCGGTGAGATCAGATCTCACCGGGGCCTTTTTCGTGTTTCGCGTGGTGTCGAGTCAGTCCGAGAGTTCGATGGAGACGCGCTCGGCACCGATCCGTTCGATCCGCCGTTGCCCCCATGCGCCCAGCGGGCCGAGCGCCGCGTTCAAGCTGCGGCCGTGCTCGGTGAGTGAGTATTCGACCCGAGGGGGAACCTCTCGGTAGACCTCGCGTTGAACGAGCTCGTCTGCTTCCATCTCCCGCAGATGCTGAACCAACATCTTCTCGCTGACTCCCGGTAGCCCGCGCCTGAGTTCGCCGAATCGCCGGGTGCCGTTGTCCAGCTCCCACAGGATCAACGACTTCCATTTTCCGGACACCACATCCATTGCGGCATCGATCCCGCAGATGTACGGGCCGGTTCTGGGCGATCGAGGCATCACGCACTCTCCTTGATACTTACCAATTGGTGGGTATCGAACAATTTAGTGGGTACTTGTTACACACACAGCTAGTGGGCAGCATGACAACTGTCGATCGGCACCGACAGTTGTCAACATCCCACTTTCGTGAGGAACACATCAGGTCATGAACACACCCGTCACCGTCAGCATCCTCGGCCTCGGCGAAATGGGGCGCGCCCTCGCGTCCGCGCTGCTGAGGGCCGACCGTTCCGTCGTCGTCTGGAATCGCACCCCCGGTAAGGGAATCGAGTTGGCGGAGGCCGGCGTCCAACCCATTGCGATGGTGCAGAGATTGATCGCCGCAGAACGGGACTCCGGCCACGGCACCGACAGTTTCGCGCGCATCGTCGAATCCATCGCACATCCCACTCCTGAAGGGACCTTCTCATGCCTGTGACCACCACTGCGCTCACCGTCATCGGCCTCGGGCCGATGGGGCAGGCGATGACTCGCATACTGCTGGCTGCCGGCCACCCCGTCACCGTCTGGAACCGGACACCGGCGCGCGCCGATGCTCTGGTCGAAACAGGAGCGACGAGAGCATCCGAGCCGGCCGCAGCGGTCGCGGCATCGGAGCTGATCATCCTCAGCCTGACCGACTATCAGGCGATGTACGACATTCTCGACCCGATCGAGGATCTGACCGGCCGGACCATCGTCAACCTCAGCTCCGATACCCC
>BBEG01000517.1 GCA_001312645.1 Rhodococcus sp. JCM 9791
CGGCGCCCGTACGCTCGAGTGCCGCACCGCAGCTGAGTCGAGCGCACCACCGGTCACTCCCAGCGCAGCGCCGATCTCATCGATCCCCCGCCCCGATCGTGCCGCCGGCGTCGGTGCCGTTCTCGATCATTCCGAGTCGACGTGATCCGGAACCGAGTGCGTCGACAGAGTCGGAGCCGGCAGAGGTTGCACAGGAGCCTGCAGTTCTGTCCGCGTCTGTTCTGTCTGCGTCTGCGCCGGATCCGACACCTGAGTCCCACCGGGAATCGCGCCCGCACCTGATCCCGTGCCCGAGGTGGGGCCCGAGCCGGAACCGGAGCGCACTGCCGAACCCGAACCCGAATCCGAACCCGAGCCGGTCAGGGCGGCGGCGCCGATCAGCGTGCCCGGGCCCGTAGCGGAGGTGAAGCCGCTGCCGGAACCGGAGTGTGCTTCCGAAACGGAGGCGGTCCACATCCCCGCGCCGGTTCGCGAACCCGATCCGGATCCTGTCGTGCGCGACGAACCGGGCTCCACTGCTGTGCCTGAACACACTGCTGTGCCTGAACACACTGCTGTGCCGGAACACACTGCTGTGCCGGAACACACTGCTGTGCCGGATCATCCGCCGTCGAACCTCGACCTCGCGTCGGGGGTCCTCGTCCGCCGTTCTCGGCGTGCTCCGAGCGGTGGGTGGCGGCGCGGCGTGCATCGGCTCACCGGGGGCCTGTTCAATCCCGGCGAATCCTCCGACGACGCGCACCACGACGACCTCGTCGCGCGCATCCGCCAGCCGATCGGCGGCGACTACCGCATCGCAGTGCTCTCACTCAAAGGCGGTGTAGGCAAGACCACCACGACGATCGGGCTCGGCTCGACTTTCTCGTCGATGCGCGGCGACTGCGTGATCGCTGTCGACGCCAACCCTGATTTCGGAACCCTCGCGCAGCGCATCCCTGAGCAGACGCAGTCCACGGTGCGAGATCTGATTGCGGTTGCGGACCGCATCGAACGGTATTCCGATGTGCGTGCTCACACCTCGCAGGCTCCGAGCCGACTCGAAGTGCTTGCCAGCGAACGTGATCCGGCGGTGTCGGAGGCATTCAGCGAGGACGACTATCGTCGCGTCATCGATGTTCTGCAGGTCTACTACAACATCATTCTCACCGACTGCGGAACGGGGATCATGCACTCCGCGATGAAAGGTGTGCTCGATCTGGCCAATGCCCTCGTTCTCGTCGGGTCACCGGCTGTCGATGGTGCTCGCAGCGCCGCCGCGACACTGGACTGGCTCGAGCATCACGGCTACAGCGACCTTGTCGATCGCACGGTCGTGGTGATCAGTTCGCCGCGACCGGGAGCCTCCAATATCGATCTCGACGTGTTGACCGAGCACTTCCTCGCTCGCTGCCGGGCCGTGCAGGTCGTGCCGTTCGACGAGCACCTGGCGGAGGGCGCCGAGATCGACCTGAACCTGTTGCGACCCGCGACCCGACGGGCATTCGCCGAACTCGCGGCCATGGTCGCAGACGATTTCCCGGTCCTGACTGGGCGGCATTCCGCCCATTGGTGACGGTGGCGTACCGGTAGAGACGGCACATCACCATCGAGTTCACACCGGTTCGAGCCGGATCACCGTCCGCTCGACGAGGGGGAGTGGATTCAGATAGTCGTCGCGGTCGCGGCGCAGGCCCCAGTGCAGACACGCATCGACAGGACAGCTCTCGTGTCCCGCTTCCACCGTTCCCAGCGGGTCGCCGGCAGTGATCCGGCGACCCGCCGCCACCGTCGCAGTGACGGGTTCGTAGGTGGTGCGCAGGCCGCCCTGATGGTCGATCGACACGACCGGTTTCCCCGCGACGGTTCCGGCGAACACGACTATCCCGTCACCGGCCGCGAGCACCGTCTGTCCGGGATGCGAGGCGAGATCGACGCCGCGATGACCGGGCAACCAGTTGTGCTCGGGGGGATCGAACGGTCGGGTCACCGTGGGGCGTGGTTCCAGAGGCCAGACGAAGGTGTTCTCTGCGGACGCAGGAGCAGGGCCCATCAGGAACACGAGAGTCGCCAGTAGCGCGAGCGCGGGGATTCGCATGGCCCCACACTTGCCGTTGGAAGGCTGCCGCGACACCTCGAAGAGACGAATGTGGACAACTTCGCGGTTGTCCACAGGGGTGGATCGAGAGACTGCTCTGACGAGGCGGTTGGGAGTTCGAGGTGTCCTGGTCGTATGATTGTCGAGCGGTCTGTGTTTGCAGATCGACTTCGCGCGTCCGCGCGTCGTGCAACTCCGTCTATACGGATGCACCGTAGATGGCCGTCGCCGGTCCCGCAAGGGTCGACGGGCATGCGGACGCCAGGGCGGGGATCGCAAGATCACCCGCGGCAACCGACATGAAAGAGAGAAACAGGCATGCCTGTTGTAACTATGAGGCAGCTGCTCGACAGCGGCGCCCACTTCGGACACCAGACTCGTCGCTGGAACCCGAAGATGAAGCGGTTCATCTTCACCGACCGCAACGGCATCTACATCATCGACCTGCAGCAGACCCTGACGTACATCGACAAGGCGTACGAGTTCGTCAAGGAGACAGTCGCTCACGGTGGAACGATCCTGTTCGTCGGCACCAAGAAGCAGCTCAGGAATCCATCGCCGAAGAGGCCACCCGCGTCGGCATGCCGTACGTGAACCAGCGCTGGCTCGGCGGCATGCTCACCAACTTCTCCACCGTCCACAAGCGCCTGCAGCGCCTGAAGGAGCTGGAGGCCATGGAGCAGACCGGTGGTTTCGAGGGTCGCACCAAGAAGGAAATCCTCATGCTCACGCGTGAGATGAACAAGCTCGACCGGACCCTCGGCGGCATCCGTGACATGGCCAAGGTTCCGTCGGCCGTGTGGGTCGTCGACACCAACAAGGAGCACATCGCCGTCGGTGAGGCTCGCAAGCTGAACATTCCGGTCGTCGCGATCCTGGACACCAACTGCGATCCGGACCTCGTCGACTTCCCGATCCCGGGCAACGACGACGCGATCCGCTCCGCGGCGCTGCTGACCAAGGTCGTTGCGTCCGCAGTCGCCGAGGGCCTCCAGGCGCGCGCCGGCAAGAACGCCGACGCCGATGCCAAGCCCCGAGG
>BBEG01000518.1 GCA_001312645.1 Rhodococcus sp. JCM 9791
ACGCTGTCGATGTCGTAGCGACACCGGATCAACGCACTACGAAGGGACGGGCAGATAGACAGGAGCAGGTCGCGGTCCACGAGGCATTCTCTCAGCCGTCGTGCACCACGCCATGACGCGCCCATGTTCGTGTCGAGCGCCGCGGGCGTGGCTGTGAGTGTGCCGAGTGTGTCCCGCGTCGGGTCAGCCGTCGATCACGCGGTGCTCGTGTGCCTCGAGTGCCCCGAGTTCCTCGCGCCGACCGTCCCAGCGGCTCGGCTCGCCCTTACGTCGCGGTGGCCGGTCGTTCGCGACGAGCACCGCGATCCACGGCAGGGGAATCGAGAGCCCGATGATCGCCATCGCGATCCAGGGATTCGCCCACACGCCGTACGAGACGGCGGCCAGGATCAGGGCGGGGATACGGAACGCCATCAATGTCATGTATTTGCGGACCCGCGCTCGGTGCTGGTCCTCGAGAGACGCCTCCGCTCCGTGATCAGTACCGGGTTATCGGGCGATCCGCTCTCGTGGGATCCGCCGAAACCAGGTGTTCTTGCCATATCTACTACCTTCCCACGCCCGTAGATCGAATGCACATACCGGTCGGGGGGCCCGGTGCGGCATCATGGACACGTGAGTACGGATATCAAGGAACGGCCGGATACCACCACCGACGAAACCACCAGCGACGACACTCCCAAGTTCTTCCACTACGTGAAGAAGAACAAGATCGCTGAAAGCGCCGTCATGGGCACCCACGTGGTTGCGCTGTGCGGGGAGGTCTTTCCGGTGACCAAGTCGGCGAAGCCCGGCTCCCCGGTGTGCCCCGAATGCAAGAAGGTCTACGACGGTCTGCGCAAGGGCGACTGAGGTAGTCGGGTCAGGGGAGCGTTCTCCGCTGACCCGGGGTTTCGCGGCGAAACCGGATCATCATCGGCCGAGGTGATCGAAGCCTCCTCGGCCGTTTCGTCGTGTCCGGACGATGTCGGGTTCCCGGATGCGGTCGGGCGGTCGACCGGGCACGTGTCGGGCGCATACTCGTCGGACGTGCACGGGTCGGACGGATATGCATCGTCGTAGCCGGGAAGCTCATCGGAACGGAGAAGGTCGGTGAGCCGGATTGGACTGGCCATCGTGATCCGCCGCGTCAGGTTGGTGACCGCACCTTCCTCGGGTGACGGCTGCTTGTCGGCCTGCTCGGCGAGCCACACGCGCCATTGTTCGATCCGTGTTGCTCGTGCGGGCCACATTTCCTGAACAGTGGCGTTGAACTCGGCGCCGATGACCACGGCGAAACCGAGGAAGAACGTGAACAGCAGGAACGCGATCGGTGCGGCCAGTGCACCGTAGGTATATCCGTGGTCGGAGATCCAGGTCAGATACCTGCGCAGACCTGCGCTCGCGAGAATGAAGAACGCACCGGCGAGGATCGCGCCTCCGAGTAGCCGATGCCACGGCAGGGTCTTCGGCAATGCCACCTTGTACAGCGTGGTCAGGGCGACGAGCAGGAGGAGGCCGACACCCGGATAGTAGAAAGTGTCGACGATCTGCGATCCCACCGAGTACCACGACTGGGGGAGCAGACGCCCGATCATCGTCGGTCCCAGCGCCACGAGGGGCAGTGTGACGACCGCCAGGATGAGAAACATCACGTACAGCAGCAGGCCGAACACGCGCTGCCAGACCGGGTGGCGGTGATCCTGTTGGCCGTGTGCTTCGACGATCGAGTCGACGAATGTCGAGATCGCGGACGATCCGGCCCACAGTGACAACACGAACCCCAACGACATCACGTCTGCGCGCCCGCGATTGAGGACGTCGTAGACCGTTGGTGCGATGATCTGGTCGACGACGCTGTCGCTGAAGGCGGTGCGGGTGAAGGTGACGATCTTGGACACGATGATGTCGGGGATGTCGGGGCCGAACCATCCGCCCACGTAACCGAGGCTTCCGAGCAGTCCGAGGAGCAGCGGGGGTAGCGACAACGTCTGCCAGAACGCAGCTGTCGCGGCCTTACTGAAGATCGAGTGGTTCCACGCGGATGTCGCGGTGTGACCGAGCACCCGGGCCCACACGCCTACCGCGCGCCGTAGGCGGCGCGGTCCAGACCTGGGGGGTACGGCTGTCGCGTTCATCTACTTCCAGCATTCCTGATGACACGACGTGATGCGCGCCCCACATGCGGTTGTCGGTGTCTCGGATTCTGTCACGACCGTCACTTCCGATCCTCATCGGCTTGGCGGTTCGGGACGTCGATCGGAGAGCGGAGGCGATAGGCTGCATGGCGGTCGGTGGTCGGGGTTTCGAGTTCTGCCGTCGCCGACCGGAGTTGAGCGGACAAGGAGCACGAAGAACCGGTGAGCACCGAAACCGTCGGACAGGCTACGACCTCCGCCCCCGGGGGACAGCTGCGCGCGTGGCAGCGTCGCGCCTGACCAAGTACCTCGCCACAAAACCTCGCGATTTCCTCGCGGTGGCCACGCCAGGGGCCGGCAAGACCACTTTCGCGCTGAGGGTCGCGTCGGAACTGTTGAAGGACCGGACCGTCGATCAGGTGACGGTCGTTGCACCGACCGAGCACCTCAAGCACCAGTGGTCGTCGGCCGCGTCGCGGGTGGGCATCGCGCTGGACTCGAATTTCACCAACTCCACGGGCCAGACCTCGAGCGACTACCAGGGCGTCGTCGTGACCTACGCACAGGTGGCATCCCACCCGTTCAAGCACCGAGTACGCACCGAAGCGCGCCGCACCTTGGTCATCCTCGACGAGATCCACCACGGCGGTGACGCCAAAAGCTGGGGGAGGGGATCCTCGAGGCATTCGGCGATGCGACCCGACGTCTCGCACTGACCGGTACCCCCTTCCGCAGCGATGACAGCGCGATCCCGTTCGTGACGTACGAACCGAACGGGGAAGGCCTGATGCAATCGAAGGCCGACCACTCCTACGGATACTCCGACGCGCTCGCAGACGGGGTCGTGCGGCCGGTCGTGTTCCTCGCCTATTCAGGTGAGGCCCGCTGGCGAACCAACGCGGGGGAGGAGTACACCGCCCGGCTCGGTGAGCCGCTCAGCGCCGAACACACCGCCCGTGCGTGGCGCACCGCGCTCGACCCGAGGGCGACTG
>BBEG01000519.1 GCA_001312645.1 Rhodococcus sp. JCM 9791
TTGTAGGCGTCGGACACTTGTGCACATTCGCCAGGTACTCGGGGGAGGAATTGAACATGGCAGCCACTCGGGCCTCGCCGGCCTCGTCTCGCGCGGACGCGCCGTCCGCGCAGGCCCACACGCCCGCTGCGAGAGTCGCATCGAACACGTTCTGTGGGTCGGTCACGCCGTCCGCATTCCCGTCCGAGGGGAATCGCTCCCACGCGCCGGCAGGAAGCTGCATCGGACCGACACGGCCGTCTGGGGTCGTCCGTGCTGCGGTGAGGGTGCCGAGGACGTCCGTGTGCCCGTTCTCGGCGTGATTCGATTCGAGACGGCCGATCGCCGCCAGTAGGTGCCACGGCAGCCCGCATTCCGGCGAGTTGATCGCGAGTTGCATCTCGGCCGCGCGGTACGCGTAGAACACGAGTTCCGGGATCGCGAGGGGGCCGTCGCCGAGAATGGCGAATCCGTCACCGGGCATCGCCGGCGGCGTCTGCGCGAGGGGGTCGGCCGGTCCCCGGTGACTGCGGACGGACTACGCATCGCCTGCGGAGCTGCCGGCTCGGCGGGCAGGATGCCCACTTCCTGCGCGACAGCGGTCTGCGTGGCACGGGATCGACGGAGGCGCCGCTCGGTGCGGGCGTCGACGCTGTCGCTGCGAAACCTGCTGCCGCGAGCAACGGAACAACCAGAGTCGTCTGCCAGCGCACCGGAACACCCACCTTCGACCGAGCCCACATCACACCTGTTGTGACGCACATTACAGAAACAGGTCGGATTATGTGCAACCGGACGTTTCGGTATCAGCGACGGGGTGGTCTCGCCTGGTCGGTACCGGCGTCGTCTCCCTTGTCGCTTCGGTGATCAATGTCTTCAGGTCTTCGAGTTCTCGGCGCAGATAGTCGCGTGTTGCGACCTCACCGACCGCGAGGCGCAACGCTGCAAGCTCACGTGCCAGGAACTCGGTATCGGCCTTCGTCTGCTCTGCGCGAGTCCGATCCTCTTCGAGCGACACACGGTCCCGGTTCTCCTGACGGTTCTGTGCGAGCAGGATCAGCGGCGCGGCGTAGGCGGCCTGCGTGGAGAAGGCGAGATTGAGCAGGATGAAGGGGTACGGATCCCACTGCAGACCTATCGCGAAGATATTGAGCGCGATCCAGACGATCACCACGACCGTCTGGATCGTCAGGTAACGGCCGGTGCCGAGGAAACGTGCGATCGACTCACTTACGCGGCCGACGGCCTCCACATCGAAGTTGACCCGGAATCGGGAGGTGCGGGGAGTCTCGAGCCGCTGCGTACCCAGGGGGTTGCGGTCACTCATCCTCTTCCTCCTCTTCGCGCCAGTCCTCGGGCAACAGATGGTCGAGCACGTCGTCGACGCTCACCGCGCCGAGCAGGTGCTGCTCGTCGTCCACGACCGGAGCGCACACCAGGTTGTACGTCGCGAAGTATCGGGTCACCGAAGCCAGGGAGTCCTCGGGATCGAGTCGCGGGAGATCGTTGTCGATGACGCCGCCGACGAGGCTCGCCGGCGGTTCGCGAAGCAATCGTTGCAGATGGACGCAACCCAGATATCGGCCGGTCGGTGTCGCGGTCGGCGGCCGGACCACGAACACCATCGATGCCAGCGCCGGGGTGAGATCCGGATTGCGCGCTCGGGCGAGCGCCTCCGCGACCGTGGTCGCGGGAGTGAGCACCACCGGCTCCGGGGTCATCAGGCCACCCGCCGTATCGGGTGAGTGCTCGAGAAGGCGTCGGACCGGCTCGGAATCCTCCGGATCCATGCGTTGGAGGAACCACTCGGCGTCGGTCTCGGGTAATTCGCCGAGCAGGTCCGCGACGTCGTCAGGTCCATGGCCTCGAGGACGTCGACGGCACGGTCGACCTCGAGGTGCTTGAGTAGATCGGTCTGGTCGTCCGCGGGCAGTTCCTGCACGATGTCGGCGAGTCGTTCGTCGTCGAGCGCAGCCGCAACTTCGTTGCGGCGCTTGACAGGGAGATCCCGCAGCACGTTGGCGACGTCGGCGGGACGCATGTCCTCGAACTGCATCAGCAGCTGCGAGACACCCTGACCGGGTTGAGCGAGTGCCTGTTGCGTCAGGCCGTGCACGTGCTGCCATTCGACGACGTGTACCGGGGCGCGGCGGGAGAGTCGTCCGCGGTGGCGTCGCACCGCGACACGCGCGACCAGCCAGTCCCTGCTGCGGGTGAGTTCGATCCCCAGATCGACAACGGTGACGTCCACCCCGGACAGGTCGGTGAGCTCAGGATCGTCGATCCGCACGCGGGAGTCCAACACCTGCGCGAGGGCAAGCACCTCGGACGGGCGCTGCATGAACCTGCGCAGACTCACGTTGCCGGTGACGAGCGTGACCGAACCCGGCGCGATGGCCGTCACCCGCAACATCGGAACGAAGATCCGTTTCCGGGTCGGAAGTTCCACGACCAGACCGAGCACACGCGGCTGCTGGCGGCCTATTCGGATGGTGAGCACGACGTCGCGGACACGACCGATCGATTCGCCGTCGGGGCCGAGCACGACCAGGCCGGCCAGCCTCGCCGCGAATACCTTGCTCACTGAAGCCAATGGGTAACTCCCAACCAATCGGTGTCAATGGGCCAAGCATAGAAGCGGCCCCGGACCGGGCTTCCCTCCCGATTCCTGGGTCGTGACTCACAACGGGTAGAGCTCCGTCATGAACCGGATCGTAGAGCGCGGCTACGAGTGAGCATTCCTGTCGGTGTTCGGCGTTACGGTCGAGGCACGGTCGGACCACAGCGAGGTACTGGCAGCGGAACTGATCGACAACGCTCGAGGCAACGGGGGAGTTGTGACGGCCACCATCGACAGACGTCAGTTCGCGTTCACCACCCGACCCCACCTCGCGGTCGACGACACCACCGGCGACCCGATCGGACTCGACGACCTCGATGTCCGCATCCGGTGGCTGCTCGACCTGATCACCGGCGCCGAAACCGACCTGCTCATCCCGACCACCAGCGCCCCGATTACGCGGGCGCAGTGGCGGGCGGTCCGGTTGACCGCGACACTCCCACCACACCTGCATGGTCGGGCG
>BBEG01000520.1 GCA_001312645.1 Rhodococcus sp. JCM 9791
GGCGTCGCGGTGGGTGCGCACCGAGCGGGCCCACCACACGGGTAGCGCGACGAGGAGCACGCCCATGGCCGCGACGAACACCGCCGGTCTCAGCTCGCCGGTGTAGATACCGAATCCGACGGCGAAAATCGCGATCGGCGCGATCGGTGCGCGCTCCAGAAACACACTCGTCCGGGCACTGCCGTACAGCGCGGCCGCGAACAGCAGGTCGCCGTACGCGAGCCACACCGGCAGGGACAGGCCGAGCGCGAAGTCGACGGCGACCGGAATCGAGGCCAGCACCAGACCGAGCAGCGGGTGCGACCGGCGCAGGAGAATGGGCACGCACACGGCCGCGAGGATCAGCAAGCGCACGCCCGTCGACGTTCCGTCTTCGGAAACCAGAGCGCCCAGATTCAGCGGATACAGCACCGCGCCGCACGCGAAGTAGGCGAGTGCGATGAGCGTGGGCGCGTAGCGGTCGATCACGTTGCTATTCGAACACAACGATCAGGCCGTTTCGGTGGTCGTCATCCGAAGTGATGACGCCCCGCGACCCGGTCGGCGGACGCGGCGGTGCACCTCCCGCCGCGATGCTCGATGCATGTTCACCAGCACATCACCGCATTCATCATCGCCAGCGAGGTCGGGTTCTGGGTTGTTCTCGCACTCGGCCTCGTGCTCCGATATCTGCTGCGTCTACCGAAGGTCGGCGCTGTTGTGCTCGCACTGATCCCGGTGATCGACGTGGTGCTGCTCGTAGCTGTGGCACTCGATCTGCGGAACGGCACGGAGGTCGGCTACATCCACCGAATCGCCGGGATCTATCTGGGGGTGAGTGTCGCGTTCGGACCCAGCATCGTCCGCTGGCCGATGCGCGCTTCGCACACTGGTTCGCCGGCGGCGAGAAGCCACCGCCGACACCGAAGGAAGGACCGGAAGCGTTCCGGCACGAGATCGCGAGTTTCGGGCGCTGGCTCATCGCCGCCGGTATCAGTGGAGCGGCCGTTCTGGGCCTCGGCGCGACCGTCGCGAACGATGCGCAGAGCGCCGCCCTCAACAGCGTGTTCCCGACACTCGGAATCATCACCGTCATCTGGTTGATGACCGGACCGGTATGGGTTCTGAGCAAAACCTGATCGTCGCGATGAGTTCTCCGTCGGCCGTGGGTCTGTCTACTTCGAACGCTCACCCACGCAGTGCTCACCGACCTGAGGAGATACCTATGTCCCGCATGCTCTTCGCCAACCTCGCCGTCGAGAACGTCGCCGCGACCCGCGCCTTCTTCGACAAACTCGGCTTCACCTTCAACGACATGTTCTGCGACGAGAACACCGCGTGCCTCGAGATCAACGAACAGTCGTTCGTGATGCTGCTCGAGAAGCCGCGATTCCGCGATTTCATCAACGACGACATCTGCGACACCTCGACCGCGCGAGAGGTGTTGATGTGCGTGTCTGCGGACAGTCGCGAGGCAGTGGACCAGTTGGTCGACGGGGCGGTCGCCGCGGGCGGAAGCGAGTGGATCACGGCCGGGTCGAAGCAGGCGAACGCGGAGATGGGCGAGTTCTCGCACAGCCGCGCGTTCCGCGACCTCGACAACCACGTGTGGGAGGTCATGTGGATGGATGTCGAGGCTGCCGCCGCGCAGTGGGCACCCGAGGGTGAAGGTGCGGCCCAGGGCTGAGCTTTCAGCACCGGAGGACGCGCAAGTACCTCTCAGCGTCGGCTACCGGAGTCTCCGGTAGCCCGAAACGCGCGAACAACCCGACGATGTCGTCGCTGAAAAAAGACCGTCGCATGCGCGACCTTGCCCTCGACGATGTCGAGTACCTGGAGCTGAAACGGATGATGCTGCCCATCGTCACCGCGCATGTAGAGTCCGAGGGCCGGCTGTCCGTTCGCCACCGTGGGGAGAAGGATCTGATCGCCCGGGCCTTCAGCCGGGCAGTTGCACTTGATCAGAGTCACGATGGCGTCGGCACCTTGATACCAGCCGTCGAACGGCGGCATTTCCCAGATGGCGTCCTCCGTGAGCATCGTGACGAGCGAGTCGATGTCGTACTTCTCGAATCCCTCGACCCACCGCTTCACGAGCGCGCGGGTTTCGGCGCTGTCGGGTTCGCTGAGTTCTTCGTTCGAGGCCTGGGCGCTGCGCAGCTGTGCGCGCGCTCGCTGCAACAGGCTGTTCACCGCGGCGGTGGTGGTGTCGAGCGCGGCGGCGACTTCGCTTGCGCGCCATTGAAGTACATCGCGCAACAGGAGTACTGCGCGTTGCCGTGCAGACAGGTGCTGTAGCGCGGCGACGAACGCGAGCCGGATCGAGTCGCGTGACGCGACGATCGTTGCGGGATCGCTCGGGTCGTCGGTGTGCCCATCGTCGGTGTAGCTGCCGGGGATCGGCTCGAGCCAAGGGACTTCCTGACGCGCGACGAGGTCGTCCGTCGGATCGGAGCTCGGCGCACCCAATCCGGTGGGCAAGGGTCTGCGTTTTCGCCCGTCGAGCGCCGTGAGGCACACGTTCGTGGCGATGCGGTGCAGCCATGTGCGCAACGACGAGCGTCCGCCGAAATTGTCGTATCCGCGCCATGCACGCAGATAGGTCTCCTGCACGAGGTCTTCCGCGTCGTGCAGGGAACCGCTCATGCGGTAGCAATGCGCGAGCAGTTCGCGCCGGTACGGCTCGGCGGCATCCATGAATGCGGCATCGCGAGGTCACTCGATGTTGTGTCAAGGAGCTGTTCTGTCATGGGTGCCCGCCCTCGTCCGACTGCCTGAACAACTACCTGCCGAGAGTAGTCCGGGGGACCGACACACAACAGACCGAGAAGTCTTCCGATGGAGGTCACGGGCACTTCGATTGCGGCGGTTCTCCGGGTAGCGTGACGAAGCCGTGTCCTGGTGGGGGCCACGGAGTAAGGATTGGGGCAGGTGTTGCAGGAACACTTCGGGCGGAACGATGCGTCGGGTGGGGCGGGCCCGTGGGGCCGTTCGCGGGTGGGCCGCCACTCGATGCATTGCACGTCGAGACTCCGCCGCTCGACAGGTTCGGGCTCGCCGAACTGGGTCGCGCCGTTG
>BBEG01000521.1 GCA_001312645.1 Rhodococcus sp. JCM 9791
CCGCCGCCGATCCCTCCGCCGCAGGATTCTCGACGCTGTTGTTCGACTACCGCGGATACGGCGGCAACCCCGGTCGACCGTCGGAAGACGGGGTGGACCGCGACGCCCGCGCCGCCCTGCAGCATCTGCTGGACCGAGAGGATGTCGACTCGGATCGAGTGCTGTACTTCGGAGAGAGTCTGGGCTGCGCCGTGGTGACCGCACTCGCCGCCGAATCACCGCCGGCCGGAATGCTTCTGCGCTCGCCGTTCACCGACCTCGGATCGGTGGCGCGTCACCACTACCGGATCGTGCCGACCTTCGTCCTGAAGGACAGGTTTCCGGTCGCCGACATCGTCGCGCAACTCGATGTGCCCCTCACTGTGGTCTACGGCACTGCCGACAGCATCGTGCCGGCCCAGCAGAGTGCAGTGGTTGCGGACAGTGCACGGAACCTCGTCGAACGCGTCGAACTTCGTGGGCTCGAACACAACGATCCAGCGATGTTCGGAACACCCGTCATCGACGCGCTGGGCAGACTCGCCGACGCCCTACGCTAGGCGCGTACTCGACAACTCTCGATCGTCGTCGTACAAAGCACGGGTCAGAGATCATCGATGTGCGGAATATCCAGCACGGCACGGTCGCTCATCCACTCACGCAGCACCTTGGTGGCGATCACGTCGTCTTCGTTGTACTCGAACAGTCGAGTGCGTTGAGACAGATCCGGCTCACCCCGGTCGTAGCCGACGGCCTCGCGGTACCAGGCCATCGACGCCTCACCCCCGGCCTCGTCGTCGCGCCAGTGGTGACCCGCGATCGGTGCGATCTTCTTGAGACCCTTACCGTTCGGGCATACGAACTGGTCGGTCACTGCCTGGTAGATATCCACCCACTGCGGCGACGAGATGAACTCCTTGACCTCCGCCTCGGACGGCACCCCCGGATAGCCGTGGAAACGCCGGGCCGACGACAACAACCACTTGTCCTCTGCAGACCGCGAATAGCAGTATGCAGCAAACGTTTTCCCGCGACGCTCAGCGGCGCGACGTTCTGCCGACAACCACGTCCAGAACTCACCGAACGATCGGGCCTCGTCCGTCGTGGGCACCGGCTGCCATGTCGAGAACGGTCGGTACACGGACTGCACATCCGTGTTGAGCAGCGTCCCCCACAGATATGCGCCGTGTTCGTGATAGCTCTCCATGTCGATGTCGATCTCGACATCGGCGCGCGCGACATGCACCTGCCGGTAGCGGCGCACCAGCGGCGCCCCCGCAAGCCACGCCTTCGCGACCACGACCGCGTCCTCGAACGGCCCTGGGGCCATACCTCGGGTTGTCGACCCGTCCATCCGGCGAGCCCGTCGATGGTGGTGACGCCGAGTTCGCGCAGCACGTCGGCGCGCTGCCCCGGCGCGACCAGCGACACATCGTGCCGCTCGGCCAGCTCGGAACGGCAACGTTCCCACCACGGACACGTACGGCACTCCCCGATCTGCGACGGCACGGTCGGCACGTTCCCGCGCGCGATGTCGAGACGGTCGGCGAGCCGCGCGTCGTAGTCGTCGAGGACGGCGCTCAGATCGTGGACGAGGATGCAGTCGGCGTTGTATCCGATCGCTCCTGCACCTGTGCAGGACTGGCCAGCCCGTGTCGTTCGAGCATCCGGTACAGATGCGCGACCCGCATCTGGTCACCCGAGTGCGCCCGCACCTTGCGATTCTCGTCGACCGCGGGTGCCCACTCGAACAGGTCGGTGGTGGTGGCGCCCCGTCCCGGTCGGTGACCTTGTGGTTGACGACGATGACGGGAATGTAGCCGCCGCGTTCCGTGTCGCGGAGCAGGATCTCGGATCGGCCGCGCCGGCCGGTGTCGGATTCGACGGGCAGGACCGCGCCCCAGATTCGGTCGGCGCCGGAACGGCACGCGTCGAGGGTCCGGTCGGCGCGCTGCGACATGGTCCCTTCCGCAACGATGTGCACCCATCCGTCCGGGTCGGCATCGAACATCCGCTGCCGGATCGCCTCGCGGTGCGCTGCGGCAGCTTCCTGACGTTGGGTAGCTCCCGGATTCTTGGGAGCCGCGACCAGTTCGTCGGGATACGTCGCGTCGAGAAACACCCGGTGACGGCACCGCGTCAACGCGCTCGCCTCTATCGAAACGGGCCTGCGTCGTTGCTCACCGGTCACCTCCACAACATCCCAGGGTATTCGCTCGATGCGGGACACCTCTCAGCAGCACCGTCGAGTTAGGCTTGCCGACGAGCGCGGGCACGCTGCGGTCGTACCGGATGGAGGGTGCTGTTCGATGGGGTTGTTCACACGGCGGAAGCGGCGTGCCACCCGCAAGGCGGAGGCAAAAGCGCTCAAGCACAAGGCGAAGCTCGAGGCCAAGCTCGGCGCGAAGAACCAGTTCAAGAGTGATCGACGCACAGCGAAGTCCCAGGAGAAGCTCGCCGCGAAGCTCGCCAAGTCACAGTCCAAGCTCGACAAAGAGCTCGTGAAGTCACAGTCCAAGGTCGAGAAAGAGCAGATCGCCACCCTCAAGGCTCAGAAGAAGGCCGCCGAGAACCAGGGTCTGACCGCGGCGAAGGTCCGTCGCTACCTGGGGGTCGCACGCCTGCTCATACCTGTGCTCGCGCCTCTCGCCTACCAGGCCGCGACTGCCATCCGCGGACAGCTCGACGTCCGCCGCGCCCAGAAACTCGGTGTCGGCGTCGAGCAGCTCGGCGAGTTCACCGGACACGGTGCGCGGCTCAGCGCCCGCATCGCGGCGGCCGAGCAGTCGGTCACGAAGACCGAGGAGCTGCATCCCAAGGACGCCGAGACGAAGAAGTTCGCGGAAGCCATCCGCGGTCGACTCACCGACCTCACCGCCGCGGTGTCTGCCGCCGAGCAGATGCCGGCCGCGCGTCGCAAGGCGCGCACATCTCTATCGGCAACGAGCTCGACGGAATCGAGGCGGACCTGCTGGCCCGCCTCGGTGTGCGCTGACACACCCGTGACAACGAGCCCCGCCCTGCTCGGCGCACCGCGGGGGTTTCCACCGCGGTGCTCGCCGTCGC
>BBEG01000522.1 GCA_001312645.1 Rhodococcus sp. JCM 9791
CTGGCACCCGGAGCGAAGACCTCCGGTGGTCTCGTGTTCCCGAATGCCGACCGGCGCAGCTGGCTCGGTCTCGGCGGGCTCGTGTTCACCTTGTCCGACGGCACCATCGTCGAGCGGCGGACCCTGCTGAAGAGCAAGTCCGCGCGGGCAGCGGCGGAAGGATTCGTGCTCGCCACCTACGCGGCCGCGCAACTGCTTCTCGTCGAAGGGATGCTCGCACTCGTCCGAGGTAAATGACCCGTCACGGATAGATCAGGATCCGAGTGCGGTCGTCGGGGTCGACGAGCACCGACACCACCTGGCCGGCCACCAGCCGCGACACGTCGCTGCGTTCGGCCTCGAACACCACCTTGCCGCTGTACGGTTCGGATCCGGGCACTGTCAGATCCAGATCCAGCTCGGTTCGCTGCACGTCGCCGATCACGGACCCGAGCGGGGTGGCGGCACGGATCGTCGCCCACCCTTCGAGGCCGTCGCGTTCGATCTTGCGATCTTCGCGGGTGGCGCGATCGGCGATCAACATGCCCAGACCGAGTACCGCGCCGTACAGGCAGACCAGGAACATCACCTGGAATCCTTCGGTGCCTTCGGCGGAGTTCGGATAGAAGAGGTTCAACCAGAGCGACAGCAGAATCAGGTATCCGGTCGTGATGAACGCGACCGTGCGCAGAATGCGCTTGTGCTTCATGGCTCCTCCGTCTCCAGACTAGCGCGTGTCTGCGCTTCGTCCGCCGGTCGATAGAGTGGCACTTTCTGTGCTCGTCGGAGGGAGCGGTGTGAAGGTGCGTGTGTCGTCGGCTGCGGTTGTGTTGGGTGCTGTGCTGATTCTGAGTGGGTGTGGGGGTCCGGAGACGAACCGGATGCCGTGGGCAGACAGACCGACACTGCGACATCCAGCACCGCGACAACCACAGTGACTGCTGCACCGACCACGACCGAAGCCACCACCACGGAAGCGCCGACTTCCGAGCTCGCACCTGTAGAGACGACGACCGAGCCGGCTCCCGAGGTGCCGCCGACGCTGGAGGCTGTCGCGTTCGAGCAGGGCGAGTCGTATTACTTCACTACTCCCGACGGCGCATTCGAGTGCGGCATCGTGCAGCTCCCGGGCCGCACCGAAGCGGGTTGCGAGGGCGTCACCGATCCGGTGCCGCCACGGCCGGAGAGCTGTGTCGTCAACTGGGGTCACGGGATGCGCGTCGTCGACAGCGGTCCAGGTGAGTTCCTGTGTTCGGGCGGCCCCGTCTACCTGCCCGTCGAAGGATCTGCGGAGGTGTTGCCCGCGGGGGCGACGCTCTCGCAGCTCGGCTACACGTGCGCGACGACCGAAACCGACGTGACCTGCACCAACGACAGCACCGGACACGGATTCTCCGTCGCCTCCGACTCGAACGAGACGTTCTGATCGTGCCTGACCGAGAAACCGGGCCGGACCACGAGCAGGACCCGCTCGCGGTCCCCGGACCGACAGAATGGGGCGAACATCCGCACGGTATGGGGCCGTGGACCGACGAGTTCGGGACACCCCCGCCCACCGATCCGAAGTACGACCCCGAACTGCTCGAACACGGTGACCGGCGCAACGTCGTCGACGCCTACAGATATTGGACGCGCGACGCGATCGTCGCCGACATCGACACCCGACGGCACCCGCTGCACGTGGCGATCGAGAACTTCGCGCACGACGCCAACATAGGCACCGTCGTTCGCACGGCCAATGCGTTCGCGGCCGCCGCCGTCCACATCGTGGGTCGGCGCCGCTGGAACCGCCGCGGGGCCATGGTCACCGACCGCTACCAGCATCTGCAGCACCACACCGACGTCGATGCGCTCATCGGCTGGGCCGCCGAGCACGATCTGACCATCGTCGCTGTCGACAACACCCCGGGCTCCGTGCCACTCGAGACGGCAGACCTACCCCGCAACTGCCTGCTGCTGTTCGGGCAGGAGGGGCCGGGCGTGACCGAGCGGGCACGCGAGGTGGCGACGATGACGGTGTCGATCGCGCAGTTCGGCTCGACCCGTTCCATCAACGCGGGTGTCGCGGCGGGGATCGCCATGCACGCGTGGATCCGCCAACACGCCGACCTCGACGACGCCTGGTCGTAACGCTCGCCGGATCCGTGCGGATGTAGTAGCGCGGGCCGTGTGGCCACGCCGCTGTCGCGGGACAAGGATGATTACGGCATGGCGGAAATGTGGGCGGATCGGGCGGATGCAGCCGAAGCTGCCGTCGCGGCCAGGCACGTGCGTCGACTCTGGGGATTGCCCGGTACCGAACTCGGTGTCGTCGGCTGGCCCGCCACACGACGTGAACGCATCTTCGGCTCGTGGCACTACTGGTGGCAGGCTCACCTGATCGACCTCGCTGTCGACGCGGCGGAGCGGCAGGCGAAGTCCGGTGACGGCACTGGGCGCAGCCGACGCCGCGTCGTGCAGCTGACCCGAAGTCACCGCATCCGCAACATCACAGGCTGGACCAACAACTACTTCGACGACATGGCCTGGCTCGGTCTGGCCCTCGATCGCGCCCAACGGCACCTGCGCGTCGACCATGGGGCTGCGATCGCGACCCTCGTCGGGGAACTGCACGATGCGTGGCAACCCGAGCACGGCGGGGGAATCCCGTGGCGCCGCGGAGACTCCTTCTTCAACACTCCCGCCAACGGTCCGGCCGCGCTGCTGCTCGCGCGATCGGGCAAGCTCGAGCGCGCACAGGAGATGGCCGACTGGATCCACGACCGTCTCGTCGATCCCGACACCGGACTCGTCTTCGACGGTATCCGCCACGGTGTACTCGAGCCCGCCGTCTACTCGTACTGCCAGGGTGTGGTGCTCGGAGTCGAGACCGAACTCGCGACCCGAAGCGGCGACCCGCGTCATCGCACGCGGGTGCATGCACTTGTCGACGCTGTCGACCACGAACTCACCGAACGCAGCATCGTCACAGGTGGTGGGGGAGGCGACGGTGGCCTGTTCAACGGCATCCTCGCGCGCTACCTCGCGATGGTCGCGACCACCTTGCCGTTGCAGG
>BBEG01000523.1 GCA_001312645.1 Rhodococcus sp. JCM 9791
CGCAGGCCGATGCCCACGGCCTCGCCGACGCGGGCCTGCGACCAGCCGAGCCTCGGATGGTCGACGATTCCGGTCACGGAGTCGACGCGCCCGCCGATCGCGACACCCGCCCACAGTGCAGTGCGGCGGTGCCACCGTGAGACGAAAGCTTGGCACTGGCGGTGATCGAGGCGAGTGCGAGGTCCTGGTCCCCGCTGGGCGTGGGGATCTCGACCGCACTGATGATCCGGCCGCGCAGGTCGGCGGCGACGATCCCGGTGGTGACGGCACCGATATGGATTCCGACCGTGAGGAACTGCTCGTGATCGGCCTCCACCGGAATCCTCGGACGGCCGATGGCGCCCGATTCGGTGAGGTCCGCGCGTTCGCGCAGCAGTCCGGCGGCGAGGAGCGCCGTCACCTGCCGATTGACTGTGGCGATACTCAGTCCGGTGGCCTTGGCGATGACATCGCGGGAGATGGGGCCGCGGTCTGCCGCGACACGGAACACCGATCCCGCGGCGCCGTCGGCGATCCGCAGGTCGGGGGCGACGATCCGCGCTCGCACCTGACCCCGTCGGGAGGCCGAAGCGAGCGATGCGGGTCGGGAAGTAGCGGTGCGGGACGTAGCAGGTCGGGACAGGGTGGGAGCTGACACGTGTGGGTTCCTTGCGACTCGGTCCCGGGTGGCTCGACGCGAGCGCGATGCTCGAACACGAGTGAATTGACCCGGAGTGGCACGATACGGACGTCGACGCGCCTGACCTCGACGTGCTCTGGGCACGCAGGTGAAGGGATTCCGAAGTGGAATCCGAAGGTCGGCGCGGATCTACCTACCGCAGGAACGACAACAGAGTTCGCGAGCCAGAGGAAGCCGGGAACCAGAGCGGCGGTCACGTATGTGACGCGCGGGGCGGCGACTCGGCTGGACGACATGTCGGGAAGGTTATGTCACAGTTCGGATTCTCCACAACCCGAAGGTAAATACCTCCGTGATTCGGCGGCGGTCGTCCCGGAAAGGACTACGCTTCGCTGGTGTCCCGTGCACCCTCCGCGGTGAAACGGCTGCTGCTTGGCAGACCGTTTCGGAGCGATGCGCTGGGCCATACCCTGCTCTCCAAACGCATCGCGCTTCCCGTGTTCGCCTCCGACGCGTTGTCCTCGGTCGCGTACGCACCGGAGGAGATCTTCCTGGTCCTGTCGGTTGCCGGCCTGTCCGCCTACGCGTTCGCCCCGTGGATCGGGATCCTCGTCGCCGTCGTCCTCACTGTGGTCGTCGCGAGCTACCGCCAGAACGTCCATGCGTACCCGTCCGGTGGTGGGGACTACGAAGTAGCAACGAAGAACCTCGGCGCTACCGCAGGTCTGACGGTCGGCAGCGCCCTGCTCGTCGATTACGTGCTCACGGTGGCGGTCTCGATCTCCGCTGCCGCCTCCAACATCGGCTCGGCGGTGCCGTTCGTGGCGCACCACAAGGTGTTGTTCGCCGTGGGCGCATCGTGATCCTCACCGCCATCAACCTCCGTGGCCTGCGAGAAGCCGGGGTCGCGTTCGCTGCACCGACATATGCGTTCATGATGTCGATCGCCGTGATGATCGGCTGGGGGCTGGTTCAGATCTTCGTTCTCGGGCACGATCTTCGCGCGGAATCGTCGTCCTTCCAACTCGTCGCCGAGCACTCCCCCGCAACAGCGCTCGCCTTCACGTTCCTGCTGGCACGGGCGTTCTCGTCGGGATGCGCGGCATTGACCGGTGTCGAAGCGATCAGCAACGGAGTGCCGGCGTTCCGGAAACCGAAATCCCGCAACGCCGCTACGACGCTGCTCCTGCTCGGCGGACTCGCGGTCACCCTGTTGCTGGGGATCATCGTTCTCGCCGAGAGGATCGGCGTCGTGATCGCCGAGGATCCCGCCATCCAGTTACTGGGAGCTCCGGAGAACTACCATCAGAAAACACTGATCGTGCAGATGGCGGAGACCGTCTTTCCCGGATTCCCGCCCGCGTACTACCTGATCACCGCACTGACTGCCCTCATCCTGGTGCTGGCGGCCAACACCGCGTTCAACGGTTTTCCCGTACTCGGATCGATCCTCGCGCAGGACCGCTATCTGCCGCATCAGCTCCACACCCGCGGTGATCGGCTCGCATTCAGCAACGGCATCGTGTTCCTGGCAGCGGCAGCCGGGGTGTTCATCGTGGCGTTCCACGCCGAGGTCACGCACCTGATCCAGCTCTACATCGTGGGGGTCTTCGTCTCCTTCACACTGAGCCAGACGGGGATGGTCCGGCATTGGTCGCGGCACCTGTCCACCGAGACCGACCCCCGAACGCGAGCGCACATGCGACGCTCACGCGTGGTGAATTCAGTGGGTGCGGCGATGACCGCTTCCGTCCTGGTGATCGTGCTGTTGACGAAGTTCGTGGCAGGCGCGTGGATCGCCATCGTGGCGATGGCGGCGGTGTTCATCACGATGAAGGCGATCCGGCGCCACTACGACAGCGTCGCCGAAGAACTCGAGTCGGCCGAGTGGGACGGTGTCCTGCCGAGCCGCACCTATTCGATCGTCCTCGTCTCGACGCTCCACACACCCGCGCTGCGCGCCCTGGCCTACGCGCGCGCCACCCGGCCGGACATCCTCGAAGCCGTCACCGTCGACGTCGACACCGACGACACCCGGGCGTTGGTGCGCGCGTGGGACCGCAGCGACATCACCGTTCCGCTGAAAGTGATCGACTCCCCCTATCGGGAGGTCACCCGTCCCGTGCTCGACTACGTCCGACGCATCCGACGGACCTCACCTCGTGACGTCGTGACGGTGTTCATCCCCGAGTACGTCGTCGGGCATTGGTGGGAGCAGATCCTGCACAACCAGAGCGCGCTGCGCCTGAAGAGCCGCTTGCTGTTCCAGCGCGGCGTGATGGTGACCAGCGTTCCGTGGCAACTGCACTCCTCCGCGCGCACGAAAGAACACGACGCGCGACCTGCGCCCGGCGCAGTGCGCCGCGGATTGGGACCCGACGACGCCCGGAATGAGCCGCTCAGCGCGCCGCTCG
>BBEG01000524.1 GCA_001312645.1 Rhodococcus sp. JCM 9791
GCCGTGACCGGTTCGCCGGACGTCACCGTGCCGGAACGTCTGGCCGGTGTCGCAGGCGGCGCGCTGATCGCGCTGGCCGTCGTCGCGATCGCCTCGATCCGATCGGTCGTGCATCTCGGCCGGCGACCGGTCGACGACTATCTGACCACCGCCTCGATCGAACTCCGGGCCGCGAGCACCACCTCTCGATACGGCTCGTGAGCACTTCTTCGTCAACAACTTTCGTACAGACAGGACGGATTCGATGACAACATTCCTGGTAGTGACCGTTGCGGTTCTGACGGTCGCGGTCGCGCTGCTGTTCCTCATGACGCTTGCGCTCGCCCGGGAGATCGGACGCGTCCAGGTGCGCCTGGGTCCGCTCGGCGCGCGGATGATGGACACGGGTCCGAAGGTCGAGCAGGCCGGTCCCTCGTTCGCTGGGCTCGTCGACCACGTCGGACGCTCCGTTCGCGTCGGTGGGCATCGTGAGAAGGCACAGCTGCTCATGTTCACGGCGCCGAGCTGCAGTACATGCAAGAGCCTGCTGCCCGGATTGCGTGCGATGGCACGCGCGGAGACGGACCTCGAGGTCGTGATCGTGTCCGACGGCACCCCCGAGGAGCACAAGGAGTTCCTGTCGGGCAGCAACATCGGAGCCGAACTGAGCTACATCGACGCCCGCGACGTCGGCATCGCTTACCAGGTCGGCACCACGCCGTACGGGGTGATTCTCGACGAGCACGGCAAGATCCGCGGCAAGGGCCTGTGCAACCACATGGCGCAGGTCGAGAGCCTGCTCAATGCCCTCGAATCCGGCACTCCGTCCCTTCAGCACCTGCACGCGCGGGCGAAATCCGCCTGATCCATCTACCCGAGACAAAGGAGGCGTATGCCGTGGAAGAACACCAAACGACCGAGAATCGGTATCCGGTCGATGAAGACACCGTCCGCGAGCAAGCAGAGTGGATGGCCGGCAAGGGTGGTTCCCTCGCGAGCCGCGCGGGGCGCACACTGTCCGAGCGCACGTCGCGCCGGTCGATGCTCGGCAGGATCGGCCGCTGGACGATGGGCGTATCGGGTGTCGCGCTGATCAGTTCGCTCCCGGTCACCCGCAGCGCGATGGCGCAGGATCTGCCGCCGGAGCCTCCGGCCCCCGAGGCACCGGATCCGCAGTTCATCTCGTTCGACGGCAAGGATCCTGCGGAATGCGAGTACTGGCGCTGGTGCAACATGGACGGCACCTCGTGTGCGGCCTGTAACGGCGGCGGCGTCACCACCTGTGCCCCCGGTAGCAAGCCGGGCGCCGAGTTCTGGGTCGGCTGCTGCACCAACCCCGACACCGGAAAGACCTATCTGATCGCCTATTACGACTGCTGTGGTGCACCGTCGTGCTCCAATGCGTTCTGCGGGGAACCCGACATGCAGGCGATCATGTACAACCCGGTCTCCGCAGCTACGACCAGGAAATCATCTGGTGTGTCTCCGACGAGTCGCAGTCGTACACCTGCACCATGGCCCCGATCATCGGCGAGGATTGCCAGACCCGACCGGCTGCACGCCCGAGAGTCGGTGCGGGAGCATGAATTCTGCACGCACCAAGCGTCTTTCGCGCTCAGCCGCGGTAGCGATCCCGCTTGCCGCCGCACTCGTCCTCACCGGATGCAGTTCGAACGACGACGCCGCCGTCGACGGCGAGGTCACCTACCCCACCGTTCCCGTCATTCCGCCGGGTGAGGGTATCTCGCTCGGCCACGACGATCAGGAGATCGGCGACACGATCCCCGAACCGGTACATGTCGGCGACATCGAGCCGATCAAGGCGACCGACCTTCTTGCTGTCGTCAACACAGGTCTCGAGGTCGAGCTCAATGCACTCGACCCGGCGACCGGCGTGGCGGGTGACAGATTCGTCGTCGGGCCGGGCATCTGGTCGCCCGTGATCCACGGATTCGTCGGCGAGACATCCAGCGATCCCGCAGTGCTCGCGGCCGAGGTGTGGCGACCGCGAGGCTCTCGCGGCACCGCTGAATTCACAGTCAGCACCTACTCGGGCAACCTGCTCGAACCATCCGAGATTCTGCTCCCCGATTACGCCCGCGCCCATTCGCGGGAGGGCTCGAGTGCGGTGACCTCGGACGGTAGGTTCTTCGTGACCTGGGACGACGGGCTGTACGGCGTCCGCATCGTCGACCTCGAGGCGAAGAAGGAGAGCGGCTCCCTCCAGATCATCGGCTGCGGGCCGTTCACGTGGCTCGACGGGCACGAGCTCTACAGCGTGTGTGAAGATACGCGCGAGCTGATCCAGATCTCGATCGACGACACCGGCGTCCCGACCGAGACGAGCCGCTCGAAGGTCCTCCCCGAGAACTTCGTCAGCACCCGCACCGTGACGTGGGCGGCGGAGGCGAAGAAGTCCCTGCTGGTAAGTGCGAACGGCGACGTCTATGTCTTCGACTTCTCGGAGGGTCTGCCGGACGCCGAGGTCGCACCGATCGGCAATGCCGGACAGGACGGCGGCCGGTTCGCCGGCAACGAGATCGACAACACCGGTTCCCGGATCGCAGTCGAGTACACGGATTCGGTGGTCCACCCGCACTCCGCCCGCGGCGGTGACGTGGTGAAGGTCGAACTCTTCGACGCGGCGACCTTCGCCCCGGTCAAGACGCTCGATCTGCCGACTCTCGGTCTCACCGGGATCTCGAGCAGCGCATTCTCGGTCGACGGCAGCATCCTGTACGTGGTCGGAGCCGGTCCCGAGGTCGACGGCGAGACCACTCGGATGATCGTCGGAATCGATGCCGCCACAGGCGATCAGGTCAGCTCCGTCGAGGTCACCGGTACCGTCGACGACATCGGGTCGCTCATCACCCCCCAGGTGTTGGAATGACCCGGTTCGGACCGACCCTCGACCGTCGTCGGTTCCTCCGCATCGGCTCCCTCGGAGCCGGTGCGGTGGGGCTCGGTGCACTCGGTCTCGGTGCGGCGTCGTGCAGTTCGGCCGATGCGACGGGCGGCACCCCGCTCGAGTACATTTCGCCTACCGATCCGGAG
>BBEG01000525.1 GCA_001312645.1 Rhodococcus sp. JCM 9791
CGCGTCCGCTGCGCCGGCGGCCCACGTGGACAGTACCGAGCAGATCGACGATCGACACACGGACATGTACGTGTACTCGCCGTCGATGGACAGAAACATTCCCCTGCAGGTCATCAAGCCTGCAGATACGTCTGTTCCGCGCCCGACGCTGTACCTGCTCAACGGTGCCGGTGGAGGCGAGGACGGAGCGAACTGGCTCAACCAGACCAAGATCCTCGACTTCCTCGAGGACAAGAACGTCAACGTCGTCATCCCGGCCGAAGGAATGTTCACGTACTACACCGATTGGATCGAGGAAGATCCGGTCGTCGGAGTGGCCAAGTGGCAGACATTCCTGACAGAGGAGTTGCCCCCGGTGATCGACGATGCCTGGGCACCACGGGTGTCAACGCGATCGCGGGCCTGTCGATGGCGGCGACGTCGGTGCTCTCGCTGGCGATCCATGCTCCGGACCTCTACCGTGGCGTCGCGTCGTACAGCGGGTGCGCGCAGACCAGCGATCCGCTCGGCCAGGCCTACCTGCGGTCGGTGATCGAGGGCATGGGGGAGACCGACGCGACCAACATGTGGGTCCGTACGACGGTGACGGCTGGGTGGAAAACGACCCTACGGTCAACGCCGAAGGCCTACGCGGTCTATCTCTGTACATCTCCAACGGAACCGGCTTGCCCGGACCGTACGAGGATCCGTCACTTCCGCGGACGCCGCAGGCCCCGCCGCTACTCGATCAGGTCGTCGTCGGTGGCGTCATCGAGGCAGCCACCAACATCTGCACCCACCGACTCCAGGAACGGTTGGAGGAACTCGAGATCCCCGCGACGTTCCACTTCCGACCTGACGGCACCCACTCGTGGGGCTATTGGGAAGACGAGCTTCAGCGTTCCTGGCCGCAGCTCGCGGCATCGATGGAGCTGTGATCGTCGAGTGCGCTCAGCACGAGCTCGGCTGCTGTCGGATCGGCCAATAGACCCAGGTGCCCTGCGGTGCTCGATGGACATACGTCCTGCAGCACGACGTTCGTGACGTTCGGCGCCTCCGCGTATCCGCTGGTGTATGGCACGACTGTCTGGTCATGGCTGGTGAGGATGTTCGTGTAGTCGATCGACGGCTCGAAGATCACGGTGCTCCAGAGTTGTTCCAGGAAAGGTGAACCCGGCAACATGTCGGCGCATGCCGGGCACGCCGCCTCCAATGCGGGTCGGACGGCGTCCGGTGTCTCGGATCCGAACACGTCGGTGCCATGCCACATCGGTGCCAGCGACACGTAGTCGTCGACCTTGTCGGCGCCACCCTGGAACTGCACCCACTGCGACGGGACGAGAGTGCCCTGCGAGTGGCCGACGACATCCACCTTTGCGGCGCCGTCCGGGCGAGCATTTCGTCGACGAATGCCGCCATCTCGTGCGCGGCCGCGTCGATGGGACCGAGCCCACCGACGGCATCGATCGGCCACGGACCACCGACATCGCCGTACGTGAAGCTGACGACGCAGCGACCCTCGTTCGCAAGAAGCGGTGCGAGAGTCTGCCAGCCGATCTGCTTGTTTCCGCTCGTGTTGTGCACGAGAATGACGGGTTCCTGTGCGGAGGTGCACGGAATGTTCGCTCCCGCAGGTGAGCCACCCGGGTTCGTCAGTTCGACGACGACCCCGTTGTGGTAGTCGTACGGCACGGGAAGCGGATCCTGAGCGAGTGCGGTGGGAGTGATCGCGAGGGCGATGGCCGTCGCTCCGAGCACAGGTAAGGCACGAGAGAACACAGAGACTCATCCTAAATCCGGTCCTCCACATGGGGGCTGTATGGAACTTCTCCACAGGCGTCGATCCATCCACAGATTCGGGCTGCGACAAGACGTTCGAGGTGTGTGGTCCAACGGGTACGCGACGCTGTTGTGCATGGGACACGAACCACTCATCCATCGCAGAGAAGCGCTCGCGCTCGGCTACACACCGGGGGAGATCCGCGGCTTCGTCTCGACCGGCCGATGGGTGCGGTTGGCTGCCGGAATCTTCCTTCCCCGCCACACCTACGACACTGTCGACGATTACGGCCGCCATCTTTTTCATTCGCTGGCCGTAGTGCAGGTGGCGTCTTCGGACACCGCACTAAGCCACGTGTCGGCTGCGGTGCTCCACGGCTTGCGACCCTGGCGGATATCACTCGACGACGTCCACCTGACCCGGAACCGGCCGAGCGGAAGCAAGAGGTCGCGCGGGAGGGTGATGCACGCGGCGCGTGTGGATGAGTGCGACCTGAGGGAGAAATACGGGGCCCGTGTCCTGGGTGTGGCTCGGACCGTCATCGACCTCGCGGCGTCGGAGCCGCTCGAGCAGGCCGTGGTGCTCGGCGACCAGTCGTTGCGTCAGGGGCTTGTCGACATCGGTGAGCTGGAACATGCTGTCGAGCGAATGGGCAGCCGTCCGGGCCGTCCTCGCGTGTTGCGAGCGGTGCGCTGCATGAGCGATCGAAGCGACAGCGTCGGCGAGTCGCGCAGCCGAGTGCTGATGTCCCGTGAGCAACTGCCCACTCCTCTTACACAGGTCGACGTGTTGGACTCAGCCGGCCGATGGCTGGCACGCGTCGACTTTCTGCTACCTCAACACGGGGTGATAGGCGAGTTCGACGGGCGGATCAAGTATCGGCGCGATGGTGTCGCTACGACCGACGCGGAGGACGTCGTCTATCGGGAGAAGCTGCGTGAGGATCAGCTACGTCACGCGGGCTGGGTGGTGGTGCGGTGGACGTGGGCCGATGTGGAGACGCCCGGTGCGGTCGCGGCGAAGATTCGCGGTGCGATTGCGTTGGCGCAACGGGGGAGCGGTCCGACGGGAACCTTCAAAGTCAGAAGGCTCGCAACGCAAAAGTGAGGCTCGCAATGCTGGTGGCGAACCACCGGCGTTGCGAGCCTCACTTCTTCGTTGCTTACCTACTTGCGGCCGGGAGGCTTGGGGCCACCCTTGATCTGCAGTCCGCCGGCCTTCGCCTTGGGCGGAGCCGGCGCGTCCGACGCGGGCTTG
>BBEG01000526.1 GCA_001312645.1 Rhodococcus sp. JCM 9791
TGGCCGCCTCCGCACGGCGCGCGGCGCCCGCACGCTCGCCGAAGTTGCGAGTGAGGCGGGGATCTCACCCGAAACTCTCCGCAAGATCGAAGCGGGCCGGTTGGCAACACCCGCATTCGTGACGGTTGCCGCATTGGCACAGGTCCTCGCGGTTTCCCTCGACGAACTCGCGGAGCTCACGCTTGTCGTCCCCGTCGAAGAATCGGTCCGGTCTGCCGGGTAGGGCGCGGTCGTGTGGGTTTGGGATGCGTCGCGCCGGGGAACACGGTTCCTCGAACCCTGGGTCGAATGAGTCGGAAGTGGGGACGAAGCGATGGCAACTGCAACACCTGTACGGATCGACGCCCCGGGTCGAGAGCAAGCGCTGACCGAGAGCAGGGCGGCAGGTCTCGTACTCCTGGTGATCATGGTCGTACTCGGTGGCCTCGCAGTAGCCTTCGTCGCCGGTTCTCCCTCCTGGGGGTCGCGGCAGCCGCTGTGGTCGGTGTCGGCGCTCCCATCCTTGCCGCCCAGCTGTGAGGTTCTTTCGGGTACGGTGAGCAGGCCTCGTGAGGCGGAGCCGAAGCGGGTGATCCCGTGGCGGAGCTGTGATGTGGGCGAGCTATTGTTCCGGCCATGTCGAAAGCATTTACCTTCACCACCGAATTCGAGCACGGCGTTGACACGATGCACGCCGTCTTGACCAGCGAGGACTTCTGGAAGAGCCGCGGCGGGGCCGACGCCGAAGGCAGCTCGATCGCGGTGTCCGCTCCCGGCGGCCCCGGAACGATTCGTGTCGAGATCACCGGCCGGATGGATCCTGCGGGTCTGCCCGCCGTGGTTCGCGGGATCCTGCGCGGCCCGCTGGAGATGAATCGGGCCGACGAATGGAGCGCCCTCGACGGAGGGCAAGCACAGGGCACGATGACCGGTGGTTCCTCGAGCCTGCCCGTCTCGATCGAAGGGCGCTCCGAGCTGCGCGCGTCCGCATCGGGTGGTTCCATCGTCGAGGTCACGGGTGAAGTCGCCGTGAAGATTCCGGTCGTCGGCGGACAGGTCGAGGGTCTTGTGATCCAGATGGTCGAGAGCATCGTCAATGCCGACCAGAAGGAACTGAACGACTGGCTCGCTGCCAAGTGACGAGGTGGGGCCGCTCCGGCGGCCCCGCTTTTCCTGTATGTGTCGGGACGAACGTGGACACGGCCTGCGGGCTTTTCGTCGGACGAGATCAGCGAAATAGCGCAGATCACCTACGAATTCGCCGGACCCGATGTGCTGTGGGTATCGGTGGACGTGCGGGGTCGGTCGCGTCGCTCATCCGCCCGGGATACGCTGATGTGCTTGTGATCTGCGACACGCCGCCGTCGGTCGTTGCAGGTGGCGCACAGCCGGAGCAGTATCGGGCCATGTCGGCACCGTGGGATGACGATGGCGCTTCGCATGGGAGCAACGCGAAGCCGGGCACACCTGGGATCAGATCGGCGCCGAGCTCGGATGCCCCGCACATGTGGCGCGCGAACTCGGCGAGCGGTACCACGCGGAATTCACGGCGTTGGCACTGCGTGATCAGCTCCCGCTGTTCGATATTCCCGGGGGAGGTGGTTCCCGGATGGCATGACCTGGGGGTGGAAATGGGTATTGTCCCGGATGCCTCCAGAGGGTCGCGCAGCGCACACTCGACATCGAGAATCCTCAGTAGCCGAAGGAGTTCGCGATGTCGAGGAAGCGAAATGCAGTGTCTGCATGTGTGATCGGTGCAGCCATACTGTTGGGTGGTGCAGCAACAGCAAGTGCCGTACCGCCGTCAGCGGCGGAAGAACTCGCGTCCGATCTCCGCGCGATCGAAGAGCTACGTGTGCGCCAACACGAAGCATGGAAGAACGGTGACGGCAATGCATACGCCGCGATCCACACGCACGACGCCGATGTGGTGACCTTCAGTGGCGACGTGTTGCACGGCCATGACGAGATCGCGTCGGGCATGCAGTACTTCTTCGACACCTATGTCGGCGGCACCGAACTGAAGGAAGTCTCCGAGAACATCGCTTTCCCCCGCCCGGACATGGCGATCATCATCCGCACCGGGTGCGTGCTCTGGAACGGCGAGACGGAGTGCAGCGACGAGGCATTGTCGCGTAATACGAGCGTCGCGTTGAAGGCGGATGGGCAATGGCTGATCCGCTCGTTCCAGAACACCCGTCTCGATCCGCTCCTGAACGGGTGAGCCCAGTTGGTTGCGAGTTCATCTGATCATCACCGGCCGGTGACCGTGTTGATGCATTGCCCCGCGACCATCGAATACATGCAGGCACTCGTGCCCGACTCACTGTTCGGTTTCCTCCAGGAAAGTGGCTTGGCCACCTCCGGGGGTGAGGCCGCAGCGCTCCTCATGGAAGGCGCTGTGTGCGTCAATCACCTTCCCGTGCGGAGTCCACGGAGGCGTCTGCACGCGGGCGATGTGGTGTCGGTCTCCGGTAGCCGCCTCGTCGCTGTGTTCGGTACGAAGCTCCCCGCCCTGAAGAAGACGCAGCTCTGACGAAAGCGCAGCTCTGACGAACGTTCGGACATGCGCAGGTCGGCGATTGTCGGTTCGGTGTGATAAGCCGTAGCCGACGGATCGAACGACCCACGAGGGGGACCTGCGCGTGCTGAGACTGCATCGTGCCGAGCGCACCGACATACTGGCCGATGCACTCGCAGAGCTTCTGTCCACCCCGCCCGCCGACCCGTTCGCACGCGAGGTCGTCGCGGTACCGGCTCGCGGTGTCGAGCGGTGGCTCACACAGCGGCTTTCGACGGTGCTCGGGGCTGTCGCCGGCGACGGGATCGCCGCGAACATCGCCTTCCCTTCGCCTTCCCGTCTCGTAGACGAGGCATTGTCAGCTGCCGCGGGTACCACGGCCGACGACGATCCCTGGCATCCGTCGCGAGTGCTGTGGGCGCTGCTCGACGTCATCGACGAGAGCCTCGGCCTGCGTGGTGTGCGGCGCTGACGCGGCACCTGGGCCACGGCGCCGACGACCACCGGGCCGG
>BBEG01000527.1 GCA_001312645.1 Rhodococcus sp. JCM 9791
CGACCTCGGCGATCCCGGCCGCCTCCACGGCGCTCATCGGTCGACTCCGGACAGGTCACGGGGACCCCCGACCCGGTCGACCGCCTCGCGCAGTCTCGCCGGGTCCGGATGCAGATACACCTGCGACGAACTCACCGATGCGTGTCCCATCAAAATGGCAATCTCGTCCAGGCCGCTGCCCGCATCGGCCAGGTTGCTGCCGAAAGCGTGTCGCAGCCGGTGCGGGGTCACATGATCGATCCCGGCCCGCTTCGAGCATGCGGTGATCACCTCGTTGATCGCGTCCGGACGCATCGGCGCACCGATCGGTTCACGAAATAGGTTGACCAGCAAGAAATCCGACTCGGAAGTCCGCCGAACCGACAACCGCTCGAACGCGTAACCGTCGACCGCCCGCACCACCAGAAAATCCAGTGGCACCACCCGCTGACGGCGGGACTTGGCCCACGCCCCGTTCGGATTGTCCCGGCGCACGACATGCAGGTGCGCCCGCGGTATCTCGCAGCCCAGCACCCGTGAGTCGGTCAGCACATGGACATCCGAGCGCCGCAATCCGGTCAGCTCACCGCGCCGCAACCCAGCCCGCGCCAGCAGCAACACGATCAGCCGATCCCGCGCCGACCGGCACGCCCGAAACAGCGCCACGATCTCGGCATCGCCGGCCCGGTCCACCGTCGATTCAGGCTCATGCAGGCGGTGCCGGGCCCGCAGCCGCCAGGCCATCCGATTTTCCTCACCACGAGCGTGCGCCGGAAGGTCGCGTTCATCTGCCAACTCGTAGATCAACGGCATCAGCTCACCCGGTGCCTGCCCGGACGTGACCGCGTGCGCCACGAACCCCCTCACCGCAGTCAGCACGCCGTTGATCCGCCGGGCCCCGCGCACGGGCTCCACCCCGGGACCGGCCAGCACCCGCCCTCCGGTCCCGACCTCGGCGACGCCCGCGTGACGCAACCACGTGACGAACAATCCCAGCGCCGCCACACCGTCATGCCAGTGCCGGTCGGTGTGCGCGCACCAGCGCAGGAACAACGCGATGCCACCCGCATACGACCTGGTGGTCAACTCCGAGCCATCGCGGCCGAACCGGACATGCCGCAAGAACGAGTCAGCCTCGTCCACCACGGCCAGATTCTCGTCGAGCACCGTCCAGTACCGCATCCCGGACGGCAACCTCACCAGAAACGCCCGCATCCTGGTCTCCTCTCGCAGCAGGCACCTGTACACCTACCAGCCACGAGCACCACAACCCGGGAGATGTGTTGCACACTGTCCCGTGTCGCGAACCTATGCAACGTCACACAACGGTTGATCCAACCCCAGAGAACGGTGTCGGTGATTGTGGTCGTCCTTGAAGTCCTCGATCACCACGCGGGCCTCGAGCAGTGTGGGCCAGTAGTTGCGGTTCAGACATTCATCGCGCAGCCGGTTGTTGAACGACTCGATGAACCCGTTGTTCCACGGCGTGCCCGGCGGAATGTAGGACACCCCCACAGACCCAGCACAGAAGGCCCGCAGCGCCTCTGAGATGAACTCGGGCCCGTTGTCCATGCGCAACACCAGCGGTGGACCGCCCCACATCGCGAACGCCTTCTCCAAGCCCTCGATCAACCGGCCGGCGGTGATCGAGCGGTCCACGATGTTCAACAACGACATCCGGGTGTGTTCATCGACCATCGACGCGATCTTCACCGTCTTGCCGTCGACGGTCGAGTCGAACTGGAAGTCCAATGCCCACACAACATTCGGAGCATCCGCGTCGACGACTGGAACGGAGGACTGGCCGGCACGTTTGCGGCGTGGGGTACGCCGTACCTGCAGTCCTTCTTCCTTCCACAGGCGGTGAACCTTCTTCTTGTTCACCTCGATGCCCTGGTCGTAGCGCAGCCACGCCCACGCTCGACGGAACCCGTGCCGCGGATGCTGACGGGAATATCTGCGTAGCTCTGAACGCAGATCGGCATCCGGGTCGTCCGGCGTCTGCGCCAACGGCAGCCGCCGGTAAACTGATCGGGAGAGCCCAACAACCTTGCACGCGAACCGCTCCGACATCTGCATGGTGCCGGTGAGCATGGTGATCGCGGCGCGTTTGGCGGTCGGGCTCAGAATTTTCCCTTCGCGATCTCCCGCAACGCGTCCTTCTCCAACTCGGCATCGGCGAGCAGTCGCTTGAGCCGGCTGTTCTGCTCCCGCAGTTCCTTGAGTTCCTTCGCTGCATCGGCATCCATGCCGCCGTACTGGCGACGCCAGTTATACAGGGTCGCCGCCGACACCTCGAGTGCAGCGGCGATCTCCTCGCCGTTCTTACCTTCCGCGGCCAACTCGTCGGCCCGGCGCAGCTTGCGCACGATGTCTTCCGCCGAGTGACGTTTGCGTCCCGCCATGATCCTTATCGTCCCTTCTCCGCCCTCATCAGGCAATCAGGACTCTAGATCAGGCCGGACCCACTCAATGGGAACATGCCACGTCGCCGCCGACTTCGGCCCGTTCTTCCTTGAGTTCTGCTCGTCCATTCCCCTGCAACGCCAAACTCTGTATCAACGGCCGCCACCGGGCCGAGCGTCAGGCCGCGAGGGCAGGGCTCGGGTTCACCGCACTGGCACTCGACAACGCGTTCGCCCGCGGTCGACGATCCGGTCGTGCTGCATGGCGATCTGCGACCGGCTCACCGGGGCACGGATCGATGTGCTGCTGCGGAAGTGGTTGGCGATGCTGCCGGATCCGTTCCCCGACGCCGATCGGGGCGGTGACTTCCGGAGGAGGGATTAGTGCACCGCCTCGACAAGCCCCAACAGATCACCAAGTACCGGTTCGATATCCGCAGTGACGACTGCGTCGGCGAGGCCGGACAGTTCGTCGAGCTGGGCGTCGGGGTCTACCACGACGATCTGCCCTGCTCCACTCACCGCACGGAGGGTCCCGGGGTCATGTCTCCCCAGGCCCAGATAGATCGAGGGGGCGATCGTGCGGGCGAGTGGCCCGATCTCGATCTGCCGCGGTGCGTCG
>BBEG01000528.1 GCA_001312645.1 Rhodococcus sp. JCM 9791
CGTTCGTCGGCGACATCCGAGACGACGACGCGTGGCCGATGCCGTCCAGCAGACGGTCGCACGGTTCGGCGGAATCGACGTGGTCGTGAACAATGCCTCCGCGATCGACCTGTCCCCCACTCCCGATATCGCCATGAAGAAGTACGACCTCATGCAGGACATCAACTGCCGCGGCACATTCCTGCTGTCCAAGTTGTCGATTCCCGCGCTGCGCGACTCCGCGAAGGCCGGGCGCAACCCGCACATCCTCACGTTGTCTCCACCGCTGAACCTCTCACCCAAGTGGGCCGGCGGCCATCTTGCCTACACAATGGCCAAATACGGGATGAGTTTGACGACACTCGGACTCGCCGAGGAACTGAGGAGCGACGGCATCGGGGTCAACTCGTTGTGGCCGCGCACAACCATCGCCACCGCTGCGGTGCGCAACCTTCTCGGCGGTGAAGACATGGTGAATTCGTCACGGACACCGGACATCTACGCCGACGCCGCGCACGTGGTTCTCACGTCGCCGAGTCGCGAGGCGACCGGCAACTTCTACATCGACGACGAAGTGCTCGCGAACGCCGGCATCACCGATCTCGAGCGATACCGAGCGGGCGACGGCGAACTGCAGCTCGATCTGTTCCTCGACTGACCGCGCGTCGACTACCGTGACATTCCTCCGTTCACACGGGTTTCCGTAGGTCGTCGAAATGCGGAAACCCAGAGAGATGGAGGAAAGTTCGGGCGTCGCGGTGCTGCCGGAGTCTCGGAGTCACAGGCCGCGGGCGAGCGCATCGAACCGGTCTATGTCCTCGCGGCGACAGACGTGGCTGCCCGCAGTGAGCAAGGCAGCCGTGCCGCAGGCGACACCCAGCGACAACGCGTCGCGCAGCGACCGGTCCTGCAACAATCCCACGACGAGCCCCGCGACCATGCTGTCGCCGGCCCCGACCGCGCTGCGCACCTCGACGTCGAGGGCAGGCACCTGCACCGCGTCGTCGGCAGTGACCATGATGGCGCCGTCCGCACCCAGCGACACCACGACGACCTCCGCGACACCACGTTCGATGAGCTCGCGGGCTGCGCCGATCCGGTCGTCCGACGAGGGGAGGTCGTGACCGACCCATTCGCACAGTTCGTCCAACGATGGTTTGACGAGGAACACACCCGATTCGATGCTCGCGAGTGCGTCGCCCGAGGAATCGAGTACGAATCGCGCGCCGGCGTCGCGGGCTGCATCAGCGACCTTCCGCACGAAGGTGCCTGGCACGCCGGGCGGGAAGCTTCCGCTGGCGACGACGTATTTCGCGTCCTTCGCCACCTTGGTCAGCGTGGCGAGGCACTCTCCCTGCTCCGCGACAGTCAGTTCCGGGCCGGGGTGACGAACCGGTATTCGAGACCGCTCGTACGGTCGATCGCGGTGAAGCATTCCCGGGTGTCGTCGGCGATGGGAACGATGTGTTCTTCGACATCATCGTCGTCGAGTAGCCCGCTCATCTGTTCGCCGCGCGCACCCCCGGCCGGATACACCGCTGCGGCCGACACACCGAGCACGCGGGCGACCTTCGCGACATTCACCCCGCCCCCGCCGGCGTCGTAGAACGGCTCGTCGCACCGGAGTTTCCGGGTGTGCACCACGTGGTCTGTGAACGTGGTGACATCGAGGGCAGGATTCATGGTCAGCGTGACGATGTCGGGCATATGCGAACCTTATGGGCAGCGCTGCGCACACGTCGACTCACGTCGCGGGAGACCGCGCGCCTGCAGCAGCGACGCTTGTCCTATCGATCAGCGGTGTAGCGCAGCAGGGAGACGCCGCTCGGGAAACCTCGGGCCTCGATCAGCTGGAGACTCGACGTCTGGTACCCGTCGGGGAACAGCCGTCTCCCCCTGCCCTGAACGGTGGGATAGACGAACAGTCGGTACTCGTCGACCAGACCGGACTCGATCAGGCCGTGGGTCAGCATGATGCTGCCGGTAACGACGATGTCGCGGCCCTTCTGTTCTTTCAGTGCCTGCACCCGGGCGCTCCAGTCACCGGTGAGCACGGTCGAGTTCTGCCATTGCGGATCGGCGAGAGTCGAAGAGACGACGTACTTCTCGATGCGGTTGAGTTCGTCGGTTATCCCGGTTTCGTCGTCGGTCTGCTCGGGCCAGAAGCTACGAAAGTCCTCGAAGGTTCGCCGACCGAGCAGGATCGCGTCGGAGTCCTCGGACTGTAAGCGGGTTGCGTCCAGCACTTCGGGTCCTGGCCTGTCGGATCGAACCAGTCGCCGAGCATCTCGATGGCACCGTCAACGGTGATGTTCTGGGTGATCGCAAGTGTCCTCATATCGAGTATCGACATGCGGGACTGCAGAATCATCGCTGCAGCAGCAGCCGCGACAGAGCAACTGCGGATCGGTTTCAGCGTCCTCGTCGTACCGCTCCGTCCCGCACCATGGCTCGCAGCGCAGGTCGCCACTCTGCAGCATCTGTCCGGCAACCGACTACAACTCGGCGTCGGCTCAGGCGGCTTTCCCGACAACCCGTTCTGGCACGCCGTCGGAGTACCGGGCCGCGATCGTGGCCGGGTGACCGACGCGATACTCGACATGTTGCCGCGGCTGCTCATCGGAGAGCCGGTCGAACTGAACGGTTCGCTTCCACCGCTGGTCCAGGCACCGGCAGCGATGATGCCGCCCCTGCTGGTCGGCGGTACAGAGCACGCGTTCCGCAGAGTCCTGAGGCACGGTGCGGACTGGTTCCCGTCGCTGATCTCCCCGGCGGGGCTTGCCCGCGCGGTCGAGCGGCTGCGCGAGACGGCCGTCGAACGCGGGGTGCCGATGCCGGGAGTCACCGTCGGCGGTCACCTCATCGTGGGCGACGACGCGACGCCCGCGGGGCCCACGATGCCTTCGTACGCAACCTCGTGGAAGTACACGGGCTCCCACCGGAGCAGGCGCCGAGCGTCCCGATGCGTGCACGCACCCCGCACGAACTCGCCGAGGTGTTCGCCGAATTCCATGCGGCGGGCGCCG
>BBEG01000529.1 GCA_001312645.1 Rhodococcus sp. JCM 9791
CCGGTGTCGGCGCGATCCGGATCGGGTCCGGCCGTGCGCGAGCGACGAGTTCGTGCGACCGGCTCCGCGTCCCGCGTATTCGGTGCTGGACGGGCGGGCCTGGTCGGCGGCCGGCCTCACTCCGCTCCGGCCGTGGAGGGAAGCGTTGGAGGCCGCGCTCCGCGTGCTGGATGCGCCCGAGTGAGTCCGACGAAGTCCACCTGTGAGTCGTCGCACACCGCTTCGGCCGCTAAGGTGGCGCGCGTGGATTCGACGCTGGCCGTGGTGACGGTGACCTACTCGCCCGGCGAGCACCTCGAGAACTTCCTGACTTCGCTCGCGACGGCGACGTCGCTGCCCACTCGGGTGATCATGGCCGACAACGGCTCGACCGACGGCACGCCGGAAGCGGCAGCGCGGGTGCACTCGAACGTGACCTTGCTGCATACCGGTGGCAACATCGGCTACGGCGGCGCAGTCAACCGCGCGGTTGCCGAGATCGACGAGTCGGCAGAGTTCGTGGTGGTCGCAATCCCGACGTCCGGTGGAGCCCCGGCTCACTGGACACCCTCCTCGAGGCGGCGCAACGGTGGCCGCGCGCAGGTTCGCTGGGGCCACTGATCCGTGAACCGGACGGGAGCATCTATCCGTCCGCACGCACGGTGCCGACGTTGTCGTCCGGTGCCGGCCACGCACTGCTGGGAACGGTCTGGCCCACGAACCCGTGGACGCAGCGCTACCGCCAGGAGAACGAGGCGATCAGTGAGCGGCCCGTCGGATGGCTTTCCGGGTCCTGCCTGCTTCTTCGCCGTGCTGCGTTCGACACCGTCGACGGATTCGATTCCCGATACTTCATGTACATGGAGGACGTCGACCTCGGCGATCGACTCGGCGCGCCGGGTGGCACAACGTCTACGTTCCGTCCTCCGAGGTCACGCACGCCAAGGGACATGCAGCGGGACGTCACCCGGAACTGATGCTTCCGGCGCACCATGAGAGTGCGTACCGGTTCCAGGCCGATCGCACCCGCATCCGTGGCAGGCACCGTTGCGCTGGGCGCTGCGCGGTGGCCTCGCGGTGCGATCCAAAGTGGCGGTTGCCTCGGCCGTGCGCGAGCGCGATGCAGGCAAAGTCGGTCATGAGGGGACCGATCTCGACGAGAAACAGGGGAAATCATGACCAGTGCTGCTGCACCGAACACCGACGCGGTGATCCTGGTCGGCGGGCAGGGAACCAGGCTTCGCCCGCTGACATTGTCGGCGCCGAAGCCGATGCTGCCCACCGCGGGACTACCGTTCCTGACCCACCTGCTCGCGCGGATTCGCGAGGCGGGCATCAAGCACGTGGTGCTCGGCACGTCGTTCAAGGCGGAGGTCTTCGAGGAACATTTCGCGGACGGATCCGATCTCGGTCTCGAGATCGAGTACGTCACCGAGACGGAACCGCTCGGGACCGGCGGCGGAATCCGGAACGTGCTGCCGAGGCTGCGCGCGGAGAATGTCATGGTGTTCAACGGTGACGTGCTCGGTGGAACCGATCTCGGTTCCGTGCTCGACACTCACGTTCGCACCGAGGCCGACGTGACCTTGCACCTGGTCCGTGTGGGTGATCCCCGCGCGTTCGGGTGCGTGCCGACGGACGCCGACGGTCGCGTCACCGCCTTCCTCGAGAAGACGCAGGACCCGCCGACCGATCAGATCAACGCGGGTTGCTACGTGTTCCGCCGCGAGATCATCGAGTCGATCCCCGAGGGTCGTCCGGTGTCGGTCGAGCGTGAGGTGTTTCCCGCGCTGCTGACGGAGGGCAAGAAGCTCTTCGGCCACGTCGATGCCGCGTACTGGCGTGACATGGGCACCCCGGAGGACTTCGTGCGTGGTTCGGCGGATCTGGTGCGCGGGATCGCTCCGTCGCCGGCGTTGCTGGGCAGCGTGGTGAGTCGCTCGTGCACCCGGGTGCGTCGGTTGCCCCGGGTGCGTTGCTCATCGGGGGCACCGTGGTCGGTCGTGGCGCCGAGATCGGTGCGGGTGCCCGCCTCGACGGTGCTGTGATCTTCGACGGTGCGCGGGTCGAGGCCGGTGCGGTGATCGAGCGGACGATCGTCGGTTTCGGTGTGCGGGTGGGTCCGCGCGCATTGATCCGGGACGGCGTGATCGGGGACGGTGCCGACATCGGCGCGCGCTGTGAACTGTTGCGTGGTGCGCGGGTGTGGCCCGGCGTCCGGATCCCGGATGGAGGGATCCGGTTCAGCACGGATGTCTGAGATGGAGACGGGCGTGAACTACACGAAGTATGTGGCGCTGGGGGATTCGTTCACCGAGGGGGTCGGAGATGTCGATCCGTCCCGCCCGAACGGTGTGCGCGGCTGGGCCGATCGTGTCGCCGAGCAGCTTGCTCGCGGCAATGACGGGTTCGCCTACGCCAACCTCGCGATCCGCGGACGGTTGCTTCGGCAGATCCTCGATGAACAGGTCGATGCTGCACTTGCACTCGAACCCGATCTCGTGACGATCTATGCAGGTGGCAACGACATCATGCGGCCCGGCCTGGATCTCGATGTGCTCGTCGCGCAGTACGAGGAGGCGATCGCTGCGCTTACCGGCACCGGCGCCCGAGTGCTGATGTGGACGGCCTACGACGTCGGCTGGGCCCCGGTATTCCGGCATCTGCGGGGACGGGTCGCCATCTACAACGAGCTCGTCCGCGGAGTCGCCGACCGCCACGGTGCGACGCTCGTCGACTACTGGCGGTTCGGTGAATACCGGGACTACCGCATGTGGGATTTCGACCGTCTGCACATGTCGCCGGAAGGGCACCGCAACATGGCGATCCGGGTGTTGGACACGCTGGGAGCAGAACACGGGATCGAGCCCGTCGACCTCGGACCGGCACCGGTCGTTGCTCGCCCCGAGCAGCGTCGGGCCGATGCCAAGTGGGCGCGCGAGTTCCTCGTGCCCTGGGTCGGGCGACGGGTCCGCGGTGAATCG
>BBEG01000530.1 GCA_001312645.1 Rhodococcus sp. JCM 9791
GCGCGACTACAGCCAGCGCACCCCCAAGAAGATGAAGGCAGCCGCACTGCGCGGTGCCCTCTCCGACCGGGCGCGCAACGAGCGCATCCACGTGGTCACCGAGCTCGTCGCGGGTCAGACCCCGTCGACGAAGTCGGCCCGCACCTTCCTCGGTGAACTCACCGATCGGAAGAAGGTGCTCCTCGTGGTCGGACGTGCAGACGTCGCGGCGTGGAAGAGCGTGCAGAACCTGCAGAACGTCCATGCGCTCGCACCCGATCAGCTGAACACCTACGACGTCCTCTACAGCGACGACATCGTGTTCAGTGTCGAGGCGCTCAACGCGTTCATCCACGGGCCGGCCGAGTCGGCTCAGGAAGTCAAGGAGGAGAGCAAGTGAGCACGATCGCCGATCCGCGCGACATCCTGCTGGCTCCCGTCGTCTCCGAGAAGTCCTACGGACTGATGGAAGAGGCACCTACACCTTCCTGGTCCACCCGGACTCGAACAAGACGCAGATCAAGATTGCCGTCGAGAAGATCTTCGGCGTCAAGGTGAGCAGCGTCAACACCGCCAACCGTCAGGGCAAGCGCAAGCGGACGCGGTCCGGTTACGGCAAGCGCAAGGACACCAAGCGCGCGCTCGTAACTCTGACTGCCGACAGCAAGCCCATCGAGATCTTCGGAGGCCCGGTCGCCTAGCGCCGGAACTCGCGAGAGATAGAGGACGAGAAGACTCATGGCAATCCGTAAGTACAAGCCGACTACGCCGGGCCGTCGTGGCGCCAGTGTGTCGGACTTCGCCGAGATCACTCGGTCGACGCCCGAGAAGTCGCTGATCCGCCCGCTGCACGGTCGCGGTGGTCGTAACGCGCACGGTCGTATCACGACCCGGCACAAGGGTGGCGGACACAAGCGCGCATACCGCTTGATCGATTTCCGCCGCAACGACAAGGACGGCATCCCGGCCAAGGTCGCTCACATCGAGTACGACCCCAACCGCACCGCCCGCATCGCGCTGCTCCACTACGTGGACGGCGAGAAGCGCTACATCATCGCCCCCAAGGGCCTGGTTCAGGGTGCTCCGATCGAGTCCGGCCCGACGGCCGACATCAAGCCGGGCAACAACCTGCCCCTGCGCAACATCCCGACCGGTACCACCATCCACGCGGTGGAGCTGCGTCCCGGCGGCGGAGCAAGATGGCCCGTTCGGCCGGCGCGAGCATTCAGCTCCTCGGTAAGGAAGGCACCTACGCCACGCTGCGTATGCCGTCCGGTGAGATCCGTCGCGTCGACGTGCGCTGCCGCGCAACCGTCGGCGAGGTCGGCAACGCCGAACAGTCGAACATCAACTGGGGCAAGGCCGGACGTATGCGTTGGAAGGGCAAGCGCCCGACCGTCCGTGGTGTGGTCATGAACCCCGTCGACCACCCGCACGGTGGTGGCGAGGGCAAGACCTCGGGTGGTCGCCACCCGGTCAGCCCGTGGGGCAAGCCCGAAGGCCGCACCCGCAAGAACAAGGCGTCCGACAAGCTGATCGTCCGTCGTCGCCGTACCGGCAAGAACAAGCGCTAGTCAAGGAGGGAGTTAGAGAATGCCACGCAGCCTCAAGAAAGGCCCGTTCGTCGACGACCACCTCCTGGCTAAGGTGGACGTCCAGAACGAGAAGGGCACCAAGCAGGTCATCAAGACCTGGTCGCGCCGTTCCACGATTCTGCCGGACTTCATCGGTCACACGTTTGCCGTCCATGACGGACGCAAGCACGTTCCGGTGTTCGTCTCGGATTCGATGGTCGGCCACAAGCTCGGTGAATTCGCACCGACCCGTACGTTCAAGGGCCACATCAAGGACGACCGGAAGAGCAAGCGTCGATGAGTACTGAAACCACAAACCCGAGCGCTCGGCTGTTGCGCGCCACGTGCGCGTGACCCCGATGAAGGCGCGCCGCGTCGTCGACATCGTTCGCGGAAGTCCGTCGAGGAAGCCCTCGCAATTCTGAAGTTCGCGCCGCAGCGCTGCAGAACCGGTCGCCAAGGTGATCGCCTCTGCAGCTGCAAACGCGCAGAACAACCTGAACCTCGACCCCAACACGCTCGTTGTTGCGACGGCGTACGTGGACGAGGGCGCAACCCTCAAGCGGTTCCAGCCGCGTGCACAGGGTCGCGCGTTCCGTATCCGCAAGCGGTCGAGCCACATCACCGTGATCGTGGAGAGCGTCGGCTCGAACTCGTCTCGTAACCGCCGGAAGGGAGCTCAGTAGTGGGCCAGAAGATCAACCCGCACGGCTTCCGTCTGGGCATCACCACCGACTGGAAGTCGCGTTGGTACGCAGACAAGCAGTACGCGGACTACGTGAAGGAAGACGTCGCGATCCGTAAGTTCCTGGCCTCCGGCCTCGAGCGTGCAGGTATCGCGAAGGTCGAGATCGAGCGCACCCGCGATCGTGTGCGTGTGGACATCCACACCGCGCGTCCGGGCATCGTCATCGGCCGCCGCGGCGCCGAGGCCGATCGCATCCGCGCCGAGCTCGAGAAGCTGAGCGGCAAGCAGGTTCAGCTCAACATCCTCGAGGTCAAGAACGCCGAGTCCGAGGCTCAGCTGGTGGCGCAGGGCGTCGCAGAGCAGCTCTCGAACCGCGTGGCGTTCCGCCGGGCGATGCGCAAGGCCATTCAGTCGGCCATGCGTCAGCCCAACGTCAAGGGCATCCGCGTGCAGTGCTCGGGCCGCCTCGGTGGCGCCGAGATGTCGCGCTCGGAGTTCTACCGCGAAGGTCGCGTCCCGCTGCACACGTTGCGCGCGGACATCGACTACGGCCTCTACGAGGCGAAGACCACCTTCGGTCGCATCGGCGTGAAGGTCTGGATCTACAAGGGCGACATCGTCGGTGGCCGTCGTGAGCTCGCTGCTGCTGCAGCTGCTCCCGCTGACCGCCCGCGTCGTGAGCGTCCGAGCCGCCCGCGTCGCTCCGGCG
>BBEG01000531.1 GCA_001312645.1 Rhodococcus sp. JCM 9791
CTCGGGAGATCTGGTGCTCGTCTACGAGGCGTTGCCGGCGGCGGCAGGTGCGAGCCGACCGCGCTGGCGGAGGCCGCAGGGCTCTCCGTCGACCGCGTGCGGGGAGCGTTGCCCATACTCGAAATGGAAGGGCTCGTCCATCGCGACGACGGGGGATGGGCTCGGGCTCTTCGCTCTGAGCCTTGAACGCCGAAGAGGTCGTGTTCTCCGTAGTGGGGGAACACGATCTCTTCGTGTAGGTGGACTACTCCGCCGCCGAGGGTTCGGCCGCATCGGCTTCGGGCTCGTCGTCGATGTACCAGACGAGATCTTCGCGATGCCACTTCACGGCGCCGCGGTGAGCCTTGCGGAACTCCTTGAGGACGGCCCTGTCGATCGAGGGGTGACCGCTCTCGCCCACGTAGATCCACTCCGACCCGAACTTCGATTCGATGGCGTCGACCATGTCGGCCTGGCCGACCCTGCGTTCGGTGTTGATGATGTCGACCATCCAGGTGGCAATGTCGGACGCGCTGGTACTCATGGTCTCGAGCGTAGTCGGACGACATCAGGCCACTGCGCCTGACGTCGAACAGCGGGTAGTGTCCCTTAAGGAAGGTAATCCTAATAAGGAGGCAGGGTGGCACCCAAGGGCCCGCAAGCGACAACGTTGACAGTTCTGCGCACAGAGGTTGTGTCCGCGCATTTTGTTCGTGTAGTGCTGGGAGGAGGCGGGTTCGCGGACTTCGTTCCTCGACCCGAGACCGACAGCTACGTCAAGATCGAACTCCCGGCGGGTGACGACACTGTGGTGCGCACCTACACGGTGCGCCGCGTGGACCGGGACGCCGAGGAGATCTGGATCGACTTCGTCGTCCACGGCGACGAGGGGATCGCCGGTCCGTGGGCGCGGTCCGTCCGACCCGGAACGGAGGTCGTGGTTCGAGGTCCCGGAGCGGGTTACCTGCCCGATCCGGCGGCGGACTTCCACCTGCTGGCCGGTGACGAGACAGCTGTCCCCGCGATCGCGGCGGCACTCGAATCCCTCCCGGCTGATGCTGCGGGGGCCGTGTTCATCGAGGTGGCCGGCGAAGCCGACGAACTCGAACTCGAGGCACCGTCCGGGGTCGCCGTGACGTGGCTCCATCGTGGTGTCGCAGCCGGCGATGCCGGCCCGGACCGGATCGACGGCAATGCACCGCTCGTTGCCGCGGTGCAGGGACTGCCATGGCCCGAAGGTGACGTCCAGGTGTTCGTGCACGGTGAGGCGGAAACCGTCATGAAGCACATCCGCCCGTACCTGCGTAAGGAACGCGGAGTGAAACCGGCGCGCGCGTCGATCTCCGGTTACTGGCGTCGCGGCAGGACCGAGGAAGGCTTCCGCACCTGGAAGCGAGAACTCGCCGAGGTCGAGGTCGGCTAGCGCCGAGTCCGTCGAACGGTCAGGTGCGGGGCTCGCGGGTGAGGGTGAGCAGGGCGCTCATCGCGAGTCCCGCCGAGACGACGATCGCAATCGCCATGGGAACGGCGGTGTCCTCTCCGCCCAACCCGACCAGCGGTGAGACGATCGCGGCGAGGCCGAACTGGGACGCGCCCATGATCGCCGAGCCCGTGCCTGCTGCCGACGGCACTTCACCCTGACCGAGGGCTGTGGAATTACCCATCGTGAACCCGAGGCTGAACACGACGGCGAACAGCAGTGGCAGCAGGAGCCAGCGGTGAGCGCCGAATACCACGGTGGTGATCAGCAGCAGTGCCCCCGCGGTCAACATGAGGGTGACACCGAACAACAGGAGCGACCGCACCTCGAACCGGCCGATCAGCCGGGTGTTGATGATGTTCGCGGTCACCAATCCCACCGAGTTGGCTGCGAAGACCAGCGAGAACTGGGTGGCGGACATTCCCAGCACGTTCTGCACCACGAACGGCGATGCCGAGATGTAGGCGAACATCGCGCCGAAGCCGAGCGCGAACGATGCGGCGTACCCGATGAACCTGCGGTTGCCGAGGACGTAGCCGAAGTTGCCTGCAAGCGCAGCGAATCCGCCGCCGTGACGTTTCTCGGGTGGCAGCGTTTCGGGGATGAACACGAGAACCCCGGCGAGCATCGCGATGGAGGCGCCGGTCAGGACCCAGAAAATGCCGCGCCAGCCGATAGGGTCGAGAAGTGCACCGCCGATGATCGGCGCGGCAATGGGTGCGATGCCACCGATGATCATCATGAAGCTGAACAAGCGAGCGGATTCGTGGCCGCTCGTCCGGTCTGCGATGACCGCGCGCGCAAGCACGATTCCGATGCCCCCGCTGAAGCCCTGAATCGCTCGTGCCCCGATGAGGACCTCGATTGTCGGTGCAAGCGCACACACGGCGCTACTCAACGCGAGCACGATGGTGCCGATGACGAGCAGGCGGCGACGACCCCACCCGTCCGACAGGGGACCGGTGATCAACTGACCGATGCCCAGACCTGCCATGAACGTGGTCAGCGTGAGCTGGATCCCGACGGTCGAGGTGCCGAGACTCTCGGACATGATCGGCAGACCGGGGAGATACATATCCGTCGCCAGCGGCGCTGTGGCCGACAGGAGCGCCAGCGCGCACAACATCGGCAAAGAGATCGTTTTACTCACGAACGAACCTTATCGAGGCGCGTTGGCTTGCATGGAGCCGGAACACCGCGCACGGTGGTGCGCATGGACCACGATCCGGCATCGGTGCTGCCACCCGCTCTCGCCGTCCATGTCGAGGATTTCGCCGACCATCTGACATTGCAGTCGAACCGGTCGGCGCACACTGTCCGTGCGTACACGACAGACGTGCGGTCGTTACTCGCTCACCTCGCGCACGGGAAGCCCGACGCGCGCGTGTCCGATATCGACCTCGGGACTCTGCGGGCCTGGCTCGCAAGGCAGGTCGCGTCCGGTGCCGCGCGCAGCACGATCGCGCGG
>BBEG01000532.1 GCA_001312645.1 Rhodococcus sp. JCM 9791
CGGTGCGGGTGCGTAATCGGGACGTCGCGGACGGCCGCCCCCGCGGTCACCTCCGCAAATTCGGGCTCTCTCGTGTGCGGATGCGCGAGTTGGCGCACCGGGGTGAACTGCCTGGCGTCCGCAAGTCGAGTTGGTAAGGGGCTTCCGAGTTCATGGCAGTCAACCGAGTACCCAAGCGAGTATCCAAGAAGGCGCCTGCTGTCTCCGGTTGCACACCGCGACGAAATCCGCTGCGCGCCGCGAAGATCGAGCAGGTCGACTACAAGGACGTCACCCTGTTGCGCACGTTCCTTTCCGACCGAGGCAAGATTCGTAGCCGCCATGTCACCGGCCTGACCCCGCAACAGCAACGTCAGGTTTCCGCCGCGGTGAAGAATGCCCGGGAGATGGCTCTGCTGCCGTTTGCCGGTACTCACCGCTGAGCGCTTCTCGAATACCCGAACACCGGCGGGACAGGCATGTCCCGCCGGTGCTATTACTCGCCAGGAGGCAAACATGAAGGTTCGTGCATCACTGAAGTCGCTGAAGAACCAGCCCGGCGCTCAGGTCGTCCGTCGCCGAGGGCGGGTATATGTGATCAACAAGCAGAACCCACGATTCAAAGCCCGCCAGGCTGACGACCGATCCGGCGCCGTGACATCCCAGCGCCACCGCTACTCCGGTGCGGGTGCCCCCGAGTAGTGCGCACATACCCCCAGTTGCCGGGGAACCGAGGCGCGCGACGCTCATGAAGTGGGAGAGTGGAAGGAGCGGAAGCTCGACTGAACGTCCACCAAGGAGTTCGATGATGACCGACCACCAGGAACATTCCGGCCATGAGCATGTTCACGCCGAAGGCTGCGGGCACGTGGCCGTGCCCCATGGCGATCACGTCGACTATGTCCACGACGGGCACCTGCATCGCGCCCACGACGGGCATTTCGACGAATGCGAGCCACTGAGCACCGGGTTCATGACGGGCACGATCACACCCACGGTCCAGAATGCGGACACGTAGCGGTCCCGCACGGTGATCACGTCGACTATGTCCACGACGGGCACAGGCACGCTGCGCACGACGGGCATTACGACGACCACTGACGAGGTTCGGAGCTACCGGCCGGCGAGGACTGCCACTGGTGATGCCTTCGTATCCGAGCGATCCAGGGCACGCCGGCGCTGAGCAGCAGCAGTGCGACGTGTTCCGCGAGCACCTCATCGCCTGCTATGTCACCGACCAGACCTCACTGAAGCTGCGGCATCGGATCGGCATGCGGATTGACGATTGAATAGACACAAGTCAATATAGACAGATGTCGAATCAGAAGCCGAGCGGGGGCGAGCCCTGCTGCCCGCCGCTGTCGCGTGAGCCCCTCACCTCGGATTGGGCCGGCGACCTGGCCCGCATGTTCAAGGCCCTCGGTGATCCCGTTCGGCTGCGCATGCTGAGTCTGATCGCCAGCCACCAGGGCGGCGAAAGCTGTGTGTGCGACATCAGCCCCGCCTTCGACCTCTCGCAACCGACCATCTCGCATCACCTCAAGGTGCTGCGCGAAGCCGGACTTCTCGACTGTGAGCGGCGCGGCACCTGGGTGTACTACCGGGTGATCCCCGCCGCCCTCGAGCAACTCTCCGCGGTGCTCGCCACCGAATCCGGTGTGCTGCCCGGATCGGCCTGCACCTACGCACCGAATGAACCGCTCGAGGGGGCCATCTCGTGACCACCGACACCCGATCCGTCGCCGGCAAGATGTCGGTCCTCGACCGATTCCTGGCCGTGTGGATAGGCATCGCCATGGTCGTCGGCCTGCTGCTCGGCCGCCTGATCCCTGGGCTCGGGGATGCGTTGAGCGTCATCGAGATCGACAACATTTCCCTGCCGATTGCGCTGGGCCTGTTGATCATGATGTATCCGGTGCTCGCGAAGGTGCGCTACGACCGCCTCGACACTGTCACGGGCGATCGCAAGCTGCTGATCTCGTCGCTGATCCTCAACTGGGTGCTCGGTCCGGCGCTGATGTTCGCCCTCGCCTGGCTGCTGCTGCCCGATCTGCCCGAATACCGCACCGGCCTGATCATTGTCGGCCTGGCCCGCTGTATCGCGATGGTCATCATCTGGAACGACCTTGCGTGCGGCGACCGGGAGGCCGCCGCCGTGCTGGTCGCGATCAACTCGATGTTCCAGGTGATCATGTTCGCGGTGCTCGGCTGGTTCTACCTGTCGATCCTGCCGGGCTGGATCGGACTCGAACAGACCACGCTCGATGTCTCGCCGGGGCAGATCGCGAAATCGGTGCTGATCTTCCTCGGTATCCCTCTGATCGCCGGCTTCTTGACCCGCCACTTCGGAGAAAAAGCCAAGGGCCGCAAGTGTATGAGGACACTTTCCTGCCGAAGATCGGACCGTGGGCGCTCTACGGGTTGCTGTTCACCATCGTGATCCTGTTCGCCCTGCAGGGTGAGCAGATCACCTCGCAGCCCTGGGACGTCGTGCGCATTGCGTTGCCGCTGCTCGCGTACTTCATCCTCATGTGGGGTGGTGGATTCGTGTTCGGTGCTGCGGTCGGCCTGGGTTACGAGCGCACCACCACCTTGGCGTTCACCGCCGCCGGCAACAACTTCGAGCTGGCAATCGCGGTGGCGATCGGCACCTTCGGGGTCACCTCCGGTCAGGCGTTGGCCGGGGTGGTCGGTCCGCTCATCGAAGTGCCCGTCCTTGTCGCTCTTATCTACGTCTCGCTTGCGCTGCGTAAGCGTTTCACCCGTTCGCCCGCCCTCACCGTGTCGTGATGCACCAGAAGGGACGTCTGGTTCCATGACCATCGACTCCACGACCGATCGCACACCGTCGGTGCTGTTCGTCTGTGTGCACAACGCGGGCCGTTCCCAGATGGCCGCGGGGTTCCTCACTGCGCTGGCCGGCGACCGGGTCGAGGTCCGCTCCGCC
>BBEG01000533.1 GCA_001312645.1 Rhodococcus sp. JCM 9791
CCGGTGCTGTGGCGAGCCGCTCCCCCACCATGATGATCGTGCCGTCGCGTCGCAGTTGCGTACCGAGTTCAGGATGTGCGCCGGTGCGCAGGTCGTCGAGCACCCCGGTTTCGCCGCCGGGGACACAGTCGAGAAGGGTTCCTGACATCTTCTGCAGTCCTCGGCTCGCATGCGATGCCACAGAGAGCACCGTGGTGCCTCGTGTGCGGACGGCCTTACGCAGCCGCAGGAAGATCAGGGGCGATTCCTCTTCCGGTTCGAAGCCGGCGAGGAGCACGACCGGGGCCTTCTCCAGATCGGAATAGGTGACGGACATCCGATTACCGGCGATGCGGGCGCGAGGAAACGGGTCTCCTCCGCGCTGTGCGCACGGACTCGGAAATCGATGTCGTTGGTGCCGAGAGCAGTTCGTGCGAACTTCGCGTAGGCGTAGGACTCTTCCAGGTGAGTCGCCCGCCGGTAAGCACACCGGCGTTGCCTCGAGCGGCAGAAAGCCCCTGGCCGCGACGGTGAGCGCCGCCGGCCACGACGCCGGGACCAGTGTTCCCGCGGAGTCGCGGATCATCGGTCCGGTGAGACGGTCGGGTTCTGTGGCATAGGTGAACGCCCATCTGCCTTGTCGCAATTCCATTCCTCGTTGACCTCGGGGTCGTCGCCCGCGAGGCGGCGCAGCACGGACCCGCGGCGGTGGTCGGTGCGTTGCGCGCAACCCCCAGCGCAGTGTTCGCATACGCCAGGGGTCGAGACGAGATCGAACGGCCGGGCCCGGAATCGGTACGAACTGCCGGTGAGCGCTCCGACGGGGCACACCTGCACGGTGTTACCGGAGAAATACGACTCGAACGGTTCCTCGGTGTAGATGCCGACCTGCTGCAGAGCGCCACGGTCGAGCATATCGATGAAGCGGTCGCCGGCGATCTGGTCGGAGAAGCGAGTACAGCGGGCGCAGAGCACGCATCGTTCCCGGTCGAGGAGAACCTGCGACGAGATGGCGATCGGTTTCGGGTAGGTGCGTTTCACGTCGTCGAAGCGGGTCTGGGGTCGGCCGTTGGACATCGCCTGGTTCTGCAGCGGACATTCACCTCCCTTGTCGCACACAGGGCAATCGAGGGGGTGGTTGATCAGCAGAAGCTCCATCACGCCCTGCTGCGCCTTGTCGGCGACGGGCGACGTGGCCTGGGTACGCACGACCATCCCGTCGGTGACGACCGTGGTGCACGAGGCGAGCGGCTTGCGTTGCCCTTCGACGTCGACGAGGCACTGGCGGCATGCCCCGACCGGATCGAGGAGCGGGTGGTCGCAGAATCGGGGGATCTGGACGCCGATCAGTTCGGCAGCCCTGATCACCAGTGTTCCCTTGGGGACGGACAGTTCGGTGCCGTCGATGGTGACGGAGACGAGTTCGACGGGGGTCGTGTCGCCGGAACCGGTCTGCGCTGCGGCGGTCATGATTACTGTCCTCCGGTCTCGCGCACATCGGACAGGGCTGCCAGGCTCGGGTCGAACGGGCACCCCCCGTGTTCGAAATGCGCGACGTATTCGTCGCGGAAGTAGGCGAGCGACGACGTGATCGGGCTCGTGGCGCCGTCCCCGAGTGCACAGAAAGCTCGGCCGAGGATGTTGTCGGCAATGTCGAGGAGCTTCTCGAGGTCCGCCTCGGTTCCGCGTCCGTGCTCGAGTCGGTGCAGGATCTGTTCGAGCCAGAACGTGCCCTCGCGGCACGGGGTGCATTTGCCGCACGACTCGTGCGCGTAGAACTCCGTCCACCGCAGCACGGTGCGGACGACGCACGTGGTGTCGTCGAAGATCTGCAGTGCGCGGGTGCCGAGCATCGACCCGGCGGCCCCGACGTGCTCGTAATCGAGCGGAACATCGAGGTGTTCGTCGGTGAAGATCGGGGTGGAAGAGCCCCCGGGAGTCCAGAATTTGAGGCGGTGCCCCGGACGCACACCGCCCGCGAGGTCGAGCAGTTCGCGCAGGGTGATGCCGAGCGGGGCCTCGTACTGGCCGGGGTTGTTCACGTGACCCGACAGCGAGAACATGGCGAAGCCCGGGGACTTCTCGGTGCCCATCGAGCGATACCACTCGACGCCGTTGCGGATGATGGGCGGCACGTTCGCGATGGATTCGACGTTGTTCACCACGGTCGGGCACGCATACAGGCCGGCGACGGCGGGGAACGGCGGCCTCAGACGTGGCTGTCCGCGGCGGCCTTCGAGGGAATCGAGTAGGGCCGTCTCCTCCCCGCAGATATACGCACCGGCTCCCGCATGCACGACGAGTTCGAGGTCGAATCCGGATCCGAGGATGTCGTGGCCGAGATATCCCGCGTCGTAGGCTTCTGCGACGGCGGCCTGGAGTCGGCGCAGCACCGGCACTGCCTCACCGCGCAGGTAGATGAAGGCGTGCTGTGCGCGGATCGCGTACGCCGAGATGACGACCCCTTCGACGAGCGCGTGAGGGGTCGCGAGCATCAGGGGCATGTCCTTGCAGGTGCCCGGTTCCGATTCGTCGGCATTGACGACGAGGTAGTGCGGCTTTCCGTCGCCCTGGGGAATGAACGACCATTTGGTGCCGGTGGAGAATCCGGCCCCGCCTCGTCCACGCAGGCCGGATTGTTTGACGTCGTCGATGATCTCGTCGGGGTCCTTGCCTAGCGCGATCTGCAGTGCGTCGTATCCGCGGTGGCGGAGGTACGTCTCGAGAGTCCAGGACCGATCGTCGTCCCAGTATTCGGTGAGCACCGGTGTCAAGGTGGAGTCGAGCGGCTCGTCGTGCACCACGGGTTCGTCCGACACGGGAGGTGCCTGCATGTGCTTGTCGCGAGCGATGCGCAGACCGACGAGCGACGCCGGACCGGCGCTGCCCCCGGCCTCGAGCGCTCCGGGCCGGTTGTCCGGGAATCCCG
>BBEG01000534.1 GCA_001312645.1 Rhodococcus sp. JCM 9791
CCGCCCGAGCCACCCGCACCTGATCCGTCCGAGGCACCCACGACGCAGATTCCTGTCAGGAGCCACGCCCCGAAGGCAGAGCCGCAGCGCATCGCGCCGCGCGTGCCCGAACCACCGCGTTCGGAGCCTGCACCGTTCCAGCCCACACCGGCACCGACACGGATCCCTCCGTCCCCTCGTAAGGGCCGCACGGGTGGATGGTCTTCGCCGGTGTCGCCGCTGCCGTAGTGATCGTCGTGATCGCTGTCGTCGCGTTCATGCAATACCGGGAGAGCAACTCCCCCGAGTCCGACATCCGCGCGAGCATCGACGAGTTCGTGGAGGCGCTGAGCTCAGCGACCTCGCGACACTGCAGAATTCGACGTGTGGCGGGCTCGCGGAGTTCTACGCGACGGTCGCGCCCGAGGAGTTCGACGACATCCACGCATTGGCTGTGGAGCAGGGTTCGGTGCCGGTGGTATCGAGTATCGACAAGGTACAGATCACCGGCGACACCGCGATCGCCGAGGTCACGGCCCACACGACGGGTGATCCGTCGGATGTCACGGCTCGCACTTTCGACCTCGCGCTCCAGGGCGAGGAGTGGAAAGTGTGCAGCGAATAGCTGCGTACGCCCTCGGACGACGAGAAGGGCGCCGGCTCGAGCCGGCGCCCTTCTTCGTTACTACCCGTCGATACTACCGACCAGGTGCTACTTGGCAGACACCGAGCGACCCGCGGACTTGAGGTCGTTGCACGCCTCGATCACGCGAGCGGTCATCGCCGCCTCTGCCTTCTTCAGGTAGCTGCGCGGGTCGTAGACCTTCTTGCTTCCGACCTCGCCGTCGACCTTGAGCACACCGTCGTAGTTGCTGAACATGTGTCCCGCGATCGGGCGGGTGAACGCGTACTGGGTGTCGGTGTCGACGTTCATCTTCACGACGCCGTAACCCAGTGCTTCATCGATCTCGGACTTCAGCGAGCCCGAGCCACCGTGGAAGACGAGGTCGAACGGCTTGGAACCGTCCTTGAGACCCAGCTTCCTCGACGCGGCCTTCTGGCCCTCGTCGAGGATGCTCGGCTCGAGCTTGACGTTGCCCGGCTTGTACACGCCGTGCACGTTGCCGAAGGTCGCGGCGAGAAGGTACTGCCCCTTGTCGCCTGCGCCGAGCGCGTCCACGGTCTTCTCGAAGTCCTCGACGGTGGTGTAGAGCTTGTCGTTGATGGCGTTCTCGACGCCGTCCTCTTCGCCGCCGACCACACCGATCTCGATCTCGAGGATGATCTTCGCGGCGGCAGCATCGGCGAGGAGCTGCTGAGCGATTTCGAGGTTCTCGTCGAGCGGGATGGCGGAGCCGTCCCACATGTGCGACTGGAACAGCGGGTTCTTGCCGGCGTCGACGCGCTCCTTGGAGATCGCGATGAGCGGACGAACGAAACCGTCGAGCTTGTCCTTGGGGCAGTGGTCGGTGTGCAGCGCGATCGTGACGTCGTACTTCTCAGCGATGACGTGCGCGAACTCGGCGAGCGCGACCGCGCCGGTCACCATGTCCTTGACACCGAGGCCCGAGCCGAACTCCGCGCCACCGGTCGAGAACTGGATGATGCCATCGCTACCGGCGTCCGCGAAGCCCTTGATAGCGGCATTGATGGTTTCGGACGAGGTGCAGTTGATGGCCGGGAACGCGAAGGAATGCTCCTTGGCGCGGGCAATCATCTCGGCGTAGACTCGGGAGTCGCGATAGGCACAGCGGCTGTCCTCCAGGTGAGAGTGGATCGGCTACCCGCTCGGGTGTGGCAGGTGCCCTTTCGTCCCTGCAGTATGTCAATAGCCACGGCGTTTAGATACTCGGGCCGGTCTCGCCGGACCTCTGCGATTCGAACGACCCTGGACGCGTCGGTACTCTGGGGATCGTGAATTTGCTTGAAGCCTCGGAGTCCGCGACCAATTTGGCCCTGCTGCCGGGCTTCCTCGACCCGGTGAACCTGCTGAACTCGTTCGGCACCTGGATGCTCCTCGGGCTCCTGTTGGTGGTGTTCATCGAGTCGGGTCTGCTGTTTCCGCTGCTTCCCGGCGATTCACTGCTGTTCACCGCGGGCCTGATCGCCGCATCGAAGTCGGCGGAGGTCGAGCCCTTCGCACCGTTGTGGGTGCTGATGGTGACGATCCCGATCGCCGCGATCCTCGGCGACCAGGTCGGGTATTTCATCGGCACCAAGGGCGGCGCGAAGCTCTTCAAGGACGACAACTCGAAGATCTTCAAGAAGAAGTACCTCGACGAGTCGCACCGATTCTTCCTGCGGCACGGCCCCGCAATGATCTTCCTGGCGCGGTTCGTGCCGATCGTCCGCACCTTCGCTCCGCTGGTGGCGGGCGCAGCGAAGATGCCCTATCGCGTGTTCATCGTCTACAACGTGATCGGCGGCATCGTGTGGGGCGCGGGCGTCACGCTGCTCGGTTACCTGCTGGGGCAGATCCAGTTCATCGCCGACAACGTCGACATCATCTTCCTGCTGATCGTGTTCGTGTCGGTGCTCCCGATCATCAGCGAGGTCGGCAAGCGGTTCCTGCTTCGCGCAAGAATGCCGGGGCCGAGAACAGCGCGTCCGAGGAGAGCGCGTCGGAGCAGGACGACTCTTCCGTGGCACCGTCGGGCACCGACCACACGCCGACCGCCCCGATCCAGAGCCGTTCGTCGGCGCAGGCCTCGGCACCGACCACGCCGATCCCGATGATCAACACGGATCCGAACAACCGACGGTAACGACGCCGGTCAGGGAGACGCCACCACCGCGTGCGCGGCTTCCATGAGCATCCAGCCACCGAGCTGCACCGACAGGTCGCGTTCCGCGATCGACGACGGACGCACGGTGCCTGCAGCGAACTGCGCGACCGTGCCCGACGAGCCGGGTAGCCTCG
>BBEG01000535.1 GCA_001312645.1 Rhodococcus sp. JCM 9791
CTCGATGGTCCACTCGGGGCCGGCAAGACCGCGTTGACCAGGGGGCTCGCAGACGGCCTCGGGGTTCAGGGCCGTGTGACGTCGCCGACGTTCGTCATCGCCCGCGAACACCGGCCGGGGCCGCGTGACGGTGCACCACCGGTGGGGCTGATCCATGTCGATGCATACCGACTGGGCGACGGCCCGAACGCCCTCGACGAACTCGATGCACTGGACCTCGACACCGATCTCGGTGCGGCCGTCGTCGTGGTCGAGTGGGGCGGAGGGCTCGTCGAGAAGCTCACCGACCGGCACCTGCGGGTGCGATTGCGTCGTGATCCCGAGTCCGATGTGCGCCGGGCGGAGTGGGCCTGGGTCGACTGACCGGCGCTGAGGTCCTGGCAGGACAGCGGACCGGGTATCCTGGTGAATCGTGCTTGTGCTCGCCGTCGATACCTCAACACCCGTGGTGACCTCGGGTCTCGTCCGACTCGGCGATGAGGGAGACGCAGCCCACATCTCCACGCTCGCCGTGCGACTGACCGACAATCCTCGTGCTCACGCGGAGATCCTCACCCCGCAGATCCTCGAGTGCCTCGAGGAGGCCGGATACCTACCGGCCGACCTCGACGCGATCGTCGTGGGTGTCGGGCCGGGGCCGTTCACCGGGTTGCGGGTCGGGATGGTGACCGCCGCGGCATTCGGCGATGCCTCGGGATTCCGGTCCACGGTGTCTGCAGCCTCGATGCGATCGCGCAGGACGTGCACGATCAAGCAGCCGGCGGCGGCGATCTGCTCGTGGTCACCGACGCGCGGCGTCGGGAGGTGTACTTCGCTCGGTACGACGGATCCCGGAGTCGTGTCGAGGGCCCCGATGTCCGCAAGCCCGCCGAGGTGCCGTCCGTACCGTCGCGCCGGGTCGCGGGATCGGCCCAGCATGTCGACCTGTTCGAACTTCCCTCGGTGCCCGTGTATTCACCGTCGCCCGCAGGTCTGGTTGCTGCGGCTTCGGTCGATCTGCGCGCGGCGACGGATCCTGAGCCGCTGGTGCCGCTGTACCTGCGCCGCCCCGATGCCGTTGCCACCGCGGATCTCGTCGCACATGAGCGTGCTCATCGACGCGCTCCGCGGCGACGACGTGGGCAGGTGCGCAGAACTCGAGACCCTGCTGTTTCCCGGAGACGACCCGTGGAGCGCCGACGCGTTCCGTTCAGAACTCGCCTCGCCCCACAATCACTATGTCGCTGCACGCGACGAATCGGGCTCTCTCCTCGGCTACGCCGGCTGGCACGGCTCGGCACCGGGGTCGACCCGGAGTCCGAGGTACATACGATCGGCGTCGACCCCGGCTCGCGGCGACGCGGGATCGGCAAGGCTCTGCTGACCGAATTGCTGCGTGTCGCGGATCGGTGGGGTGGCCCGGTTTTCCTCGAGGTCCGCACCGACAACGACGCGGCAATCGCGTTGTATCGACGCGAGGGTTTCGAGGTCGTGGGGACGAGGAAACGTTACTACCAGCCGAGTGGGGCCGATGCATACACGATGCGCCGCCCGGATCGGCGAGAGGAGCCACGACCATGACCGGACCGATCGTGATGGGGGTCGAGAGTTCGTGCGACGAGACCGGCGTCGGTATCGTCCGTTTCGCCGGTGACGGCACCCTCGAACTTCTCGCCGACGAGGTGGCCTCGAGCGTCGACGAGCACGCCCGCTTCGGTGGCGTGGTTCCCGAGATCGCATCCCGAGCGCACCTCGAGGCGATGGTACCCACGATGCAGCGGGCGCTCGCCTCGGCCGGTATCGCCAAGCCCGACGCGGTATGTGTCACGATCGGCCCCGGATTGGCGGGTGCACTTCTCGTCGGAGTTGCCGCAGCCAAGGCGTATGCAGCAGCGTGGAACGTCCCCTTCTACGCGATCAACCATCTTGCCGGCCATGTCGCCGTCGACACGCTCGAGCACGGACCGATGCCGCCGTGCGTCGCGCTCCTGGTCTCGGGCGGGCACACCCATCTGCTGCATATCGAAGACTTGAGCAAGCCGATCGTCGAACTCGGCACCACCGTCGACGATGCGGCGGGCGAAGCCTTCGACAAGGTCGCGCGACTGCTCGGACTCGGTTATCCCGGAGGCCCGGAAGTCGATCGACTCGCGAGAGAAGGAGACCGGACCGCTGTGGTGTTCCCGCGCGGTATGACAGGGCCGCGAGATGCCCGCAACGACTTCTCGTTCTCCGGGCTCAAGACGGCCGTGGCGCGGTTCGTCGAAGCGAAGGAGCGCGCCGGTGAACCGGTGCCGGTCGCCGATGTTGCTGCGGGATTCCAAGAGGCCGTGGCCGACGTGCTCACGATGAAGGCTGTGCGGGCGGCCCGTGACGTCGGTGTCGACACGCTGGTGCTCGGCGGGGGCGCGACAGCGAACACACGGCTGCGTGAGCTCGCCGAGGAACGCTGCGCGGAGGCCGGCATGACCCTGCGTGTACCCCGACCACGGCTGTGCACAGACAACGGCGTGATGATCGCAGCTCTGGGCGCGCATCTCATCGCGGGTGGAGCGACCCCGTCGTCTCTGTCCGTGGGGACGGATCCGGGGCTGTCGGTATCGGTGGCGCAGGTGTCGGCCTGAGTCTCGGCCGACAGGGCGACTACTCCTAGCCGGTCGTCGTCGAGGTGTCCGAGGTTGCCGGATCCTCACCGGTGCTGCTCTCGGTTGCCGATCGTTCCTCGATGGTCGGTGTCGGCGAGTTCAGTCCGGGCGAGTTCAGTCCCGGCGAGGTCGTCAGCGCTGGGGTGGACGGCTCTGGTGTGATGCCCGGTTCCGGCTCGGTTGTGTCTGTGGGATCGGTCGGAGTCGTGGGTTCCGTGGGCTCGGTTGTGTCTGTGGGGTCCGTCGGAGTCGTGGGGTCGGTCGGGG
>BBEG01000536.1 GCA_001312645.1 Rhodococcus sp. JCM 9791
CCAGGAGGTGCAGCGAGCACGGCACCTGGCGGAGGCGGGGCCGCCCGCCGAGGCGATCGGACTGCAGCCCTTCACCCTCACCGTGCCGCCGCGCAGCGACGGCAGTTCCGCTCGAGAAGCTCGAGAAGGAGGTCGGCCGGCATGAGCGCAGGCGAGATCTACTGGGACATCGTGCCGTACGTGGCCCTCGTCGCACTGATCGTCGGCACGTGGTGGCGATACCGATACGACAAGTTCGGGTGGACGACCCGCTCGTCGCAGTTGTACGAGAACCGGTTGTTGCGGATCGGCAGTCCGTTGTTCCACTTCGGCATGCTCGTGGTGATCCTCGGACATTTCATCGGTCTGGTGATCCCGGAGTCCTGGACGGAAGCCGTCGGCATCAGCGAACACATGTACACTGGGGCGCGGCGGTTCCGGGCATCATCGCGGGTGTCGCGACGCTGCTCGGCGTGGCTCTGCTGGTCTACCGTCGGCGCACCAGGGGTCCCGTGTTCAGCGCGACCACTCTCAACGACAAAGTCATGTATGTCGTGCTGGTCGCCGCGATCGTCGCCGGGCTCGGCACGACGATGATCGGCGCCGTCGAGGCCAACGAAGCGCACAATTACCGCGAGACGGTGTCCCCGTGGTTCCGGTCGATCTGGATTCTGCAGCCCCGGGCGACCTGATGGCAGAGGCACCACTCTCGTTCCACATCCATGTGACGGTGGCGCTGGTGTTGTTCGCGATCTGGCCGTTCACGCGACTCGTCCACGCTTTCAGTGCGCCCATCGCATACCTGTTCCGCCCGTACATCGTGTACCGCGGACGCGACGATGCCGCGAAGGGACAGCTCGTCGGATCGCAACCTCGACGCCGAGGTTGGTGACGAGAACACAGCGGTCGGTGACGTGGAGGCACAGGTAGTCGCGTGTAGTGTGTGGTGTTCCGTGCCTTGAACACAGCTCTCACCACAGACGAATCACCGACAGCGCAGGACCGTAGAACAGCCCATGGCAACAACCTTCGATTCCCTTTCACTCGACACCCCGTCGGCAGTCGCCGACACCGGCGTACGGCGCACCGTGCTTCCCGGCGGCGTGCGTGTGGTCACCGAACATGTGCCGGGTGTGCGATCGGCAGCGGTGGGTGTGTGGGTGGGTGTCGGCTCCCGCGATGAGCAACCCTCGGTTGCAGGAGCTGCGCATTTTCTCGAGCATCTGCTGTTCAAGGCGACCCCCACCCGATCCGCCTCGACATTGCAGAACTCGTCGACGGGATCGGCGGTGAGCTCAACGCGTTCACCAGCAAGGAACACACCTGCTTCTACGCGCATGTACTCGACGACGACCTTCCGATCGCCGTAGATGTTGTCGCGGACGTGGTGTTGCGCGGCAAGTGCCGCAGCACCGACGTCGACCTCGAGCGCCAGGTGGTGCTCGAAGAAATCGCCATCCGCGACGACGACCCCGAGGATCTCCTCGGCGACGCCCTGCTGACCGCGCTCTACGGTGATCATCCGGTCGGCCGTCCGATCGTCGGGTCGACGGAATCGATCGAGTCGATGACCCGCAACCAACTGCACTCGTTCCACGTGCGTCGGTACACACCGCAGCGGATGGTGGTGGCGGTGGCAGGCAACGTCGATCATGCTCACACGGTCGAACTTGTCCGCCGCGCGTTCGCCGGCCACCTCGACGAGTCCGCCCACGCGGCACCGCGCCGCGAAGGGACGTTGCGGTTGCGCACCGCACCCACCTTGAGCATCACCGATCAGGACAACGAGCAAGCGCACTTCAGCCTCGGCGTCCGCGCATTCGGCCGGCATGACCCCAGGCGGTGGGCTCTGTCGGTCCTCAACACCGCAATCGGCGGCGGCTTGAGCTCGCGGCTGTTCCAGGAAGTGCGTGAGAAGCGCGGGCTCGCGTACTCCGTCTACTCGGGCGTCGACACGTTCGCCGACACCGGTGCGTTCTCGACCTACGTCGGATGTCAGCCCGAGAACCTCGGTGACGTCGCCACGGTGGTGCGTGAAGTCCTCACTGATGTGGCAGAACACGGCATCACCGACGCGGAGTGTGCGCGCGCGAAGGGATCGCTGCGTGGCGGACTCGTCCTCGGACTCGAGGACACCGGAGCCCGTATGCACAGGATCGGCCGCAGCGAACTGAGCTACGGGCGGCACTGGGGGATCACGGAGACCCTCGAGCGCATCGCGACCGTCACCACCGAGCAGGTGCGTGAAGTGGCCGGCGAACTGCTCCACCGCCCCTGTGCGGCGGCAGTCGTCGGACCTTACCGGCGGGCACGCGACCTCCCCGCGTCCGTGCGCGGGATCGTGGCCTGAGACCGCGCCTCCTCCCGCCGACCTGATGATCACGCCCGTTGCGTAGGCTTTCCCGAGAGTACGGCGACGGGAAGGACGTGGATCGGTGGCGGACAAGGCAGCTCTTCGGGTAGGGGTCCTCGGAGCGAAGGGCAAGGTGGGTCAGGCCATCTGCGACGCAGTCGATGCAGCAGCCGACCTCGAACTGGCCGCGGCAGTCGACAAGGGCGACGGCCTCGACGCATTCGTGTCGTCCGGAACCCAGGTCGTGGTGGACTTCACCCACCCCGACGTCGTGATGGGCAATCTGCAGTTCCTGATCGAGAACGGCATCCACGCCGTTGTCGGAACCACCGGATTCGACGACGCGCGCCTCGAGCAGGTCCGGGGATGGCTCGCCGCGAAACCCGAGATCGGCGTGCTCATCGCACCCAACTTTGCGATCGGTGCCGTGCTGTCCATGCGATTCGCGCAGGCCGCCGCGCGCTTCTTCGATTCCGTGGAGGTCATCGAACTCCACCACCCGAACAAGGCCGACGCGCCGTCGGGCACGGCATACCGCACAGCGCGGTTGATCGCCGAG
>BBEG01000537.1 GCA_001312645.1 Rhodococcus sp. JCM 9791
CGACAACACCGGCACCGTCCCCGGCGACGGTGTCCCCAAGCTCGTCGACGTGCGCCCGTACATCGCGGGCACGGCCGAGGAGTCCCTGACAGTCGGCGCGTATGTGTCGATCGATTTCCCCATCAACATGAAAGAGAGCTGATCATGGCTAAGACTGCACTCGGGTTCCACGACGGTATCGGTCTGTCCATCGCGGTCGCCGGTGTCGAGTACGGCGCGCACATCAAGGGCGCCCGGTTCGAGAACCTCGACGAGGACCCCAAGTTCCAGACGTTCAAGTCGGCCGGTGCCGGTGACGGTCGGTGGGTGTTCCGCGGGACTGCGTTCCAGTCGCACCTGGCAGCGTCGTTCTGGAAGTACGTGTGGGAGAACGCCGGCGGCGAGGCCGTCGTGACGCTCGCCCCGTACGGCAACGAGGACCCGTCGGTCACTGAGCCGCACTACGAGGCGTCCGCGACGATCAAGAAGAAGCCGAACATCGGTGGTGACGTGAACACCGAGTTCGAGTTCGAGGTCGAGTGGGACCTGACTGATCCGCCGGTCGAGATCACCACGACGACGCCGTGAGAATCGACGTCGAGTTTGACGGGATCGTCGACCTCGACGCCCGACTGACCAAGGCAGGCAAAGAGATACGCCGCCTGCCTCGGGCGTTCGGGGACATCCGTAACCGCATCATCCGCACTGGCCACGGCGAGGCACCTCGGTACCACGGAGCGACTGCGCGGTCACTGACCGGCAAGTCGTCGAACCTCAAGGCCGAGGTGCACGCCGGCGGCGACGAGTACCGCTCGCACGACGGCGGTGTGTACGTCGCGATGAACCACTACGGCACCCGCTGGGACGGGCAGACCCCGAACCGCTGGCTGTACCGAAGTCTCTACTCGGTCGCCGACTTCGGCCGAGCCCGCCTCGAGCGGGAAATCGACAGCAAACTACGAGAGGCAGGACTCTAGAGATGGCACGCTTTCAGATCGACGAACTGACCGGCGAGCAGTACGACGAGGTCGAGTTGCTGCTCGGCACCGAGGTCACCAGCGAGATCCCGCTGCGCAAGCTGGCCCGCGCCGTCGGTTACGTGCGGTGCAAGATCGCCGACCCTGCCTGAAGTACGACGAGTACAACAAGCGCACCATCTCCCAGCACATCGACGACTCCGGTCTCGTCGCGGGAGAGGACGACGAGGCGGGAAAAGACGCCAAGCGCTGAAGCGCAGGCAGGCCACCCGTGAGGCTCGGTTCGTGCTCGTCACCGGAGTGCAACCGAGTGAGGCCCGCAAGCTGACCCAGCTAGAGCGCGCAGCGTATATCGCGGTGGCGAACGAGACCGCACGACGACAGGGGCGGAAGTGAGTTTCCGAGAGATCTACGGGTACAAGTACAGCGAGAACGGCTGGCGGATGTGCGACCGCAACGAGTGCGTTGTCGCGAACGTCCTGCCGTACACCAACACCGCTCCTGTCCGTAGCGGCGACGCGGCCACCATCCTCAACGCGTGGCTGCTCTGGTACCACCACAACGTCGAACCGTTGGCGTCGCCGGTCTGGGGTTGGTCGGCGACCAACGACGTCGGCAACTCCAACCACCTGTCGGGTACCGCGCTCGACCTCAACGCACCCCAGTACCCGTGGGGCCTACGCAGGATGCCGGCCGATCGCATCGCCAAGGTGCGCCGCGGACTGGCGTTGTTCGAGGGCACGGTGTTCTGGGGCGCCGACTGGAACCGCGCCGACGAGATGCACTACCAGCTCGGATTCGGCGAGGGCGACGCCCGGATCCGGTCGTTCGCGGACAGGCTCAACAACGGTCACCTCGGTCTCTACGGCGAGGCGACCGCACCACCAGAACAGGAAGGTTTCCTGATGGCACTTTCACATGAGGAGCAGGTCGAGCTGCTCGCCAAGACACGCGACCTCTGGTACTTCCTCATCGAACCGAAACCGTCACTCGTCGACGGGAAGCCCTTCTCCGCCGCCTCGCTCATTTTCACCGCGGACGGCCATGCGGCGAGGGCACACGCAAACACCAAGACCATCCTCAAGATGCTGGAGGACCGGAAGTGAGCAGGATCGCTCAGCACTGGCCGACCATTCGACAGATCGCCTACGGCATCGTCGCGGTAGTGCTCGGCGCCTCCGCATTCGCGGGATGGATCACCGCGGACAGGCTGCAGCCTGGACCGGTCAACTCTCGGAGATCCTCGGCGCGGCTGCGCTGCTCCTGGCCGGCCTCTACGTCAAGCGCCCAACCGCGGAGCTCGGCGACGGCACCGACGTTCCCGTCCAGTACAACGTGTCCTACAACGTGTCCGACCTCGACGACGTCATCGCCGACAGCCGGCGACGCCTGAACGGCGGAAGCCATGGCTGAGATCCCACCGTACGACATCACCGCAGAAATACGAGATGACGTGCGCGCTTGCGAATCGAGTTCCGGCAAGGGATGCAGCGAATCGAGGACACCCGCGTCCACCGCGACGTGTTCGATGGACTCGTCGACCGGGTCTCAGACATCGAGTCCCACGCGACGTGGCTCGGTCGGCTCGTCGCTTCGTCGCTTATCGTCGCGGTGCTGTCCATCGTGATCGCATCGCCGCTCAACGTCGGAGGCTGACACATGCACGTACCGTCGACGTCTATTTCAAGGGCCACGACAAGGACCTCGGGCTCGCGATCAAGGACGTCAAGGCCCAGCTCGCGACGCTCAAGGATCACTCGATCAATGTCGCGGTGGACGTCGACGACGCGGGGCTCGCCAAGCTCAAGGCCGACCTCGACGGTCTGCGCGACCGGCGGGTACGGATCTCCACTGCAGTCGACCAGGCCGGCCTCTCGACACTGCGCGCCCAACTCAACGCACTGCGCGACCAACGCATCCGGTCGACGTC
>BBEG01000538.1 GCA_001312645.1 Rhodococcus sp. JCM 9791
CCGGCGACCGGGTCGAGGTCCGCTCCGCGGGCTCGGCACCGGCCGAGCAGGTCAACCCGGCCGCCGTCGAAGCCATGGCCGAGGTGGGCATCGACATCTCCGCACAGAACCCGAAGATCCTCACCGTCGACGCGGTGCATGCCTCCGATGTGGTGATCACCATGGGGTGCGGCGACACCTGCCCGGTGTTTCCGGGCACGTCCTATCGGGATTGGGTGCTCGAGGATCCGGCCGGGCAAGGGGTGGAGGCGGTACGTCCGATCCGCGACGAGATCAAAGTCAAGGTGGAGGCGCTGATCGCCGAGCTCGTTCCCGACGCGCCCCCGCCTGACAGGGGTGGCGCCGATGACAATAAACATGACGGAGGCGTTCAGTCCCTCGAGTCGAGGGTCCGCGCTCGAAGGTCGTGAGTCCACGGATTGAGATGTGCCGGATACGGCAACACCGAAGCAGGCTCCGAGGTCAGACTGCAATGACGGGCAGTTCGATCGTAAAGCGTGCCCCACGGCCCGGCCCGTCACTGTGTGCTCGGATGCGCCCGTGGTGGGCTTCGACGAGGGCACGGGTGATGGTCAGGCCGATGCCGCTGCCGCTGTGTCGGCGGGCGCGGGCGGTGTCGGCCCGGTAGAAACGGTCGAAGAGATGCTCGAGGTGATCGGCGGCGATGCCCTCTCCGGTATCGGCCACCGCGATCTCCACCCGATCATTGTTCGCGCGCCTGCTGGTGACGGTGACGGTGCCGCCGGCCGGGGTGTGGCGCAGCGCGTTGTCGAGCAGATTACCCAACACCTGGCCGAGCCGATCGGGATCGACCATCACGATCAGGGAGTCGTCGAGCCGGCTGTGCACTACGACGCCTTTGCTCTCGTACCGTTCACGCGCCGCATCGACCGCGGCGGTGACCAGGGCGCCGGTGGTCGTGGGCACCGGCCGGATACGGGTGAGGTGTTCTTCGGCGCGCGAGACGGCGGTGATGTCCTGGGCGAGACGCCCCAGCCGGTGGGTGGCATCGCGCAGGACTTGCTGGGTGTCGTCGTCGAGGGTGCGGATGCTGTCGTCGAGGGCTTCGAGGTAGGAGTCGAGGGTCGCGATCGGGGTGCGCATCTCGTGGCCGAGGTCGGCGAGCATCCGGCGACGGGTGCTTTCGGTGGCGTCGAGACGGCGAGCGAGTTCGTTGACGGTGACGGCGAGCTCGTCGAATTCGCGGCCCAACCCAGGACTGTGCACGCGGGTGTCGTAGTGGCCGCCGGCGATCCGGGCGGTCGAGACGGTCACCGCCGTCAACGAACGTTGCACACGGCGGGTGATATACCAGCTCACCGCCAACGCCAGCAGCACCGCGAGCGCGACCGCCAGACCCCAGGCCAGGATGATCGCCCAGGCGAACGCCTCTTCGACATGGGCGGCCTGACTGGAGTTGTGGTCGATGCCGGCCTGGCCGAGGTGGTCGCGGAAGATACCCGGAGCGAGGGCGGAGGCGACGAGCCAGGCGCTGGCGGCGCAGCCGACCACCACCACGGTCAACGCGAGGAACAGTCGGGTGCCGAAACTCGACCCGGTCAGGGCTCGCCGCATCGACGACCTCGATGCGGGGGTCTGAGGTTCATGCTCCGGTGCCCATCCGGTAGCCGACGCCGCGGACGGTGCGCACGTAACGGCCGCGGGTCGCGTCGTCGCCGAGTTTGCGGCGCAGATGACCGATGTGCACGTCGACCAGATGCGCGTCGCCGGTCCAGCTCGGCCCCCACACCGCCTCGATCAGCTGGGCGCGGGTGAGCACGACCCCGGGATCGCGTACCAGCGCGGCCAGGACGTCGAATTCGGTGCGGGTCAACGCCACCGGCCGCCCGTCGACGGTGACCTCGCGGCCGTCGACATCGAGGGTCAGGTCACCGACACGGTGCATCAGATCAGCGGCAGTGGTGGTGGTGGTGTCGGCCGGCCTCGGTGCGGCGAGGCCGGCGCGGGGGCGACGCAGCATGGCCTGGATGCGGGCCATCAGCTCGCGGGGGCTGAACGGTTTGCTCATGTAGTCATCCGCGCCGACGGACAGCCCGATGAGGGTGTCGATCTCTTCGGTGCGGGCGGTGAGCATCACCACGTACGCGTCGGAGAAGGTGCGTAGTTGCCGGCACACCTCGACCCCATCGAGTCCTGGCAGGCCGAGATCGAGGACCACCACGTCGGGGTCGACCTGCCGGGCGAGGGTGACGGCGTCGACGCCGTCACCGGTGATCGCGGTCTCGAACCCGTCGCGTTCGAGATACGAGCCGATCAGGTTCGCCAACGGTGCCTCGTCCTCGACGACCATCGCCCGCAACCCCGTCGGTGGCCGCGGCGGCGCCGCCGGGTCGCGGCCGGGGTGGGCTGCGAGTGAGAGGAGTCCATGGCGTCCATCATCACCAGCCATTCCTGGTGTCGACGGCGCGGCGGGGCTTCTTGAGCAAATCTTCATACGACCTCCACACGAATCGGGGGGTACACGCGCCAGGCTGAAGACACGAACTTTGGGAAAGGAGGCGACCATGATGGGCTGGGCAGGTGAGCTGACCTGGACCGGATGGATCGTCATGGCCGTGTGCATGTTCGCGTTCTGGGCGGTGGTGATCTACCTGGTGGCCATGATGTTCCGCACCGACCGCGCCAACGGGCCAGCCGGCACCGCGCAGGAGACCGAACCACTGCGACTGCTCGAAGCGCGGTTCGCCCGCGGCGACATCGACTCCGACGAATTCGTGGCCCGCCGACAGGTGCTGACACAGACCACCGGCACGCCCGAATTCAGGCAGGCGCAGGGCCGTGGCTAGCGTGACCCGCCGGGCTTTCGTGCTCGGCTCGCTGCTCGCCGACACCGGAGTCCTGGCCGCCTGCTCCGGATCAGGCTCGCCG